>NZ_JACHVQ010000001.1:1229428-1536786 GCF_014190805.1 Flexivirga oryzae | reverse complement strand
TGGGCAGGAAGCGCATGTCGAAGACCAGGTCGGCGTCCAGCGGGATGCCGTACTTGAACCCGAACGACATGACCGCGACGCGCAGTGCCGGGCCCTCGTCGCCGCCGACGAACTCGCGCACCTTGCTGCTGAGCTGGTGGACGTTGAGACCGCTGGTGTCGATCAGGATGTCGGCCGTGGAGCGCAGGTCACGCAGGGTTTCGCGTTCTGCCTGGATGCCGTCCAGCAGCCGGCCCTCGCCCTGCAGCGGGTGCGGGCGGCGGACCGACTCGAAGCGGCGCACCAAGGCCTCGTCGGTCGCGTCCATGAAGATGACCGTCGGCCGCCACCCCTCGTCACGCAGGTGGTCCAGGCCCTCCCGGAAGTCGGTGAAGAACTCCCGTGACCGGACGTCGACGACGGCCGCCAGACGCGGCAGGTCGTCACGGTTGTCGACGCTCTGCTTGGCGAGCAGGTCCGCCATGGAGACCAGCAGTTGCGGCGGGAGGTTGTCGATGACGTACCACCCGCGGTCCTCGAGCACGTTGGCGGCGGTGGTGCGTCCCGCGCCGCTCATACCCGTGACGACGATCAGCTCCGGCGACCCCGCCGGGGGCTCCTCCGAGGTGGTCATCGGATCGTCTCCTTGTCGTCCAGCACTTCACCGGTGGTCAGGTTGACCGCAGGTGTCGCGTCGCCATCTTCTTTCAGGTGTGAGTGCACCGTAGCGGCGAGAGCGGGCCCGATGCCCTTCACCGCGGCAATCTCGTCCGCTGTTGCCGCCCGGAGCCTCTTGACCGAACCGAACTGCTTCAGCAGCGCCTTGCGACGGACTGCGCCCAGCCCGGGTATGTCGTCCAGCGCCGACCGCGTCATCGCCTTGGATCGGCGCTGCCGGTGGAAGGTGATCGCGAAGCGGTGCGCCTCGTCGCGCACCCGCTGCAACAGGTAGAGGCCGTCACTGGTGCGCGGCAGGATCACCGGGAAGTCGTCGCCGGGCAGCCAGACCTCTTCGAGTCGTTTGGCCAGACCGACCACGGCGACGTCGTCGATGCCCAGGCCCTCCAGGGCGCGCGACGCGGCGTCCACCTGCGGCTTGCCGCCGTCGACGACCACCAGTTGCGGCGGGTAGGCGAATCGCTTGGGTTTGCCGGTGGTTTCGTCGATCGGGCCACTGCCCGGTGACGGCTCGTCGGTGTCGTCCAGCTCGATGTCCCCGGCGTTGTCACGGTCCTCGAGGTAGTGCCGGAACCGGCGGGTGAGGATCTCGTCCATGGCGGCGGTGTCGTCGACCCGGACGGACCCGTCGGGCTGCGGGGTGCCGCGCACGATGAACCGCCGGTATTCGCCCTTGCGGGGCAGCCCGTCCTCGAAGACGACCATCGAGGCGACGACGTTGGTGCCCTGCACGTGGCTGACGTCGAAGCACTCGATGCGCAGTGGCGCCTGCTGCAGTTCGAGCGCGTCCTGCAGGTCCTGCAACGCCTGGCTGCGCGCGGTGAGGTCACCGGCGCGGGCCACCTTGTGCCGGGCGAGGGCCTGCGTGGCGTTGCGGTTGACCGTTTCCATCAGCGTGTGTTTGTCACCACGCTGCGGCACGCGCAGGTCGACGTTCGCGCCGCGGACCTCGGACAGCAGATCTGCCATCGCCTCCGGCTCCGGCGGCAACGCCGGCACCAGCACCTCACGCGGCACACCTTCGGGAGACTCCCCGCCATACACCTGCCCGAGCAAGCGCTCGACCACCTCGGCGAGCCCGAGATCACCCTCACTCTGCTTGTCGACCACCCAGCCCCGCTGGCCACGGATGCGTCCACCGCGCACGTGGAAGACCTGCACCGCGGCCTCCAGCTCGTCGTCGGCGATCCCGAAGACGTCGGCGTCGGTCGCGTCCGGCAGCACGACCGCGGACCGCTCCAGGGCCTTCTCCAGCGCCTGCAGGTCGTCCCGTCGCCGTGCGGCCGTCTCGAAGTCGAGTTCGTCGCTGGCAGCACGCATTTCGCGCTCCAGCCGCTTGACGAACCGGCCGGTGTTGCCGGCCATGAAGTCGCAGAACTCCTCCGCGATCGCCCGGTGCTCCTCCGGGGTGACCCGACCGACACAGGGCGCCGAGCACTTGTCGATGTAACCCAGCAGGCACGGCCGGCCGACCTGCCCGGCGCGCCGGAAGACGCCGCTGCTGCAGGTGCGCAGCGGGAAGACCCGCAGCAGCTGGTCGAGCGTCTCGCGGATCGCCCACGCGTGCGCGTAGGGCCCGAAGTAGCGGGTGCCCTTGCGCTTGGTCCCGCGCATCACCTGCGCCCGGGGGAACTCCTCGCCCATGGTGACCGCGAGGTAGGGGTAGGACTTGTCGTCGCGGTACTTGACGTTGAACCGCGGGTCGAACTCCTTGATCCAGGAGTATTCGAGCTGCAGCGCCTCCACCTCGTTGCGCACCACGGTCCATTCGACGCTGGCTCCGGTGGTGACCATGGTGCGGGTGCGCGGGTGCAGTGCCGCGATGTCCTGGAAGTACGACGACAGCCGGCTGCGCAGCGATTTGGCCTTGCCGACGTAGATGACCCGGCGGTCCTTGTCGCGGAACTTGTAGACACCGGGGTCGACCGGGATCTCCCCCGGCTTCGGGCGGTATGACGAAGGATCGGCCACAACTCCACTCTATGGACTCACCCGGACACCCCGACGCCGTCCCCGCACCCCGACCGTCGGCACTACGGGACATCCCCGGGCCGGAAACCCGTCCCCAACCACCGACCGTCGGCACTACGGGACGCCTTCGCACCGAAAACCCGTCCCCACCCACCGACCGTCGGCACCACGGGACACCTTCGGGCCGAAAACCCGTCCCCACCCACCGACCGTCGGCACCACGGGACACCTTCGCACCGAAAACCCGTCCCCACCCACCGACCGTCGGCACTACGGGACGCCTGCTCAGGAGATGACGACCCGGGATCCCTTGACCGTCGCGGTCTTGGCTTCCAGCGGCTTGGTCGCGGGTCCTTGCAGCACGGAGCCGTCCTTGATGCTGAACTCGCTGCCGTGGCAGGCGCACATGATCTTCTCGCCCTGGATCTGCGAGACCGGGCACTGCTGGTGCGTGCACAGGTAGTTGAACGCCTTGAACTCGCCGCTGGTGGGCTGGGTGATGACCGTCTGCAGGTTGTCGTCGATGATGCCGCTGCCGACCGGGACCTTCGACGTCGCGACGCTCTCGGCGGCACCGCCTGCCGAGCCGCCGTGCGTCACCGAGGCGCCGGTGCTGCCGGCCGCATCGGCAGCGCTCGACCCACCACACCCGGCCAGCGCGGCCACCACCGTGAGTCCGCCGATGAGGCCGGCGGAGCACAGCACCGCACGCCGCGGGGTCCCTTCACCGGGTGCGTCGGCAGGACGGTCGTCTCGGGTCGTCATGGGACCATGATGCGGTACTTGAATGGTCAACAGGTTGCGAAGGCCTGTGCATCCGCTGTGCACCGGCGCCGCACCCGGGACAGCGGTGCACCGGGTCAGTTCGCCCGCGTCGCCTTCGCGTTCGGTGCCTTCGCGGTGGCAGCGGGCTTGGCCGAGCGTGCCGCCGCGGCGGCGGTCCGGGTGCGGGTGGGCGACGTGGTGGCTGCGGCCTTGGTGGCGGCCGTCTTCCGCGCCGCCTTCTTCGTCGCCGTCTTCTTCGCGCTCGCCTTCTTCGTCGTCGCCTTCTTCGTCGGCGACGCCTTGGCCTGCGACGGCCGAGCGGCCCGGGTCGTCTTGGCGAGCAGCGGCGCGAGGAACTGACCGGTGTAGCTGTCCGCGACCTCGGCCACCTCCTCCGGGGTGCCGGTCGCCACGATGGTGCCGCCCCGGTGCCCGCCCTCGGGGCCCATGTCGAGGATCCAGTCGGCCGACTTGATCACGTCGAGATTGTGCTCGATCACGATCACCGTGTTGCCCTTGTCGACCAGGCCCTGCAGCACCCCGAGCAGCTTGCGGATGTCCTCGAAGTGCAAACCGGTGGTGGGCTCGTCGAGCACGTAGATGGTGCGGCCGGTGGAACGCTTCTGCAGCTCGGAGGCGAGCTTCACGCGCTGCGCCTCGCCACCGGACAGGGTCGGCGCCGGCTGCCCGAGCCGGACGTAACCCAGCCCGACGTCGACCAGGGTGTTCATGTGCCGCGCGATGGCGGGCACCGCCGCGAAGAAGTCCTTCGCCTCCTCGATCGGCATGTCGAGCACGTCCGCGATCGTCTTGCCCTTGAAGTGCACCTCGAGCGTCTCGCGGTTGTAGCGGGCGCCGTGGCACACCTCGCACGGGACGTAGACGTCCGGCAGGAAGTTCATCTCGATCTTGATGGTGCCGTCACCGCTGCAGGCCTCGCAGCGACCACCCTTGACGTTGAACGAGAAGCGTCCCGGCTGGTAACCGCGCACCTTCGCCTCGGTCGTCTCGGCGAACAGCTTGCGGATGTTGTCGAAGACCCCGGTGTAGGTCGCGGGGTTGCTCCGCGGGGTGCGGCCGATCGGGCTCTGGTCGACGTGGACGACCTTGTCCAGCTGGTCCAGACCCTCCACCGTGCGGTGCCGCCCGGGCACGTGCCGGGCGCCGTTGAGCTGGTTGGCCAGCACGTTGTAGAGGATGTGGTTGACCAGCGTCGACTTGCCGGAGCCGGAAACACCGGTGACCGCCACGAGATTGCCGAGCGGTATGGCGGCGTCGATGTTCTGCAGGTTGTGCTCGCGCGCCCCGCGGACGACGATCTGGCGACCGTCCTGCGGCCGGCGGATCGCCGGGGTCAGGATCTCGCGACGACCGGACAGGTAGGCGCCGGTGATCGAGTCGGGGTGCTCCAACAGCTCCTTGACCGGACCCGAGTGCACGACGTTGCCGCCGTGCTCGCCCGCGCCCGGCCCGATGTCGACGACCCAGTCGGCGGTGGCGATGGTGTCCTCGTCGTGCTCCACGACGATCAGCGTGTTGCCCAGGTCGCGCAACCGGGTCAGCGTCTCGATCAGCCGGTGGTTGTCGCGCTGGTGCAGACCGATGGACGGCTCGTCGAGCACGTAGAGCACGCCGACCAGCCCCGAACCGATCTGGGTGGCCAGCCGGATGCGCTGCGCCTCACCGCCGGACAGCGTCGCCGCGGGCCGGTCGAGCGACAGGTAGTCGAGACCGACGTCCAGCAGGAATCCGAGCCGTGCGTCGACCTCGCGGATCACCCGCTCGGCGATCTGCCGCTCCCGCGGTGTGAAGTCGACGTTGTCCAGGAAGCCGGCCGACTCGGAGATCGGCAGCGCGCAGACCTCGGCGATGGAACGTCCGCCGATGGTCACCGCCAGCGACTCGGGCTTCAGCCGGGCGCCGCGGCAGACCGGGCAGGGCACCTCCCGCATGTAGCCCTCGTAGCGGTCCCGGCTCCAGTCGGACTCGGTCTCCTCGTGCCGCCGCTTGATGAACGGTATGACGCCCTCGAAGCCCGTGGAGTAGCTGCGTTCGCGGCCGTAGCGGTTGCGGTACTTGACGTGCACCTTGTGGTTCCGGCCGTGCAGCAGCGCCTCCTTGGCACGCTCCGGCAGCGCTCGCCACGGCACGTCGAGGCTGAACTTCTGCTCGTCGGCGAGCGCGCCGATGACCCGCAGGAAGTAGTCGGTCGACTGCGCGCCCTGCGCCCACGGCAGGATCGCGCCCTCCCGGATCGACTTGTCCTGGTCGGGGATCACCAGGTCGATGTCGACCTCCAGCTCGGTGCCGATACCGGTGCAGGTCGGGCACGCGCCGAACGGGCTGTTGAACGAGAACGAGCGGGGCTCGATCTCGTCCATCGCGAGCGGGTGCTCGTTGGGGCAGGCCATCTTCTCGGAGAAGCGCCGCTCCCGCCGGGGGTCGTCGGCGTCCAGGTCGACCAGGTCGGCGATCATCACACCACCGGCCAGGCCGAGCGCCGTCTCGACCGAGTCGGTGATCCGCTGCTTGCCGGAGGCATCACCCTCCTTGGCCACCAGCCGGTCGACGACGACCTCGATCGTGTGCTTCTTCTGCTTGGCGAGCTTCGGCGGCTCGGTGAGCGTCACGACCTCGCCGTCGACCCGCGCCCGCGAGTAGCCCTTGGCCTGCAACTCGGCGAACAACTCGAGGTATTCGCCCTTGCGCGCCCGCACCACCGGGGCCAGCACCTGGTAGCGGGTGCGGTCCGGCAGCGCCAGCAGCTGGTCGACGATCTGTTGCGGTGTCTGCCGGCCGACCGGCTCACCGCACACCGGGCAGTGCGGCCGCCCGGCGCGGGCGAAGAGCAGGCGCAGGTAGTCGTAGACCTCGGTGATGGTGCCGACGGTCGAGCGCGGGTTGCGGTTGGTCGACTTCTGGTCGATCGACACCGCGGGCGACAGACCCTCGATGAAGTCGACGTCCGGCTTGTCCATCTGGCCGAGGAACTGCCGGGCGTATGCCGACAGCGACTCGACATACCGGCGCTGTCCCTCGGCGAAGATGGTGTCGAAGGCGAGTGACGACTTGCCCGAACCGGACAGCCCGGTGAAGACCACGAGCGCGTCGCGCGGGATGTCGATCGAGATGTCCTGGAGGTTGTGCTCGCGAGCACCACGCACCCGGAGGTGGTCGCGGCCCCGACTTGATGGCACGGTGGATGACGGAGGCGTTGGCACGAGCTCAATGCTAGGTCGCACCACCGACAACCCCGAATCGTGAGGAGACTTCGATGATGTACGACGGTCACGTGACCCCTGGTGATGCTCCTGCGACGCGTGATGCGGGTCCGGCGCGGATCAGCAAGCTCAGCGTCTCGGACATGCACAACAACGTCTACCTGGTGACCGACGCGGCGAGCGGTGAGGCGCTGCTCATCGACGCCGCCGACGACTGGCCGGCGATCGCGGCGATGGTCGAGGCGGACGGCGGCCGGGTCACCCAGATCGTCACCACGCACCGGCACTGGGACCACGTGCGGGCCCTGCCGGACGCGGTGGGCGCGACCGGAGCCCGCACCCTCGCGGGCGCGGACGACGCGGACGAGCTGCCGGTCGCCGTCGACCAGCGGCTGGCCGACGGCGACACCGTCCGCGTCGGCGACCTGACGCTCGACGTGATCGCCCTGCGCGGGCACACGCCCGGGTCCGTCGCACTGTCGTTCCGGGGCGACGACGGTCACACCCACCTGTTCACCGGCGACTCCCTCTTCCCCGGAGGCGTAGGAGCGACGAATCACGCCGACTACCAGTCGTTCCCGCAGCTGATCGACGACGTCGAGGAGCGCGTGTTCGGCCGGTACGACGACGACACCTGGGTCTACCCGGGGCACGGTGACGACACGACCCTCGGGGCCGAGCGCCCGCAGCTGGCGGAGTGGCGATCGCGGGGCTGGTGAGCGCGGGCGGCAGCGAGCGTGTTGGATGGGCTGGTGATGATTGACGCGGAAGCCGCACAACTGGCAATTGTGAACGTCGGGGTCACCGGGCTGTGGAACGCGCCCGGCTCTCCCCGGCCCGTCGACGGACCCATCGTCGCCGACCGGCCCGACCACGCTCGCTGGCTCGCCGACCTGGACGCGCAGCCGACGCTCGAGGAGGGTCGCCTCGGCCTCTACGAGCGTTTCGACTCCGAACTCCTCGAGGGTGAGCCGGTCCTCGTCGGTGGCGAGGAGGAGGCGGGCTGGACCCGGGTCACCGCACCGTGGCAGCCGTATGACGGCAGCGACACCGGCTACCCGGGATACGTCCGCACCGCCCACCTACGGCTCGTCGACGACGCCCCCGTCGGCCGCCTCCCCGACTGCGGCGTCGCGCCGACCGTCGACAACTTCCTCACCGAGGCGCGCCGGCACATCGGTCTCGGCTACCTCTGGGGCGGCATCTCCCCCGCCGGACTGGACTGCTCCGGTCTGGTCCACTACGCGCTGCGCCGCCTCGGGGTGATCTTCGCCCGCGACGGCGGCGACCAGTACCGCGCGTGCGACGACGTGCCGGTCGACGAGGCACGACCGGGCGACCTGTACTTCTTCGCCTACCCCGGCAAGACGATCCACCACGTCGGCATCGTCACCGGCCCGCGGCGGATCCTGCACTCGCCGTCCACCGGCGAGGTCGTCGTCGAGGAGGACATGCCGGCGCACCGCCAGGAGACCCTGACGGTCATCGGCCGGATCCGCCAACTGCAATAATCACCGGCATGAGGCGCGGCGCGGGGACTGTCCCCGCGCCGTTGCTCGTGCTGGGCAGCATCGTGTCCGTCCAGTTCGGCGGCGCACTGGCCGTGACGCTGCTGCCGCTCGTCGGCGTCTCCGGGTCGGTCGCGCTCCGGCTGGCGCTCGCGACCCTGCTGATGTGGCCGTGGGTCCGCCCGTCGCTGCGCGGTCGCAGCCGCTCCGACTGGGTGGCCGTCGCGGCCTACGGTGCGACCCTCGGCGCGATGAACCTCGCGTTCTACGGGTCGCTGCGCCGGTTGCCGATCGGTGTCGCCGTCACCATCGAGTTCATCGGCCCGCTGGTGCTGTCGGCGATCCTGTCGCGGCACGTCCGGGACTTCCTCGCGATCCTGCTCGCAGCGGCGGGGGTCGTCCTGGTCTCCGGCGCGGTCAGCACACCGCTCGGCGACCTCGACCTGGTGGGCATCCTGCTGGCACTCACCGCCGGGGCGTGCTGGGCGATCTACATCCTCACCTCCCGGCGCACCGGCCGGCACTTCTCCGGGGTGGAGGGCCTGGCGATCGCCATGCTCCTGGCCTCCGTCGTGGTGCTGCCGCTCGGCGCGTTCGAGGCGGGCAGCCCGCTCGTCGGCGGCGAGGCGCTCCTCAAGGGCGCGGGAATCGCCGTGCTGTCGTCGGTCGTGCCCTACTCCCTGGAGCTGGTCGCACTGCGCCGGCTGCCGCCCAACGTGTTCGGCATCCTGCTCTCGCTCGAGCCGGTCGTCGCCGCCGGTGCCGGTCTACTCGTGCTGGGGCAGCGGCTCTCCCCCGTCAAACTGCTCGGGATGCTCTTCGTGGTCGCGGCCAGCGTGCTGATCCTCGGCGCTGCACAGGGCAACACCGAGGACCAGCCCGCCGCACTCGACGTATGACGTGACCCGAGACGCCGCTAGCGACGCCGGCGGGTGCCGAACTCCCGTGAGACGTCATGGATTCCGGACACGTTGTGAATGCCGGAACGATCTCGCGGTTCGGCCTTCTCCTCCGAGGTACCCGGTATGCCGCGGCCGCGGATCGACTCGCCCGCCGTCTCGGGGACCTTCACGAGGCCGATCATCCCGATGACCATGGCGAGCATCATGTAGAACGCCGGCATGTAACGGCCGCCCCAGCCGACCAGCCAGTCGTTGACCACGGATGCGGTGCCACCGAAGGCGGCGGTCGACACGTTGTAGCTGATCGCCATACCCGCATAGCGGACGTGCGCCGGGAACATCGCCGGGAAGGTCGCCGACACGGTGCCCAGCTGCGGCAGGAACACCAACCCGAGAACGGTGAATCCGATGATGGCCCAGGCGATCCCCTGACCCATGAGCCAGAAGCAGGGCACGGCGAGCACGAAGATCCCGATCAGCGAGAACCACCACATGGGTTTTCGCCCGACCCGGTCCGACGTCGTTCCCGCGATCCAGATCAGCGCCGTCATGATCAGCTGACCGATCAGCAGGATGACATCCGACTGGGTGCTCGAAATGCCCAGCCCGTCCGGCTTGTCACCCGACATGTACGTCGGCATGTACGTCAGCAGCGTGTAGTCGGCGATGTTCAGCGCAACGACCAACAGGAAGAGGCGCACGATCGGCTGCCAGTAGTCCCGGAACAGGTCCTTCAGCGCGCTGGTGGCCGCTTCCTCCACCTCGTTGTTGCCCTGCAGCTCGCGGAAGACCGGGGTGTCCTCCATCTTGGTGCGCAGATACAGCCCGACCAGGCCCAACGGCAGGCCGATGAGGAAGGGGATGCGCCAACCCCACGACGTCATGGCGTCATCGCTGAGCGATGCGCGCAGGATGAGCGTGATGGCCAGGCCGCCGCTGAAGCCGAGCAGGGTGCCGCACTCCAGGAAGGAGCCCCAGAAACCGCGCTTCTTGTCCGGGGCGTACTCGGCCATGAACGTGGCGGCACCGCCGTACTCACCACCGGTGGAGAAACCCTGCACGACGCGCAGCAGGATCAGCAGGACCGGTGCCCAGAAGCCGATCGAGTCGTAGCTGGGGATGACGCCCACGAGGAAGGTGCCGAGCGCCATCAGGATGATGGTCATCGCCATCACCTTGTTGCGGCCCAACCGGTCTCCGATGGGGCCCCACACGATGCCGCCGAGCGGCCGCAGGACGAAGGACACGGCATACACCAGCAGGGTTGCCGCCACGCCCGCGTGCGGGAAGAAGTTGTCGGTGATCTCGGTCGTCAGGTAGGCGTAGACGCCGTAGTCGTACCACTCGGTCGCGTTCCCGATCATCGATGCGCCGACGGCGCGTCTCAGGGTTTTCTGGTCAACCGGCTGCTCGCCGGGACTCGCATACGTATCGCTGTCGGTCGATTGAGCTGGCATGTGCTCCTCCTCATGGTGGATGTGCACTCCTGGCTACTTCCCGGCAGGACCTCGCTCCAAACAGGTCGCTCCGGGGCACGTCAGCGTGCGCCGGCCGCAAGGACAGCGTCGACCGACGCTGCCCACAGCTCGGCGGCTTCGTCCACCTCCTTCTCGTTCACGACGAGGGCCGGTATGAACCGCACCACCTCGCCCGATGGTCCACAGGTCAGCAGCAGCAGGCCACGACGGGCCGCCTCCTGCTGCACCGCCGCGGCGGTGCTTCCGTCGGGCTCGCCGTTCGCGGACCGGAACTCGTTCCCGACCAGCAGACCCAGGCCACGCACGTCGTGGACCGCGTCGTACCCGTCCGCCGTGCTCCGCAGCCGCTCCAGCAACTGCTCGCCGCGCTGCGCCGCGTTGTCGACGAGTTTCTCGTCCTGTATGACGTCCAGCGTGGCGATGGCCGCCGCGCACGCTACGGCATTCGCGCCGTAGGTTCCACCCTGCGAGCCCGGCCACACCTTGTCCATCAGCGCCGCGGGGGCCGCGATACCGGACAGCGGGAAGCCGGATCCGATGCCCTTGGCGGTGACCAGGATGTCCGGTGTCACCCCGAAATGCTCCTGCGCCCAGAACTTCCCCGTGCGTCCCCAGCCGGTCTGCACCTCGTCGAGGATCAGCTGGATCCCGTGCCGGTCGGCCCGTTCCCGCAGGCCGGTGAAGAAGGCGGTGTTGCCGGGTACGTAGCCGCCTTCACCGAGCACCGGCTCGACGAGGAAGGCCGCGGTCTCGTTCGGCTGGGTGAGCGTCTGCAGGATGAAGTCGAGCTCCTTGAGCGCGAAGTCCGTCGCCTGCTCGACCGGCCAACCGTAGTGCGTCGGGTTGGGGAACGGCGCCACGTGCACACCGGACATGAGCGGCGAAAAGCCAGCACTGTAGCGGGTGTTCGAGGTTGTCATCGACGCGGTTGCGACGGTTCGGCCGTGGAACCCGCCGTGGAAGACGATCACATTGGGACGGCCGGTCGCCTGACGCGCCAGCCGCAGCGCCGCCTCGACGGCCTCCGACCCGGAGTTGGCGAAGAAAACCCGGTCCAGCCGCTCGGGCAACACCTCACCCAGGCGCTCCACGAGCGTCAGCAACGGCCGGTGCATGACGGTGGTGTACTGCCCGTGGATGAGTTTCGCGACCTGCTCCTGTGCGGCGGCCACCACCCGCGGGTGGCAGTGCCCGGTACTGGTCACCCCGATACCTGCGGTGAAATCCAGGTAGCGTCGGCCGTCCTCGTCATACAGGTTCACCCCCTCGCCCCGTGCTGCGATCACCGGCGTGGCCTGCTTGAGGGCCTGGGAGAGCTGTGCCATCGAAATCCGTCCCTTGCTAGATTGTCAACAATCAGACTAACTCGCGAGGAGTGCGCAGATGTCCTTTTCGAACGACAGATCGGTCCGGTCCGCCCGGGTGCTCGATGCGGTGCCGACACAGTTGCTGATCGGCGGTGCGTGGGCCGACCCGGCGAGTGGCGCGACGTTCCCGGTCTCGAATCCCGCGACCGGCGAGGAGCTGGCGCGGGTCGCCGACGCCACCCCGGACGACGGCCGGCGAGCGCTCGACGCGGCGGTCGACGCACAGGCCGGGTTCGCCGCGACCGCTCCCCGTGACCGCTACGACATGCTGATGCGCGCGTACGACCTGCTCCACGAGCGGATCGACGATCTCGCGCTGCTGATGACGCTGGAGATGGGCAAGCCGCTCGCCGAGTCGCGTGGCGAAATCGCTTATGCCGCAGAGTTCTTCCGCCATTTCGCGAGCGAGGCGCTGCGCATCGACGGCGGCTACCAGACCGCGCCGGCGGGTGGCGCACGCTTCCTGGTGACCAAGCAGCCGGTCGGGCCGTGCCTGCTGATCACGCCGTGGAACTTCCCGATGGCGATGGGCACCCGCAAGATCGGCCCCGCCATCGCCGCGGGCTGCACCAGCGTCATCAAACCGGCGCCGCAGACCCCGTTGTCGATGCTGGCGCTGGGGCAGATCCTGCTCGACGCGGGTGTGCCTGCCGGCGTCGTCAACATCGTCACCTGCACCGACGCGAACGGCGTCATGGAGCCGCTGATCCGGTCCGGCAAGGCCCGCAAGCTGTCGTTCACCGGGTCGACCGCGGTGGGCAAGATCCTGCTCGCGCAGTGTGCGGACACCGTGATGCGCACCTCGATGGAGCTGGGTGGCAATGCACCGTTCATCGTGTTCGACGACGCCGAACTGGACGAGGCGGTGACGGGCGCCATGGCGGCCAAGATGCGCAACATGGGTGAGGCGTGCACGGCGGCCAACCGGATCTACGCCCAGCAGGGCGTGGCCGACGAGTTCGCCCGACGGCTGTCGACGGCGATGAGCGCACTGCAGGTCGGTCCCGGTGTCGAGGACGGCACCCAGGTCGGCCCGCTCATCGACGATGCCGGGCGCGGCAAGGTCGTCGACCTGGTCGCCGACGCGACCGCACGGGGCGCCAGGGTGCTCACCGGAGGTGCGGCTCCCGACGGTCCCGGATTCTTCTACCCGCCAACGGTTCTGGTCGATGTGCCCACCGATGCCCGGATGGCCCGGGAAGAGATCTTCGGGCCGGTCGCCTCCGTCATCCCGTTCGCCACCGAGGACGAGGTGGTCGCCGCCGCGAACGACACGCCCTACGGGCTGGTGTCCTACGTCTTCACCAACGACCTGCGCCGCGCCCTCCGCGTCGCCGAACGCCTCGAGTCCGGCATGGTCGGCCTCAACCAGGGGGTCGTGTCCAACCCCGCGGCGCCGTTCGGCGGGATCAAGGAGTCCGGTCTCGGCCGCGAGGGCGGCAACGTCGGGATCGACGAGTTCCTCGAGGTGAAGTACATCGGGATCAGCGTCTGATCCGGCGGGCCGTCAGTCCGTCCCGGCGCTGCGCGCGGTCAGCCGCTCGACCGCGTCCGCCATGTGCAGCCGCAGCAGCTGGTCGGTCTCCGCGGGATCGCCGTCGATGAACGACTGTGCGATCGCGCGGTGTTCGGCCACGCGGGCGTCATACCCCTGGTAGGTCGGCTCGAGTGCGTGGATGCCCATCCGGGTCTCGGTCAGCAGGGTGCGGTGCATGCGGGACAACCGGGGGCTCCCGGCCAGTCGCACCAGCAGGTCGTGGAAGGCGATGTCGGCCTCGCCGACGCCGGACGGGTCCCCGGCATCGGCGGTGACCTCCATCTCGTCGGTGATCTGCAACAGCTGCGCGCCGGCGGTCTGCGGTGAGCCCAGGTGGATCTGTTCCGCCGCCGCGCGCTCGACCGCCTGCCGGGCCACGTACATGTCGCGCACCCGCTCCGGGGTCATCTCGATGACGAACAGGCCGCGGTTGCGGATGGACAGCAGTAGCCCCTCCTGGGTGAGGCGTTGCAGCCCCTCGCGCAGCGGACCACGGCTCACGCCGAGCTGGCGGGATAGCTCGGCCTCTCCCAGTTGCGTGCCGGGCGGCAGGTCGCCACGCTCGATGCCCTCGCGCACTCGGTCCGCGATCATCACCGCGGTCGACTCACGGACCACCGGCTCCAGTCTGGGACGTCCTGCCGCTGCGCTCATGCTCTCGTTCTCCTTCGTGCCGGAAGCAGATTACCCGCCGGTCACCGGGTCCCCGTCGGACGCTCGCCCGCCCGCGTCGCCAGCAGTCGTACCGCCGCGCGGACATAGGTGCGGGCCGCGACAACGAGCTCCGCGATCGGCACCGACTCGTCGGGCCGATGCGCCTGGTCGTTGACCGAGCCAGGCCCGAGCACCACGGTGGGCACGCCGAGATCGCGACTGATGTATCCGCCGTCGCAGGCGGCGGTCCAGCCCCCGGGCGGCAGCCCGGGCCCACCGGAGTCCGCGAGCGCGCCGTCGAGCACCCGGACGAACGAATCATCCTCTGCCGTCTCGAAACCCGGCATGCTCATCGGCATCGCGACCTCCGCATGCAGTCCGTCACGCGCCAGGTCCAGCCCGGCGATCCGGGCCTCGACCGACGCCAGCACGGTGTCCGGCCCCTCCCCCGGCAGCAACCGGCGGTCCGCCTGGATCCGGCAGGCCGCCGGCACGATCGCCGTGCCCTGTCCGCCCTCCACGATCCCGACACTCCAGGTCGCCGGCCCGGCCAGCGGATGCGGTGACCGCGCGAGCTCGTCGTTCCAGGCCCGCAACGACTCGATCACCCGGGCGGCGCCGTAGATCGCGTTGCAGCCGTCCGACGGGCGGCCCGCGTGCGCGGCCCGGCCGTGCACCGTGATGTCGAGGTAGCAGTCGCCGCGTGCCGCGACGATGGTCTGCAGGTCGGTGGGCTCGGCGGTGATGCATCCGCAATAGCTCACCCGACCCGGCATCTCGTGAGCATCAGCCATGAAGCCGCGGATGCCGAGGCCGCCCTCCTCCTCGTCGACCGCGGCGACCAGCTCGATCCGGCCGGACAACTCGACGCCCGTGTGCTCGGCCGCGCGTTGCACGGCGCTCATCGCGACGACGCACGCGGCCAGACCCCCGAGCATGTCGCTCGTCCCGCGGCCGATGATCCGCCCGTCGCGCACCACCCCGGCGAACGGGTCGACCGACCAGCCGTCGCCCACCGGGACCACGTCGGTGTGCCCGAGCAGGAGCAGACGCGGCCCGCCTCCGCCGGTCGTGAGGGCGTGCACGTTCTCCCTGCCCTCCGCCAGCGGCGCGGTCCGCACGTCGAGCCCTCGCGCCGTGCACGCCGCGACGAGCGCCGCCACCCGCGCGGCCTCCTCACCCGGCGGGTTCTCCCCCGGCTGTCGTACCAGGGCCTGGGTGACCGCGACCAGTTCGTCTTCGTCGATCAGGGCGAGAGCCGCGTTTTCGAGGTGCGAAACTCCCTGGGTGTCAACGGTTTCGGTCATCAGCGCTTCCCCATCGAGTCCACCGCGCGACGCAGTCGTGCCACGCCCTCCCGGATGCGTTCCGGGGTGCTCGACGCGAAGCACAGCCGCAGCGCATCCGGGAAACGTTTACTCGGCGAGAACGCGTTGCCCGGGATGAACGCCACCCCTTCGGCGAGCGCGACCTCGAACAGCGCCTCGGTGTCGACGTCGTGGTCGAACGTCACCCAGAGGAAGAAGCCGCCGTGCGGGTCGGTCCAGTGCGCCGTACCCGCGAAGTGCTCGGTCAGCGCGTCCTGCATGGCCCGCTTGCGCTCCCGGTACGCCGAGCGTTGCGCGACCAGGTGCGGCTGCAGGTGACCGCCCTCCAGGAACCCGGCCACCAACCGTTGCAACGGCAGGTTGGTGCAGGTGTCCATAGCCTGCTTGGCGTTGATCAACAGCTGTTGCAGCGACGGGTCCGCGTCCACCCAGCCGACCCGCAGGCCGGGGCCGATGATCTTGGAGAAGGTTCGCACCGAGAAGACGAGCGGATCGCCGCCGGCGAGCGCGTGCAACGACGGCACGTCCGCACCCTCGAAACGCAGCAGCCCGTACGGGTCGTCGTCGATGAGCACGCTGCCCCACTGCCGGGTCAGCTCCAGCAAGCGGTGCCGGCGCTCGACGGACATCGACGCGCCCGACGGGTTCTGGAACGTGGGTATGGCGTAGATCGCCTTCGGCGTCCGGCCGGCGCGCGCCACCAGGTCCTCCAGGGTGTCGACCTGCATGCCCTCGTCATCGACCGGCACCTCCAGCAGCTCGGCCTGGTAGGACAGCGCGGTCGCGGATCCGTTGGTGTAGGTGGGTGATTCGACGACCACCAGGTCTCCGGGATCGACGAAGAGTTTGAAGGCCAGGTCGAGTCCCTGCATGCCGCCGGCCGTGATGAGCAGCCGGTCCGGGGTGGGCGCGTCGGGCGTGTCAGCGAGCACGCCGAGCAGCGCGTCGCGTAACCGCGGGTCACCCTCGGTCGCGGCATAGTCGTAGGCGTCCGGACGGCCGAGCTCGGTCGCCGCGATGTCGCGCAACGTGTCGGCAGGGATCGCCTCGGGCGCCGGGCTGCCCATGGCGAACCGCACGATGTCGTGCCGCTGACCGGCCAGCAGGGAGGTGCTGGAGTCGATGATCGACCCCACCAGGTCGGTTGCACGGGTTGCCAGGGGCAGCCGGGTCATGTCACTCCTTCGCTGTCAGTCCGCGTGGGACGTTGGTGAGCAGGTCCGGGCCGTCCGGACCGATGAGCATGGACTCGGAGGTCTCGTACCCCCAGCCGTCCATCCACATGCCGAGGATGACGTGGAACGCCATGTCCTCCTCGATGACCGTTTCGTCCTCGGGCCGCACGCTCATGGTGCGCTCGCCCCAGTCCGGCGGGTAGCCGATGCCGATGGAGTAGCCGATCCGCGACTCCTTGGTGAGCCCGTAGCGGCCGATGGTCTGGGCGAACTCCCGGTGCACGTCGCACGTCCGGTTGCCGGGCCGCATCTGCTCCAGCAGGGCCGCCATACCCTCGTTGGTGGCGTCGGCGCACTCGATCAGCTTGCGCGGCGCCTTACCGAGCACGACCGTGCGGGCCAGCGGCGCGTGGTAACGGTGGAACACGCCGGCGAGCTCGATGGTGGTCGCCTCCCCCCTCTGCAGCGGTAGGTCGCTCCAGGTGAGGTGGGGGGTGCCGGCCGTCTCGCCGGTGGGCAGCATCGGCACGATCGCGGGGTAGTCGCCGCCGAGCTTGTGCGCACCGAGCGCCTGGGCGTGCTGGATCTCCGCGACCACGTCGCACTGGCGTCGGCCGGGCTCCAGCTCCTGCAGTGCGGTCTCCATCACGCGTTGCGCGATCTTGCCTGCGGTGTGGAGCTTTTCACGTTCCAGGGGTGACTTGCGCACGCGCACCCAGTTGACCAGCTCGGTGCTGTCGACCAGGGCGGACATCTTCAGCGCCGACTGGATCGCCAGGTAGCTGCGGACCGAGAAGAAGTGCGCGTCCAGCTCCGCGGCGACATACGCGCCCGGCTCGTCGACGAGCACGCCGATCTCCAGCGCGCGGTCGACGATCCAGTCGAAGGGGTGCGTGTCCGGGCGGTTGACCAGGTAGTCGGGGTAGCCGTGGATGCGGTCGACCGGCAGGAACGCCGTGTAGTGCGCGCCCGCCGCGTCCATCGTCCGGGTGAACAGGTGGCAGTCGCCCTCCACCGGGACGATGAGGCACTGGGGCATGTAGAACGACCACGCGTTGTAGCCGGTCAGGTAGTAGAGATTCGCGGGGTCGGCGATGATCAGCGAGCTGAGCTGACGTTCCGCCATACGCACCTGCACGGCACGCAGACGGTCGAGGTACTCCTGCTCCGGGAACGGCCGGGAGCGCAGGCCGCTGAGCGCGGCGTCGGGGGGTGTTTGACTCACCTGCTCATGGTGCATCCAGAATCAATTGTTGACAATCAGACACGGCCATTCTTCACTGGCGGAGTGACTTCGAACCCGCCCGTGATCGCCGTCCTGGTGGCGGACGCCGACGACCGACCCCCGGGCCTGGCGGCCCTCGCCTCCCGAGCGACGCTCCGGTACACCGATGCGGCGGGCCTCGGTGCCGCGCTGGAGGGCGCCGAGGCGCTCTTCCTCTGGGACTTCTTCTCGACCGCGGTGCGGGACGTATGGCGCCATTGCGGCGACCTGCGGTGGATCCACGTCGCCGCGGCCGGCGTCGACAAGCTGCTCTTCCCGGAGTTGCGCGACTCCGAGGTCGTGGTGACCAACGCCCGCGGGATCTTCGACCGGCCGATCGCCGAGTTCGTGCTGGCGTCGGTGCTGGCGCACCTGAAGCTGATGCGGGAGGGCCTCGAACTGCAGCGCGCCCATGAGTGGCGCCACCGGGAGACCCGGCCGCTGCGTGGCCGCCGTGCGCTGATCGTGGGCACCGGCAGCATCGGTCGCGAGATCGCGCGGCTGCTGCGTGCCGTCGACGTCGACGTGACGGGTGCCGGGCGCACCGCGCGCGAGGGTGACCCCGACTTCGGCTCGGTGATCGCCAGCTCCACCCTGAGCAAACACGTCGGTGATTTCGACGTGGTCGTCAATGTGACACCGTTGACGGACGACACCCGGAATCTGTTCGACCGCAACGTGTTTGCCGCGATGAGCCCCTCGGCATACTTCGTCAACGTCGGCCGCGGCCAGAGCGTGGTCGAGGCCGACCTGGTGGCCGCGCTGCAGGCCGGTGCGTTGGCCGGCGCCGCGCTCGACGTCTTCCAGCAGGAGCCACTACCCGCCGAATCACCGCTGTGGGACGTGCCGGGGCTGACGATCTCACCGCACCTGTCCGGGGACTCCACGGGCTGGCTGGACGCGCTCGCCGCGCAGTTCGTCGAACTGGCCGACCGGTGGCTCGCCGGGGATCCGCTGCCGCACCCGGTCGACAAGCAGCTGGGGTTCGTGCCGAGCGCGGGACAATGACGGTATGACGGACCTGGCGCTGCCCGACCTCGACGCGATCAGGTCGGCGCAGCGACGCATCGCCGGCCACGTGGAGCACACTCCCAGCCGGATCAGCCGGTGGCTGAGCGAGCTGACCGGCGCCACGGTCTACCTGAAGCTGGAGATCGAGCAGCCGACCGGCAGCTTCAAAGTGCGCGGCGCCTGCAACGCGATCCGGGCCGCCGCGGAGGGCGGCGAGGTCACCGGTGTGACGACCGCGTCCACCGGCAACCACGCGCGGGCGGTGGCGCACATGGGCCGCCGCTTCGGGCTGCCGGTCACCGCGTTCCTCGCCCGCACTGTGCCGGACTACCGCGCCCGCGCGCTGGAGCAACTCGGCGCGGTGGTGGACCACACCAGCCACGACCAGACCGCCGCCATCACCGCCGCGCTCGCACTCGCGAACGACCGCGGCTACCTGTTCGTCCCGCCGTTCGACCACCCGGACGTGATCAGCGGCCAGGGCACCATCGGGCTGGAACTGACGCACGACCTGCCGCCGCTGGACGCGGTCGTCGTACCGGTCTCCGGCGGCGGTCTCAGCGGCGGCATCGGCCTGGCGGTCAAGGCGGTCACCCACGGCACGCAGGTCGTCGGGGTGTGCGCCGAGCGGGCCGACACCATGTACCGCTCGCTGCGCGCCGGTCACCCGGTGTCGATCGACGAGGTGGACACGGTCGCGACCTCACTGCTGGGCGATCTCGGCCCGCACAACCGGTACACCTTCCGCATCGCCCGGCAGGTGATCGACGAGATCGACACGGTCAGCGAGGAGCAGTTGCGCACCGCGCTGGAGACGCTCCGGCGGCACGACGAACTGCTCGTCGAGGGCGCGGCCGCCGCGGGCGTCGCGTTCCTGCAGTCGGACCCCGACCGCTGGCGCGGCAGCCGGCTCGCCGTGGTGATCACCGGCAACTCGCGCGCCCCCGCGGCCGCCTGAGGCGTCCCGACCAACCGACCGTCGGCACTTCGGGACGCGCCTTCCGCGCAACCCGTCCCCAGCCCCCGACCGTCGGCACTTCGGGACGCCCTTCCGCGCAACCCCGTCCCCAACCCCCGACCGTCGGCACTTCGGGACGCATTCTCCGCGCAACCCCGTCCCCAACCCCCGACCGTCGGCACTTCGGGACGCACTTTCCGCGAAACCCCGTCCCCAACCCCCGACCGTCGGCACTTCGGGACGCGCCGGCGTCGTCGGCGTCGTCGGCGGAGTTGGTATGGCGTCAGGCCGCGCGGCGCACCAGGGCGCCGCGGCGCTCCGCGCGGCGCTCGAACCACACCGTCATCAGCGGGGGCACACTGCTGACCAGGCCGAGCAGCGACTCCTTCGGCGTCCACTTGTGCGTCACCGAGACCGCCACCAGGCTGATCACGTAGAGCACGAAGATCGTGCCGTGGATCGGGCCGAAGATCCGCACCCCGAGATCGCCGGACTGCACGATCCACTTGAAGAACATGCCGATCAGCAGGCCGATCCAGGAGACTGCTTCGGCGAAGGCGGCGAGCTTGAAGGCCCGAGCCGGGAAGCTGGTGGAGACGCGCTCGGCGGCGGTCGTGTCGTCGAGAGTGGTGACCATGCACCGGATCCTACGTGACGTAGTAGATCGCCCTGGTCACCGGCTCACTTGGTCGCGGCCTCCATCTGCCGCAACTCCTTCTTCAGGTCGCCCAACTCGTCGCGCAACCGCGCGGCCAGCTCGAAATGCAGGTCGGCCGCGGCCTGGTGCATCTGCTCGGTGAGCTCCTGGATCAACCCGGCCAGGTCGGAGGCCGGCAGACCGGAGACCCGTGCCGCGCCGGCGACCTCACCGTCCGCGAGCACCGCACCGCGACCGCCGCCGCGCTTG
The DNA here is from genome assembly GCF_014190805.1 of Flexivirga oryzae. NCBI lineage: Bacteria > Bacillati > Actinomycetota > Actinomycetes > Micrococcales > Dermacoccaceae > Flexivirga > Flexivirga oryzae. The sequence continues at coordinate 1,516,083 of NZ_JACHVQ010000001.1, read as the reverse complement.
CCGCGACCGTCGGACTTGCCGCGCGACTGCGCCCGGCCGCTGCCCATCAGCGCATCGGTGTCGGCGTCCTCGCGCTGCAGCATGTCGGTGATGTCCGCGATCTTCTTGCGCAGCGGCTGCGGGTCGACGCCGGCCGCCTTGTTGTAGGCGAGCTGCTTGTCCCGGCGGCGGTTGGTCTCGTCGATCGCCTCCTGCATCGACGGGGTCACCTTGTCGGCATACATGTGCACCTGACCGGACACGTTGCGCGCAGCGCGGCCGATCGTCTGGATGAGCGACCGGGCCGAGCGCAGGAAGCCCTCCTTGTCGGCGTCCAGGATGCTGACCAGCGACACCTCCGGCAGGTCGAGGCCCTCACGCAACAGGTTGATGCCCACGAGCACGTCGAACTCGCCGAGCCGCAGCTCGCGCAGCAGCTCCACACGGCGCAACGTGTCGACCTCGGAGTGCAGGTAGCGCACCCGGACGCCCTTCTCCAGCAGGTAGTCGGTGAGGTCCTCGGCCATCTTCTTGGTGAGCGTCGTCACCAGGACGCGCTCGTCCCGCTCGGTGCGCTCGTTGATCTCGTGCAGCAGGTCGTCGATCTGCCCCTTGGTCGGCTTCAGCACGATCTCCGGGTCGACCAGACCGGTCGGCCGGATCACCTGCTCGACGTATTCGCCGCCGGCCCTGGCCATCTCGTAGTCGCCCGGCGTCGCCGACAGGTAGATGGTCTGCCCGATGCGCTCCAGGAACTCCTCCCACTTCAGCGGCCGGTTGTCCATCGCGCTCGGCAGCCGGAAGCCGTGGTCCACCAGCATGCGCTTGCGGGACATGTCACCTTCGTACATCGCGCCGATCTGCGGCACCGTCTGGTGCGACTCGTCGATGACCAGCAGGAAGTCCTCGGGGAAGTAGTCGAGCAGGCAGTTGGGTGCGCTGCCCGGGCCGCGCCCGTCGATGTGCCGCGAGTAGTTCTCGATGCCGGAGCACGACCCGACCTGACGCATCATCTCGATGTCGTAGGTCGTGCGCATCCGCAGCCGCTGCGCCTCCAGCAGCTTGCCCTGCTTCTCCAGGGTCTTCAGCCGGTCGGCCAGCTCGGTCTCGATCGAGGAGATGGCCCGCTCCATCCGCTCCGGGCCGGCGACGTAGTGCGACGCGGGGAAGACGTACATCTCCTGCTCCTCGCGCACCACCTCGCCGGTCAGCGGGTGCAGCGTGTAGAGCCGCTCGATCTCGTCGCCGAAGAACTCGATCCGGATCGCCAGCTCCTCGTAGACCGGGATGATCTCGACGGTGTCGCCGCGGACCCGGAAGGTGCCGCGGGTGAAGGCCAGGTCGTTGCGGGTGTATTGCATCTGGACGAACTTGCGCAGCAGGTCGTCGCGGTCCAGCTGGTCACCGACCCGCAGCGCTTGCATGCGGTCGACGTACTCCTGCGGGGTGCCGAGGCCGTAGATGCAGGACACCGACGCGACCACGATCACGTCGCGCCGGGTCAGCAGCGAGTTGGTGGCGCTGTGCCGCAGCCGCTCGACCTCGTCGTTGATCGAGGAGTCCTTCTCGATGTAGGTGTCGGTCTGCGGGATGTAGGCCTCGGGCTGGTAGTAGTCGTAGTAGGAGACGAAGTATTCGACCGCGTTGTGCGGCAGCAGCTCGCGGAACTCGTTGGCCAGCTGTGCCGCGAGGGTCTTGTTGGGTGCCATCACCAGGGTGGGCCTTTGCACCTGCTCGATCAGCCACGCCGTGGTGGCGGACTTGCCGGTGCCGGTCGCGCCGAGCAGCACGGTGTCCTGCTCCCCCGCCTCGACCCGGCGCGCCAGATCGGCGATCGCGGTCGGCTGGTCGCCGCTGGGTGAGTACTCGGAAACAACCTCGAAGGGCGCGACACGTCGCTGCAGGTCAGTGGTCGGGCGCATAGTGCAACCGTAAACGCCGCCACTGACAACGGTTGTTCCCGTGGCCGTCATGATGGCTGTATGACGGACTCGACGCGTGAGGTGCTGCTGCGGATGGGCAGCGCTCTGCTCGCCGGTGGTGCGCCGGTGCCGGACGTCGAGTGGCAGGTGACGCTGTTGGCGCGCCGCCTCGGTGCGCCCGGCGTGCGGGTCGCGGCCACCCCGACCGGGCTGTTCGCCGGGCTGAGCGCCGAGGACAGCGTCGGCTTCGAACCCGTCACGGGGACCTTGCGGTTCGAGCAGGTCACCCTCGTCCAGGACGTCTACGACCGGCTGATGCGCGGAGCTGTCGCCATACCCTCGGCGATCCGCGAACTGGACGCGATCGCGGCCCTGCCGCCCTCGCGCCCGGTCTGGCTGAGTGACCTGGCGATGATCGCGATCGGCACGGGCATCTGCGCGATCCTGCAGCCCACCTGGCGCGACCTGGTCACCGCCGCGGGTAGTTCGCTGGTCGTGGCACTGCTCGTGATGGTCGGTCGCCGGGTGACCGTCGTCCGCACGCTGCTTCCGTTGCTCGCCTCGTTCGCGGTCGGCGTGCTGGTGCTGCTGGTGGCGCAGCACTGGCCCCTGCACGGGACGTTGCGGACGATGGTCGCGTCCTTCGCGGTGTTGTTGCCCGGCTCGATGATCGTCACAGGTATGTCGGAGATCGCCTCGGGGGCGGCGGTCGCGGGTACCTCGCGCCTGGTGTCGGGAGTGATGCAACTCGTGCTCTTCGCGGTCGGCCTCTTCGCGGCGGTCGCCGTCACCGGCGATCAGCTGTCTGCGTTGACCAACGTGCGAGCCCAGGACCTCGGACCGCTGGCGCCATACATCGGGGTCGCCGTGATCGGCTGCGGCATCGTCGTCAACGTCGCAGCCTCCCGCGCTGCGATCCCCTGGATCTTCGTCGTGCTGGCGCTCACGTTCGCGACCCAGTCGATCGTGCAGGCCGGCAGCGGGCTCATCCTCGGGGCGCTGGCCGGGGCCACCGTGGCCGGACTCGCCGCCGCCATCGTGCACCGCCTCTCCGGCCGCCCGCTCCGGCTGGTGGTCTTCCTGCCGGCGTTCTGGCTGCTCGTGCCCGGCAGCCTCGGCCTGCTGAGCACGACCGAACTCGCAACCGGGCAGGCGGGATTCAACGCCGCGACCATCGCGATCGGCTCCGTCGTCGCCGTCGCCACGGGAACGCTCATCGGCAGCGCAGCAGGACATGCGCTCGACCGGTTGCTCGACCCGGCGGACACACGGGACATTCAGGCCGTCGACCTCACGGACGTTGATCGCATCTAGCGAGAAGGTCCGGTCGCCGATGGGTCGAAGTCTTCGGCCTGCGATCACATCCGCTCGAGACGGGCACCTCCCAAGGACGAGCACCCTCACGGAGCGCTACGCTCCTCATCGGAATCGGAGTCAGCGACCCGACCCCACCCCCCACTGGCCGCGCAGCAGCACGCACGTGGCGAACGCCGTCTCGTCGCGCGCCGGGCTGCCCGGGACGACGCCGGGGCTGCGTACCTCACCGGCGTACGACATCCCGATACGCTCCATCACTGCGCTCGACCGCACGTTGCTACGCGCTGTGCACGAGACCACGGCACGCATCTGCAGCCGATCGAAAGCGAACGCCAGACCGGCGCGACCGATCTCAGCCGCATATCCGTGTCCCCAGAACCGTTCCCGGACGGCCCATCCCAGCTCCAACCAGTTCGCGTGCGCGACGAACGGCTCCTTCGTGCGGTACGGCTCGAGCGCGCACGGTTCCTGCGGAAGGAACCGATGGACCTGCGCCCAGTCCGCGTCGACCGGTGTGCGCGACAGTCCTCCGCGGCCGATGACCTCCCTCGTCGACCGGTCGTAGGCAATCAACTTGTGGACGCCGTGCAGCCGCCACCCGTCCGCCATACGACTCGCCAGCGTGCGCACCTCACTGCGGGTCGGGCAGCGTTCGGCGTACCACGGCCAGACGGCCGGGTCGGTGAGCACGAGGTGCAGGTCGTCGGCGCTGTCCAGCGAAACCGGTTCCAACCGAAGGCGATCCGTCAGAACGGTGCTCATGCCACGCGATGCGTCCACTCCGCGGTGCCGAACTTCTCGTCGACGAGGCGGCGGGCCTCGGTCAGCTCGTCGTCGGTGTATGCCGACAGCCGGCTGCGGTAGCTCGCGAGGAACGACTTGGTGAAGGTCTCCAGGATCTGCTCGCGCGGCAGGCCGGTCTGCGAACGCATCGGGTCCACCCGTTTGTTCGCGCTCTTGGTGCCCTTGTCCGACATCTTCTCGCGACCGATGCGCAGCACCTCCAGCATCTTGTCGGCGTCGATGTCGTAGGCCATCGTCACGTGATGCAGCACGGCGCCGTCGGCGAACCGCTTCTGCGCGGCACCGGCGATCTTGCCCTTGTCGGACGCGATGTCGTTGAGCGGCACGTAGTGTGCGTTGACACCGACCTCCGCGAGTGCGGCCATGACCCACTCGTCGAGGAAGGCGTAGGAGCGCTCGAAACTCAGCCCTTCGACCATCGACGACGGCACCACCAGTGAGTAGGTGATGCAGTTGCCGGGCTCCATGAACATCGCTCCGCCGCCGGAAACCCTTCGCACAACATCGATCCCGTGCCGTGCCGCACCCTCCGGATCGATCTCGTTGCGGTAGCTCTGGAACGAGCCGATGACCACCAGCGGTGAGTCCCAGTCCCAGAAACGCAGGGTCGGCGGCCGCGTGCCGGCAGCCACCTCGTGGGCGATGACCTCGTCGAGCGCGACGTGTTCGACCGGTGGCAGGACCGTGGCCGGTATGACGTCGAACGTGTGGTCGTCCCACCCGGTCGCCTTGCCCAACGCACGACGCACCGCCACGCCGACCGCGTCGGCGCTGAAGCCGATGAGGCTCACCCCGGGGTCGAGGGCACCGGTGATGGCACCGGCCAACTGGTCGACGGAGGCGTCCGCGGGCATGCCCGTCAGTGCCGCGTCGATGTCCTCCAGTGCTTCGTCGGGCTCGAGGAAGAAGTCGCCCGACACCGAAACACCTGCCAACCGGCCTGATTCGACCTCGACGTCGACGGCGACGAGTTTGCCGCCGGGGACCTTGTACTCACCGCGCATCAGAAGACGTCCTCTCGTCGGTCGCGCTGTCCATAACCGAATTCGTGTGCATCGCGTACTGCCTCCCGCAACAGCTCCAGTGCGTCCGCCTCACCCGGTGACAGATCCGCCGGTGCTGCCGCGCCGGAGACGACCGGACATGCCTGCACGGCCTCCGTGGCGCTGCCGAACGCGTCGTCCAACTGCCCCGCCGCCACCGTGCGCACGATTGCGGCACGCACTGCTCCACCCGGCGCCGCAGCGAGCCGATCCGCGCGCGCCAGCAGATGCCGCCGCACCTCCTGCGATGGCTCCCCGCCGGTCTGGTTCATGGCGTCGACGGTGTCCCGCAGTTCGTCGCGCAATGCCGCGTCGGCCATCGCCAATGCAACCTGTGCCGCAGAGCGGCTGACCAGCCGCAGATCGTCGGGATCGGGGATCTCCGAACCGACGGCGAGACTCAGCCACATCGTGCGGTTGATCGCGTTCAGGTCGCCACCGAGTGGGGTCAGTCCGAGCCCACGCGCACGCTCGATCCTCGAAGTGGGCGGCGAGTCCAGGTCCCGGAACGACACCCGCCGGTGCCGCCCGCCGAAGGTGTCGGCGGTCAGATCGGCGCCGGTCCACCGACTTGCCAGGGCAACCGCGAACGCACGAGCGTCGGTCCCCGGACGCCAGCCCAGTTGCGTTGCCAATGCGTGGAACTCATCCGGTTCATAACCCGCGAGAGGGCGCGGCAGTTCGTCGCCGAGCTGGACGGGCAGACTCACCAACCACCTCAGACGACCGTCCGACGCGGCGAACAGCAACACCTCACGATCGACGCGCCAGTCGATCACCAGCGCACGCCCGCCGCCGCGCGTGTGCCGTGGGTGGAAGCGCAGTCGCGGCTGGTTGAACCACGGGTCGAGCACCAACGACCAGGCGTCCAGCTGCGTGCGCAGAGCGATGGGCCGTGAATCCGGCCGGCCCAGTGCAGCATCCAGGCTGTGGGCGAGAGTCTCGGACCGCAGCGAACCCCGGATCTGGCGACCCAGCGATGCCGCCGTCGGCGCGTCGTACCACCCGAGGCTGCACACGGACGCCACGCGGTCATCGGCTCCGAGCGACCCGTCGGCCAGCAGCGGACCGGCGAACCGGTCGACCAGCGCTCCCGCGTCGGCAAGGGTCAACGTCATGCGGTCCAGGCTATGCCGGGCCGGAACGGCCGCTGCAGGGGCTCAGGAGCTGCCCAGCTCGACGGCCACCCGCTGCCCCGAGCGCAACGCCACTCCGCCGGTGAGGACGAAGCCGAGCAGGAACAGCACCACCGCGCACGCCAGCATGACGACCCACGCGGGATGCGTCGCGACGGCCAGGCCATGGGTCATGTCCCCGTGCATGTGCCCGAACGCGATCGCGGGTAGCACTGCAACGCCGAGCGATCCGCCGACCTGGCGGCTGGTGGAGGCGATAGCCGCCGCAACGCCCGCCTGCTGCCGCGGCATACCCGCCATCGCGGAGTTCGTGATGGGAGCGTTGAGCATGCCGAAGCCGATGCCGAAGAGCAGGTAGGCGACACCGAGGTAGACCAGACTCGTGGTGTTGTCGATCCGCAGCAACATCACCGCACTGAGACCGATGCCGAGACCGGAGATGCACATCGGCACGCGCACCCCGTGGTCGCCGACGATGCGACCCGACACGGGTGCGAACAACGCGACCGACACCGCCATGGGCAACGTCATCAGCCCGGCGTGCAGCGCCGACATGCCCCGAACGTCCTGCAGATACAGCGTGTTCAGGAAGAGGAAGCCGGCCATCGCGCAGAACCCGACCACCGCGGAGACCACCGCTCCGCTGAACGGGATGCTCCGGAAGAACCGCGGATCGAGCAGCGGCTCCTCCCGGTGCAGCTCCCAGCCGATCAACGCGGCAACCGCAACCACGGTCAGCGCGAAACACGCCACGATCACGATCGAGCCCCAGCCCTGCGAACCGCCTTCGATGATCGCGTAGGTGACCGCCGCCAACATCACGATCACCAGGCCCTGCGCCACGGGGTCCAGGCGGCGCACCCGATCGGCACGCGACTCGGGCACGAACAGCTGAGTCAGCAGCACGGCGGCGACGACGACTGGAACGTTGATCCAGAAGATCGCGCGCCAGCCGATGCCGGCGACCAACGCGCCACCGATCACCGGACCGAGCGCCATGGACAGTCCGATGACGCCACCCCACATGCCGATCGCCTGCGCGCGTTCGCGAGGATCGCGGAATGTATTGGTGATGATGGACATCGCGACCGGGTTGAGCATCGACCCACCGACGGCCTGCAGCATCCGAGCGCCGATCAGCAGACCCGGGCTGAGTGCCAGGGAACAGCAGATCGACCCGATGCCGAAGAGCACCAGCCCGATCTGGAACACCCGTCGGCGACCGAGCCGGTCACCGGTCGATCCGGAGAGCATCAGCAGACTGGCCAGCACCAGCGTGTAGGCATCGATGACCCATTGCAGTTGTGAGTCGCTGGCTCCCAGTTGCCGTCCGATCGACGGAATGGCCAGGTTCACGCCGGTGGAGTCGATGCCGACGATGAACAGGCTCATGCAGCAGATCGCCAGCACCCCGAAGCGGCGGCCGCGCGAGAGTTCGACATCAGGCATGCTCGCTCGCCTCCCGCATCTTCTCGATCAGTCGGGTCAGTTCACGGCGCTCGCTCAGCGTGAGGGTCGACACCGGGGGTGGTATGACGTCCGCGGCCGACCGCAGACCCTCGAGGAGGCCTCGGCCGGCACCGGTGATGCGCACCAGCTTGCGGCGGCCGTCACCCGGATCCGTGACACGCTCGACATACCCCCGGCCGACCAGATCGGTCACCAGCACCGACGCGGCCGGTGCGTCGATGTCCATGCGCTCGGCGAGCTCGCCCTGGGACATCGGCTCCCGCTCGACCCGGCGCAGCACGCGATAGCCGTTCCACGGCATACCACCCGTGCGGTCCTGCAACAGATCCCGGACCAGCCACTTGTTGTCCATCACCAGCGCCGCCAGGTTCAGCCAGACACCGACCGGCGTGGTTTTAGTTGGTTGCACACAACTATTATAGACGCACAACTATTTTCGCGCCGGCCACCACCTGTTCGTCAACCACACACCGCAGACGGCGATGGCAACAGGGGCCCACAGTGCCGGCGGTGACTGGGATATCTCGAGCATGAACGCGCCGGCCATGACCGGCGCCCGTTGGGTCGTGGCGAGCATCGCGGCGGCGCCGACCATGGCGCACACGATCATCGTCACCCCGCCCTGCGTGTGCCCGAGCAACACGGCGACCAACGCACCGAGCGAACCGCCGGTGGCCATGGACGGCGTGATCAGGCCGCCGACCAGGCCGCCTCGCAGGCAGAGGGCCGTCACCAGAGGCTTGGCGATGAGCAGGGCCACCAGGACACCCGCCGACAGGCCGCCCCGGCCGACCAGGGCCTCCAACACGCTCTTGCCGTTGCCGGTCACCCCGGGCAGGACCATGGCGACCGCACCGACCACCGCCATCGCGCCCGTGACGTGCAGCGGAAGGACGCGGGTCGGCCGCTGTGGACCGCCGCGCCGCGCCACGTCCATCAGCCGGACGAAACCTCGCCCGGCAACCGTGCAGATCGGCCCCGCGAGCACGGCCCAGAGCCAGACGCCCGGCGCAGTGGTGTGGGTGCCGAGTTGGTAGATCGCGCTGCGGCCCACCACCGGCCATGCCACGACGACGGCGATGCACGAAGACAGCCCAGCAGCCGAGATCGCCACGTAATCGACTGTCGCCAGGACGATCTCGACCGTGAACAGTCCGCCCGCCACTGGAGCGTTGTAGAGCGCCGCGAGGCCGGCACCTGCCGCGCAGCCGAGCAGGACGCGCCGGTGCTGCGCGTCCAGGCCGAGCCGTGCACTGATCACCTCGGCCAGCGCCGCGGCTAACTGGCGCGGCGCACCTTCTCTGCCCAACGAGGCACCCGCGCCGACCGCCACGATCTGCGTCACCGCGTCCAACGTGGTCGACCGGAGCGGGAGGCGAGCCGGTGGATCAGCCAGCGCGGTCCGGACCGTCACCACGTCGAACCGCCGGCGCAGCTGCCACCACGCGACGCCGACGACGCCACCGGCGACCGCCATACCGAGCAGGCGACGCAGTGGCGGCGCCTCCCGGACCTCCTGGGCGAACGAGGTACCCACGACCCCGAACACCGCGTGCTGCGTGAGGTGCAGCAACAAGGTGAGCAGCGCACCGCTGACGCCCGCGACCACACCGACCACGAGGATCGCGAGCACGAACCGACCCGTGACCCGCAGGTTGGTCGTCGGCGTCAGAGCCGATCGCCCGTAGCTGCGTCGAAGACGTGCACCTCCTCGGCGGCCGGAGTGACCCGCACGATGTCACCGACCTCGGGGCGGTGCTTCTTGTCGGTGCGCACGGTGAGCCGTGGCGCGTCACCGCCCACCTCCGGCTCGCCGTACACGAAGACTTCCGCACCGAGCGACTCGACCATGTCGACCTTGAGCGCGACGCCGTCCTTGTGGAGTGCGTCGCTGATGGTCCACGACTCGGGCCGGACACCGATCGTCACGCGTTCCGCCGAACCTCCCTGTTCGCGCTCCAACGGCACTGAAGCACCGAAGAATTCGGCTCGTCCGTCGCGGACTCCGGCGTCGATGAGGTTGATCGCCGGCGAGCCGATGAAACCCGCGACGAACGTGTTGCGGGGACGGTCGTAGAGCTCCTCCGGTGTGTCGACCTGTTGCAGCACCCCGTCCTGCAGCACGGCGACACGGTGTCCCATCGTCATCGCCTCGGTCTGGTCGTGCGTCACGTAGACCGTGGTGACCCCGAGACGCCGCTGCAGCGCGGCGATCTGGGCGCGCGTCGAGACCCGCAGCTTCGCGTCCAGGTTGGACAGCGGCTCGTCCATGCAGAACACCTTCGGGTTGCGCACGATCGCGCGACCCATCGCCACACGCTGCCGCTGGCCGCCGGACATCTGCCCCGGTTTGCGTTTCAGCAACGGGGCGAGTTCCAGGATCTCGGCTGCCTCCACGACGCGTTGGTGCGCCTCGGCCTTGCCCATACCGGCGTTGCGCAGGGCGAACGCCATGTTCTCCTCGGCGCTCATGTTCGGGTAGAGGGCGTAACTCTGGAACACCATCGCCACGTCCCGGTCCCGCGGCCGCACGCCCTTCTGGTCGTGCCCGTCGATCAGCACCCGGCCCTTGTCGACCGGCTCCAGGCCGGCGAGCATCCGCAGCGTGGTCGACTTCCCACAACCGGACGGCCCGACCAGCACCAGGAATTCGCCGTCCTGGATGTCCAGCGTCACGCGGTCCACCGACGGCTTCGAATTGCCCTTGTGCAGTCGGGTCGCCCCGTCGAAATACACCGATGCCATCGGTCAGGCCTTGAGCTTCGGCTTCACCTGCGAGTTGTACGACTTGGTGATGGTCGCGTCGAGCGCCTTCATCGTCGACTCGACGTCCGAACCCGCGACGATCTTGTCCAGCGCCTGGCCGATGTCCGCCCCACCGCCGGGCACGAAGACCCGGGCGTAGTCCTGCGGCCGGGTCTTCGGCAGCTGGTTGACGGCAACCTTGAAGTTGGGGTTCTTCTTCAGGTAGGCCACCTCGTCCGGCAGCTTCAGTGCCGACTTGCGCACCGGCATGTATCCGGTCGCCTGGGTGAACAGCACGGTGTTCTCGGGGTTGGTCAGGAACTCCACGAACTTCGCGGCGTTCGCCTGACGCGCCGCGGAGATGCCGGAGGGTATGGCGACGCCGGCGCCACCCGTCGGGCAGCACTTCTTCCCGCCCGGGGCGGGGACGAACCCGGCTCCCAGTTCGAACTTGAGGTCGGTGAGCCCGCCGAGGTTTCCGGTGGACTCCAGCAGGACTGCGCCCAGGCCGGCACCGAAGTCGCTCGCCGAGTCCGCCGAGGTCTTCACGTAACCGTTCTTCGCCCAGCCCTGCAGCACCTTGGCGGCCTTGACCGTGTTCGGGTCGGTGAAGGTCGGCTTCCATCCCTTGGAGTAGCCGCCGCCGTACGTCCACGCGATGGACTGGAAGGTCCAGTCCAGGTAGTCGGCTCCGTCGTCGAGGATCAGCGCGTGCTTGCCGCTGCCCATGGCGGCGTTCAGCTTCGGCGCCCACTGGGTGAACTCGTCCCACGACTTCGGCGAGCGGTCCGGCAGGCCGGCCTTCTTGAAGGCGTCCTTGTTGTACATGAACAGCACCGTCGAGCGGGCGTAGGGAATCGCGTAGTGCTTGCCGTCGTACTGGTAGTCGGCGTAGAGGCCGTCGACGTAGTCGTCGGTGGACAGCCCGTGCTTCTTGAACAGGGCGCCGATGTCGACGAAGCGGTTGTTGAGCGCGAAGTTGAACCAGGTGACGTCGGAGGTGACGATCACGTCCGGCAGGTTGCCACCGGCGAGCGCGGCGTTGAACTTCTGCCCGACCTCTTCGTAGTCCTTACCGGCGTCGGTCAGCTTGACCTTCAGGTCCGGGTACTTCTTCTCGAAGGCGGCGATGATCTTCTTCTCGACGGCGGTCGAGGTGCCCGGGTGGTTGCTCCAGAAGTCGATGGTGTTGGAGTCGCCGCCGCCACCCTTGTCGGACGAGTCCGAGCCGGTGCCGGCGCAGGCCGCCAGACCGGTGGCCAGTGCCGCGCCACCCGCTGCTCCGACGAGCCCGCGGCGTGTCAGGTTGGACATGAGTTTCTCCTTTGTGTTGTGCGTCAAGGGGTTCAGCCCTTGACCGCGCCGGCCGTGAGGCCCTTGATCATGTGTCGTTGAAGTGCGAGGAAGACGATCAGCACCGGGAGCATGGCGAGCACCGTTGCCGCCATGACCGGTCCCCAGTTGGTGATGCCGTCGGTGTTCTGCAGGTGGGTCAGCCCGATCGGCAGGGTGCCGGTGCGGCTGTCGTCGGACATCAGGAACGGCCACAGGTATTCGTTCCACTCGTTGACGACGGTGATGATCGAGAACGCGATCAGCGTCGGCCAGGACATCGGGAGCACGACGCGCCAGAGCATCTTCAGCGGTCCGGCACCGTCGAGGCGGGCCGCCTCGATGATCTCGCCCGGGACCGAGAGGAACTGGTTGCGCATCAGGAAGGTGCCGAACGCGACCCCTGCCAGCGGCAGGATGATCCCCTGGTAGGTGTTGCGCCAGCCCAGCTGGCTGACCAGCGCGTAGTTGGAGATCACGGTGATCTGGTTGGGGACCATGAGGGCCGCGATGATGATCAGGAACAGCAGGTTGCGGCCGGGGAAACGCAGCAGTGACAAGGCGTATGCACTGATGACGCCGAGGATGATCTTGGCGATCGACAGGATGGCGGTGATGATGACCGAGTTGCGGAAGTAGTGCCAGAACTCGATCTGGGTGGTCGCCGAGTGGTAGCCGTCGGTGGTGGGGTGCGCCGGCAACCACTGCGCCGGCTGCGTGTAGATGTCCGGTCGCTCCTTGAACGACGTGATCACGATCCAGAACAGCGGCGCGGCAACGAGCAGGAACACCAGGAACATCGCGACGTAGCCGGCGAGCTGCATCCCGATGCCGCCGAAGCTGGCCGCCTCGGCGTTGTGTGCACCGGTCGGCTGCTCGTCGACGTCGACTCCGGTCACTGCTTGATCGGTCATGACTGCTTCATCCCCCGATCCATCACTCGCACTTGAATCACGGTGATGATCAACAAGATCACGAACATGATGCTGGCGATCGTCGCGCCATACCCCGCCTTGCTGTTGACGAACGTCTCTCGATAGACCTGGTAGACCAGCGTCGTCGTGCCGTAGCCCTGCGGGCCACCGCGCGTCATGACGTTGATGATGTCGAAGACCTGCACGGAGTTCAGCAGCACCGTGATCGACAGGAAGAAGGTCGTCGGCCGCAGCTGCGGCAGCAGCACCTTGTAGAAGCGTCGCCAGGGGGAGGCACCGTCGATCTCCGCCGCCTCGTCGAGGTCCGCCCGGCGGCCCTGGAGCGCCGCGAGGTAGATCACGAACGTGTAGCCGAGGTTCTTCCAGATGTAGGTGGTGGTCACCATCACCAGCGCCCACCCCGGCTGCTGATAGAAGTCCGGAACCCCGATGCCGACCCGGTGCAGGATGTCGCGCAACATGCCGAAGTTGGGGTCGAACACGAACTGGAACGCGATGCCGACCGCTGCACCCGAGATGACGAACGGTGCGAAGATCGTGGACCGCACCAGGTTGCGCCCGTACAGCTTCTGGTCCAGCAACATGGCCAGGGCCAGGCCGAGCGCCATCGAGATGCCGACCGCACAGACGGTGAAGATCAGGGTGTTGATCAGCACCTCGTGCGAGTTCGGATCGTGCCACCAGGTCTTGTAGTTGGCGAACCCGATGTAGTGCGCGACCGGTGCCGCGATGTTCCAGTCCGTGAAGGACAGCCGGAAGTCGTCGAGCAGCGGCCGGTAGGTGAAGATCACCAGCAGCACCAGGTTGGGCAGCAACAGCGCCGCGGCGAGCAGCCACTCGCCGTACGGCCGGCCACTGCGCCGTGGGGGCGGCCCGATCGGCTCCGGCGGCCCCGTACGGGGTGCGGAGGGAGCAGTCGGTTGCGAGGCCGTCACGGACGCAGACTTTCCTCGACGATGCGGAACACGGCCTGAACACTAGTGGCACGTGGGCTGACGTGGGGGTAACTATCCCGCGACACGACCGAACTGTTACTTGGTTACATCCGTCCGCCGCGTCGCCGGCACTCCGGTGGCGCCCTCAGCCGGCGGTGTCCCGCAGGGACAGCCGCAACGGGGCAGCCGGGTCGCACGCGGTGAAGTCGGTCGCGCCCGGTGCGCCCACGAAACCGGCCGCGAGCAGCGCCCGGCGCAGGCTGTCGCCGACCGCCGGCGCCGGGGCGAGGCGCACCTCGATGGTGTCGCTGCCCGTCGTCCCCAGTTGCCCGATGTGGTCGCCGAGACCTGCGAAGTCCAGCTGCCGCCGGACCCGTGCAACGGCCCTGGCCGCTGCAGGTCCATCGACGGCCCGAGTGCCGGGCTGCGCTCCCCTGCCTGCCAGCAGGTTGTCGTTGTATGGCGAAAGCCGTTCGCGCCACAACGTTTCCACCCGTTCGAGCAGTTCGTCATGTGTGCCGTTGTTCTCCAGCAACACGTCCGCGACGGCATACCGCTGCTCGTCGGTGGCCTGCGCGCCGATCCGGGCCGCTGCCTCCTGCTCCGTCATACCCCGATCACGGCCCAGCCGCGCGGCACGGATGTGTTCGGCGGTGTCCACGATGACGGTCAGGTGGTGGTCCGCCGCGAGGTCGCCCTCGACCAGCAACGGCACGTCGTGCACGACGATCGCCTCGCGTGGCGCCGCAGCGCGCCGCCGCGCGGTTTCGTCCCGCACGAGCGGATGGATGATCGCCTCCAGGTCCCGGCGCGCGCTCCGGTCGGCGAACACGACGGCACCGAGCGCAGGGCGATCCAGCGCGCCGTCCGAGGACAGCAGCCCCGGCCCGAAGCGCTCGACGACCGCCGCGAGGCCGGGCGTGTCGGGAGCGACGACGTCGCGCGCGATCAGGTCCGCGTCGATCACCACCGCGCCGAGTTCGATCAGCCGCGCCGACACGGTCGATTTCCCGGAGCCGATGCCGCCGCTGAGTCCCACGTAGAGCACGCCGTGACTCTAGTGCGGCGCCGCACCGACCGGGCCCGCGGATCGCCCGATCGCCCCGGGTCCTAATTTGGGGAGGTCAGCATTCTTCCCGAAGGAGCGCCATCATGGCCGACAGCCTGTACGAACCCGCCACCCGTGAGATCGACCAGCGCCGCAAGGAGCTGGCACCCGGGCCGTATGACGCGTTCCGCGAGTTCAGCAAGGCCGTCTTCGCCGAGGGGGCACTCGACGAGAAGACCAAGCAGCTGATCGCCGTCGCGGTCGCCCACACGACCCAGTGCCCGTACTGCATCGACGGGCACACCAAGCTCGCCAAGCGCCGGGGCGCGACGGCCGAGGAGATCATGGAGGCGGTCTGGGTGGCCGCCGAGATGCGGGCAGGGGGCGCCTACGCGCACTCGACCCTCGCGCTGCGCGCCATCGGGGAGACCGAGCCGCACCAGCACTGAGGCGCCGCCGCCGGCCGCTGTCACCGGCCGGCGGCGAGCTCCGCCAGGTGGGTCCGCAACGCAGCCCTCATGCGCGCCGCCGACAGCCGCGGTCGCAGCGTCCCGTGCAGCGCCAGTCCGTCGGTCAGGGCGTGCAGCCGGTCCGTCTCGGCCGGTATGTCGAGTGCCCGCCCGGACAACTCCGCGACGACGAGCACGCACGACTCCATCAGTCCGTGCAGACCGGTGTTCACCTCCCGCCAGATGGCACCGAGCTCCGGGTCCGTGTGCGCCGCGACCGCCAGGGCCAGCCACACCTCCGATTCGACGCGACGGGCGGAGTCCAGCGGGAGGATCTCCTCCAGCAGCCGCGCTACGCCGTCCAGGTCCGTGGCCCGGCTCCCCTGCCGCTCGATGCGGACCCGCACCCGGGCGGACAAGGTCGTCATCGCGAAGCCGATCAACTCCTGCTGGGTCCTGAAGTAGTGCCGGATCGAACCCGGTGACCAGCCCGCCTCCTGGGCGACCGTGCGCACCGACAGGCCCGCGTAACCGTCACGCGCGACGACCCGCATGACGGCGTCGACGATCTCCTCGCGGCGCGCGTCGTGGTCGACCAACTTCGGCATACAATCTTTTTATCACACGACTGTGTTATTTTAGGTATCAACACACTCGTGTGAAATAAGGTGATCCCATGCTTCTCGCAGTGATCGTCGCGTGCGAGATCGGCTTCTGGCTCTTCCTGCTCGCCGGGCTCAGCTGCCGGTACCTGCTGCACCGCAACCGTGCGTCCGCGGTGCTGCTGGCACTCGCCCCGGCGGTCGACCTCGTCCTCCTGGTCGCCTCGGTGCTCGACCTGCGGCGCGGCGGGACCGCGTCACCGGCACACGCCCTGGCCGCGATCTACATCGGCGTCTCCGTCGGGTTCGGGCGGCGGATGCTGCACTGGGCCGACGTCCGTTTCGCCCACCGTTTCGCGGGCGGCCCGCGCCCACCGAAGAAGCCGAAGTACGGTGCGGCGCGGGCGGCATACGAACGCTCGGGGTGGTACGCGCACCTGCTGGCGTACGTCGTGGGCGCCGCCCTGCTGGGCCTGGCCATCGTCGCCATCCACGACGCCGACCGCACCGCGGCGCTGTCCAGCGCGCTGGAGTTCTGGACGCTCGTGCTGGCGATCGATGCGGCGATCTCGTTCAGCTACACGGTCTTCCCGAAGAAGACGCCGGTGTCGCGCGCCTGAGGCGGACCCGCCGTCCCCAACCCTCGACCGTCGGCACTACGGGACGCCATCGGCCGCGTCCGCCGTCCCCAGCCCACGACCGTCGGCACTTCGGGACACCATCGGCCGCGTCCGCCGTCCCCAACCCTCGACCGTCGGCACTTCGGGACGAGGTTGGCGCAGTGGAGCCGCTTCCCGCTGGTATGCCGAAAGCCCCTGGAACCAGGTGGTTCCAGGGGCTTTCGATCGCTTCGGCTACGCCGCGCGGTCACACACCGCTCAGTTGCCGGTGAGCTTCTCGCGCAGGGCGGCCAGCGCCTCGTCGGAAGCCAGCGTGCCCTCGGCCGGGGCGGCCGGGGTGCTGCTGCTGCTGGACGAGCTGCCGCTGTCGCTGGACTCCGAGGAGTAGGACGTGGCGCCGGTGGCAGCGGTGGCCGCGGCCTCGGCGTCGTCCTTGCGAGCCTGCTCAATCTGCGCCTGGTGCGCCTCGTAGCGGGCGTGCGCCTCGGCGTACTGCTTCTCCCACTTCTCGCGCTGGGTCTCGAAGCCCTCGAGCCATTCGCCGGACTCCGCGTCGAAGCCCTCGGGGTACTTGTAGTTGCCCTGCTCGTCGTACTCCGCGGCCATGCCGTAGAGGGTCGGGTCGAACTCGGTCGCGGCGGCGGCCTCGTCGTTGGCCTGCTTGAGGCTCAGCGAGATGCGTCGACGCTCCAGGTCGATGTCGATGACCTTGACGAAGATCTCCTGGCCGACCTGGACGACCTGCTCCGGCAGCTCCACGTGGCGCTCGGCCAGCTCGGAGATGTGGACCAGGCCCTCGATGCCGTCCTCGACACGCACGAACGCGCCGAAGGGCACCAGTTTGGTGACCTTGCCCGGCACGACCTGGCCGATGGCGTGGGTGCGGGCGAAGTGCTGCCACGGGTCTTCCTGGGTCGCCTTCAGCGACAGCGAGACACGCTCGCGGTCCATGTCGACGTCCAGCACCTCGACGGTGACCTCGTCGCCGACCTCGACGACCTCGGACGGGTGGTCGATGTGCTTCCAGGACAGCTCGGACACGTGGACCAGACCGTCGACCCCGCCGAGGTCGACGAACGCACCGAAGTTGACGATGCTGCTGACCACACCGGAGCGGACCTGGCCCTTCTGCAGCTCCTTGAGGAACGTCGTGCGGACCTCGGACTGGGTCTGCTCGAGCCAGGCGCGGCGCGACAGGACCACGTTGTTGCGGTTCTTGTCGAGCTC
This sequence comes from Flexivirga oryzae, assembly GCF_014190805.1. Lineage (NCBI taxonomy): Bacteria > Bacillati > Actinomycetota > Actinomycetes > Micrococcales > Dermacoccaceae > Flexivirga > Flexivirga oryzae. The sequence goes on along the minus strand of NZ_JACHVQ010000001.1, from coordinate 1,498,519 downwards.
GATGATCTTGGCCTCGATCTCCTTGCCGACGTACGGCTGGAGGTCGCGCACGCGGCGCATCTCCACCAGCGACGCCGGCAGGAAGCCGCGCAGACCGATGTCGAGGATGAGGCCGCCCTTGACGACCTCGATGACGGTGCCGGTGACGACGCCGTCCTCCTCCTTGATCTGCTCGATGGTGCCCCAGGCGCGCTCGTACTGCGCACGCTTCTTGGAGAGGATGAGGCGGCCTTCCTTGTCCTCCTTCTGGAGGACCAGAGCCTCGACCTCATCTCCGACCGCCACGACCTCGCTCGGGTCGACGTCGTGTTTGATGGACAACTCACGCGAGGGGATGACGCCCTCGGTCTTGTAGCCGATGTCGAGCAGGACCTCGTCCCGGTCGACCTTGACGATGACACCGTCAACGATGTCGCCGTCATTGAAGTGCTTGATCGTCGCGTCGATCGCGGCGAGCAACTCCTCCTCGGACCCGATGTCGTTGATGGCGATCGGGGAGGTGGTGGTGGCAGTCATGTAGTAGGAAACCTTCGGTGGACAGTAGATATGGACAATGTGTTGGAATGGCGGCCGGCAACTGACCTCAAGTCAGCGGTGCCGGCGCGTCAATCGGCGAGAAACCCCGCCGTCGACGCTCTGCCGAGATGGAACCCCTCACACGCACATGCGTGCGCGCTGCAATCTTATCGGCCCGTCCACAGGTGGGTCAAAAGGAGTCGAGGTCGAGCGATGGATGCCTTCGGAGTCGGACGCCGCACCGCGGACGCCGCCGAGACCCGCACGGCCAATCGGGGCTGGTGGGACGCGGAGGCCGTCGCCTACTACGCCGAGCACGGCGACTTCCTGGGTGACCGCGAACTCGTGTGGGGACCGGAAGGATTGACCGAGTCCGAGCTCGGCCTGCTCGGGTCGCTGTCGGGCCGGGACGTGCTCGAGATCGGGTCCGGTGCGGCGCAGGGCGGCCGGTATGCCGCGGCGCGCGGCGCCCGGGTCGTGTCGACCGACCTGTCCGCGGGCATGCTCCGGCAGGCTGCCGCGATCGACGCGCGAGCCGGTGCGCTGCTGCCGCTCGCGCAGTGCGACGCGACCGCGCTGCCCTTCCCGGGGGCGACGTTCGACCTCGTCTTCACGGCGTACGGCGCCGTCCCGTTCGTGGCCGACAGCGCCGCGGTCATGGCCGAGGCGACGCGCGTGTTGCGGCCCGGCGGGCGGTTCGTCTTCTCCACCACCCACCCGATCCGGTGGGCCTTCCCCGATGCACCCGGCCCGGAGGGCCTGGTGGCCGACCGCTCCTACTTCGACCGCACGCCCTACGTCGAGGAGGGCGACGACGGCACGGCGACGTATGTCGAGCATCACCGGACCCTCGGCGACCGGGTGCGCGAGATCGCCGGAGCCGGGCTGACCCTGGTCGACCTGGTCGAGCCCGAGTGGCCGGCCCGCAACACGGCGGTCTGGGGCGGCTGGTCCCCCACCCGCGGCCGGATCATCCCCGGTACGGCGATCTTCGTCGCCGAGAAACCCGTCGACCACTGAGAACGGGTCCGGCCGCGCGGCTCGGGGCGGCGCGGCCAGACCCGGTGCGGCCAGACCTGGTGCGGCTCAGCGCGGTGCGGCAGGCACCCCGGAGGTTTCCGGGTCGACCGTGATGACCTCGCTGTTGTGCATGAATACCCCGTACAGGACCGCGGACACGATGAGACCGAGTGCCCAGGAGATGTCGGCGCCGTGCAGTCGGGCGACCATGGGTCCGGTGTAGAAAGTGGTGCTCATGAACGGGATCTCCACCGCAATGGCCAACAGGTACGCCACGAGCGCCTGCCAACTGAACAGACCGTACATGCCGCGCGGATTGAAGATTTCGGCGATGTTGTAGTGCTCTTTCCGGATCAGATAGAAATCGACCAGATTGATCGCCGTCCACGGAATGATGAAATAGGCGAGGAAGAGGATGAAATTCTCGAAATTGTCCATGAAATTGCCGCGGCCGGCAACGGCGATCGCCGTGGACACCAGCGCGACGGCGATGGTGTAGATCGCGCGGGTGGTCGGGCGCACCCCGTGGGTCCGGGTCGCCGTGGCGATCGTCGTCCACGACGTGAAGGCGCCATACAGGTTCAGCACGTTCACGGCGACGATGCCGAGGATGATCATGATCGAGAAGGCCCAGTGGGTGCCCGCCGGCGCGAGGTCGACGATGAAGGAGACCGAGCCGCCGTCGAACGCCTTCGCGGCGACCGCGGCGGCGACACAGCCGAAACCGATCATCCACACCGAGCTGATCGAGCACCCGGCGTAACTCCACCAGAAGACCTTCGCGCTCGACGTGCTCTCGGGCAGATAGCGCGAGTAGTCCGCGACGTACGGTGCGTAGGTCAGCACCCAGGTCGCGGCGATCGCGATACCGAGGCCGAACGTGCCCGCCGACAGGTGCCCCGTGGTCCACACGGCCCCCACGTCGTGCTTCACGAACAGCATGATGGTCAGGTACACGAAGCCGAGGCCGCTGAGCAGGCTGACCCACCTCTCGAGCCGGTGGATCAACCGGTACCCGAAGATCGCGATCACGGTGCACACCGCCGAGACCACGATGATCGAGGGGGTCACCCCGACCGGTGACGCCCCGGCCAGGGCCTGGCCGCCGAGCACACTGCTGCTGGCGAAGAATCCGATGTACATCAGCAGCACGATGACGATGGGCAGGATCGCACCGTAGAAGCCGAACTGCGCACGGCTCTGGATCATCTGCGGGATCCCCAGTTTCGGACCCTGGGCCGAGTGCAGGGCCATGAACACGGTGCCGATCGCGATGCCGATGACGTCGGCCACGATGGCCCACACGAGCGGGAGCCCGATCACCACGAGTAGTGCCCCGGTGACGATCGCGGTGACCTGCATGTTGGCCGCGAACCAGACGTTGAACAGGCTGCGCGGCTCGCCGTGCCGCTCGTCGTGCGGAATGAAGTCGATACTGCGCCGTTCCACCGACAACGTGCTCTCGGGCGCGACCTGCTTGCTCATGATGTCTTCCGTTCACTCGTGACGTCCGCCCCGGCCTGGTGCTGGAGGCTCATGATCGTGACCAGTTCGTAGATGAGGTTCGCGGCGGCGACCCCGGTGATCTCGGCGTGGTCGTAGGCCGGCGCGACCTCCACCACGTCCGCGCCCACCAGGCGCAGCTCCCGCAGCCCGCGGACGATCTCCAGCAACTCCCGCGACGTCAGCCCGCCCGCCTCGGGTGTCCCGGTACCGGGAGCATGTGCCGGGTCCAGCACGTCGATGTCGATCGAGATGTATGCCGGAGCGTCCCCCACTCGCTCCCTGATCATGTCGATCACGGCGTCCACGCCGATGCGGTCCAGGTCGCGACAGGAGATCGCGGTGAATCCGAGGTCCGCGTCCTCGGCGAGGTCGCTGCGGTCGTACAGCGATCCGCGGATCCCGACGTGCGCGGAGTTGCCCTTCACGATCAGGCCCTCCTCCGAGGCGCGGCGAAAGGGCGACCCGTGCGTCAAGGGTTCGCCGAAATAGGTGTCCCAGGTGTCCAGGTGCGAGTCGAAGTGCACCAGCCCGATGGGTCCGTGCTCGGCGCTCAGCGCACGCAACACCGGTAACGCGACGGAGTGGTCGCCGCCCATGATGACCGGCCGCCGCCCGCCGCGGATCACCTCGGAGACGCCGCTCTCGACCTCATCGAGCGCGGCCTGGATGTTGAACGGGTTGCAGGCGATGTCACCGGCGTCCACCACCTGCGCCACACGGAACGGGGCACAGTCCAGTGCCGGGTTGTAGGGACGCAGCAGCCGCGACGCCTGCCGGATGTGCGACGGGCCGAACCGCGCACCGGGCCGGTACGTGACCGCCGAGTCGAACGGCACACCGACGACCGAGATGTCGAACGCGTCGACGTCTTCGGCACGAGGTAATCGCGCGAACGTCGTGAAGCCGGCGAATCGTGGTACCTGTGTTCCGTCGACCTGCCCGACGATTCCGTGGTGCAGGACTCTGCGTTCGTTCACCATTGTCTCGTTTCGTGTTGGAAGTGTCGCGTGCGAACCGCGATATGGAATGCGCTGCCGTGCGAATGTCACGTCACCCCGGAAACGAGAATGTGCACACATCGCCGGTGGTCGATGAACTGCGATCCAAGCAGCACCGACAAGCGGCAGCAATAGCCTCGGCAAGACCTGCAATCGATGGACACCCTGGCGACCCGCTGGTGTAGATTCGTACACCACGACTCGGAGCCGGGACGGGACACATGACGCCACCAGCGACGCCTTCCGGGGCGGGCATCACCCCGGTCGGCCCCACCCTGACGGAGCTGGTCGACGCATCGCAGCTGCGGCTGCACTGGGTCGGCGGCGAGTCCACTGCCGGGCAGCGGCACGTCCGCTGGGCGCACAGCACCGAGCTCGCCGATCCCTCGCCGTACCTCAAGGGGGACGAACTGGTCTGCACGGTCGGTGCCGGACTGACCGATGCCCCCAGCTGCGAACGATTCGTCGACGCGCTCCTCGCCGCCCACGCCGCCGGGCTGTGCTTCGGCATCGGCGACGCGCACCCGGCGGTACCCCCGGATCTCATCCGGGCCTGTGCCCGACACGAGCTGCCGCTGCTCGCAGCACCACCGGGAGCGCCGTTCGAGGCCGTCGCCGAGTTCGTCGTCGAGCGGCAGGTCGCCCTCGAGGCCGGCCGCACCGAGCAGGCGGGCAAGCTCCAGGCACGTCTCCTGGCGGACCTGCGGATCGGTGCCGGGACCGAAGAGTTGATCGCGATCGTCCAGGACGAACTCGACGGTGAGATCACCCTGGCCGACTCCGGATCGCCGGCCGCTACCGGCGCGGCCGTCACCACCGCTCTGAGCAGCGGGCAGGTGCTGACCTGGGCGGTCACCCCCTCGACGTGGGCGCACCAGACGCTCGAGCAGGTCGCCCGCATCGTCGACGTCGCCGCCCACGAGCGAGATGTCGAGGCCACCTATCGGTGGGAGCGCGTCGGACAGCTGGTGATGCTGGTCGGGGACCGGCTCGCGCTACCGCAGAGCCTCCTCCCGTTCCTGGCCGAGGCGGGTGTCCGTCGGGACGGGATCGTGGCGTCGGCATGGCCGTCCGGTGCGGCGGCACTGCTCGCCCACAAGCTGCCCGATGCCCTGATCGGCCAGACCAGCACGCTCACCGTCGCGCTGACGAACTCCACCGCAGCGGTGCGCACGGCGGCCGAGAGTCTCTCCCTCGCCTGCGGTCACGGCAACGCACTGCCGTTGGACGACGTGGGTCGCAGCATCACCCAGGCCCGCGCGGCCCTGCTGCTCGCACAACGCGTCGGCCGCACGACCGGGCCGGCCGAGCTGACGACCCTGGAGGGCCTGCTGGTGCAACAACCACCGCAGCTGTTGCGGCCGTTCGTCGATGAACTCGTCGCACCGATCCGTGCACTGAACGCTCGGGAGCAGCCGACCTACCTCGACACCCTTCGCCGGTTCGTACGCAACGGTGGGAGCGTTCAGCAGACCGCTGCCGAGTGCTACATGCACGTCAACACCGTCCGCAAGCGGATGCAGCGGATCCACGAGGCCACCGGACGGGACCCGCTCGACTTCCAGGACCGCGCCGCGCTCGCCATCGCGCTGTGGGCATACGACCGCACTCGCCCTCAGCAGTGAGGGCGCGTGCCTGCGCCGCTCAGGCGTCGTCCGTGCCGAGGCGCGCGGTCGCGTCCTCGTCCGCGCCGTCCAACAGACCCGAGACGCCGCCCTGTGTCTCGTCGTCGGCCTCGTCGTCATCCGCCTCGTCGTAGTCCGCGTCCGTGTCCTCGTCCGCGGCATGGTGGCGGCCGCCCTCACCGCCGCGCCCCAGCAGCAGGGCCATCAGCACCCCGCCGATGAGCAGCAGCAGGCCGAGGATGCCCAGGATCCACGGTGCGAGCTTGAGCGCCTTCAGTTGCGAGGCCTTGCCCTTGTAGTCGTCGACGTTCTGCTTGACGGTCGCGTCGTTGAAGGTCGACGTGGTCTTGAGCACCTGGACCGACTTGTTCGTCTTGGGGTTGGTCAGCCACTGCTGCTGCGCCTCGCGCACCTTGATGAACGCGCCGGTCTGGGGCTCGACCCAGATGGTGCGGTCGTTGGCGTAGGTGTACTTCGCCTTCACGCCCGGGCTGCTCTTCGGCTGTCCGAAGAGGAACCCCGGGGTGTCCTTGATCGGCTGGGTCGCCAGCGTCTGCCGCGGCACGCTGCCCTCGAAGCGGTAGACGGTCAGGCCGTCGATCTTCTCGGTGCCGGCATACTTCATCGACATCGACTTCTCGATCGAACCGTCCCAGTAGGGGTAGGTCGTCTTCTCGGTGCCGAACGGGAACTTCACCGTGTAACCGGTGTGCTTGATCGCCTTGCCGTTCTCCTGGTCGCCGCTCCAGTCGATGACCTTGCCCGTGTGCCGGTTGACGGCGAACTTCTCGGTCGACGCGGTCTGCGGGGTCTTCGTCTGCGGGATGCTGGAGTACTGCCACTTGCTGAAGATGACCGCGTTGTGGCCGAAGCTCTCGCTCGCGTCCTTCTGCGCGACGGCACCCACCGTCGTGGTGAGCGTGGTGTCGCGCTGGAACTTCAGGGTCCCCGCGTCGAAGATGTAGGCGTTCTTGTCGACGGCGACCTGCCTGGAGTTCTGGTCGAGTGGGATGACCGCCAGCTTGTCGAAGGCATAGAACTTCAACAGGAGCGCCATCGTGATGAAGAAGGCGCCGAATCCGATCACGATTGCGGATTTCCGCACGGTCTCAACCTCCGGTTGTGAGCTGGAACTTACCGGACAGTAGCATCAACCGTGCGAGTTGTGTCACACACGCGTTGCGTGGCCGCGAAACAATTCTGCGACAAAAGCATCGAGCGACGTCCCCGGCGCGCCGACCAGCACCGATCCGACCCCTCCGGCGCCGGCTGCTGCTGCGTCCGTCGGCTGGTCCCCGAGCAGCACGGTCCGACCCGCACGGGCCCACGACGCCCGGCGCAGGGCCTCGCGGATCAGCCCGGCGCGCGGCTTGCGGCAGTCGCACGTGTCCTTCTCGTGCGGGCACACCTGCACCGCGTCCAGTCGCGCGTCCCGCCGCCCCAGCTCCCCGATCAGCCGTCGGTGCACGGCCAGCAACTGCGTCCTGCTGAGTTCACCGCGAGCGAGTCCGCGTTGGTTGGTGATCAGCACGACCGCGCAGCCGGCCCGGTTGCACGCCCGGACCGCCTCGACCGCACCCGGCAGCAGCACCAGGTCGTCGGGGTCGGTCACGTAACCGGGGCGCCGCACGTTGAGGGTGCCGTCCCGGTCCAGCAGCACCAGGTCGTACGGCGCGCCGCCCGCACCCGCGGGACGCGGGATCGGCATACGGCTCTCCCCCAGCAGCTCGGCGTCGCTCAGCACCGGCGCACCCACTCCTGCGTCGTTCCCGCTCCTGTCGTCACTTCCTCGCGGGTGCTGGCCGCATCGGCGCAGGCGGTCACTCCTGGCACACGACGTCGACGGCCTCGCACCACACGTGCGTCCAGAGCATGTGCGCCTCCTGGATGCGCGGGGTCTCCACCGACGGGACGACCAACACGTGATGGGCGCGCCCGGCGAGGTCGCTGCCCCGCTCCCCGGTCAGCACGATGGTGAGCAGCCCCATCTCCTGGGCCAGCTCCAGGGCCCGCAGGATGTTCTTGCTCCCGCCGCTGGTGCTCATGGCGAGGAGTATGTCGCCGGGCCTCCCGAGCGCCGCGACGCCTCGGGCGAACGTCTCGTCATACGCGTAGTCGTTGGCGACCGCGGTGATCGAGCTGAGCGACTCGGCCAGGTTGACCGCCGGCAGCGGTGCGCGGTCCAGGATGCATTTGCCGATGAACTCGGCGGCCACGTGGCTCGCGATCGCGGCCGAGCCGCCGTTGCCGGCCACCAGCAGCGTGCCGCCCTCGACGAGCGCGTCGAGCAGCGCGGTGCCGGCGGCGTCGACCCGCTCGACCAGTCCGGGCTCCGCGAGGGCGGTGGCCAGGTCCGCCCAGGCGGCCAGCCCGATCCGCTGGCGCTCGGAGATCGCGGGCCCGCGGTGCTCCCGCGGGACCTCGTGCAGAGCATGGCCGTCCGGCATCAGTGCTGTCCTCTCCAGGTCGTGACCCCGTGCTGGCTGAAGGTGATCTCCGACAGGGTGAGCCCCATCTCCAGCAGCTGCTGCGCGACGACGTGACGCCGTTCGAACTCGCAGACGAACACCAAGTGTCCCCCACCGCCCGCGCCGGTCACCTTGCCACCCAGCGCTCCGCAGCCGAGCGCGGTCTCGACGGCCTTGTCGATGATCGGTGTCGTGATGCGATCGGACATCTTGCGCTTCTGCGACCAGGCCTCACCGAGCAGTCGGCCGAACCCGTCGACGTCGCCGCGCACCAGCGCGACCTTCATCTGCTCGGCCAGCTCCTTCTGGGCTCGCAGCCCCTCCAGCGCCTCGGCGTTGCCGGTCTCGTAGCGCGACCGCTGGTCCTCGATGATGTGGTCGCTCACCCGGGTGTTGCCGGTGAACGCCAGCAGCATGTTGTGCTCCAGCTCGTGCACCGTGTCGTCGCGCACCCGCAGCGGGTTGACCACGACCTGCTCTGGCTGGAACTCGATGTAGTTGAAACCACCGAACGCGGCTGCGTACTGGTCCTGGGAGCCGCCGGGTATGGCGAGGTCCTCCCGCTCCAGCCGGTAGGCCAGCTCGGCGACGTCGTACGGCGTGAGGTCGAGGCCGCAGTGCTGGGCGACCAGCCCGATCACGACACCATCACCGCGCTCGAGGAGCCCAGCCCGGACCCGGGCGGCGCCTGCGTGTGCAGGAACAGGTCGAACCCGCCGGACGGGCGCGCGCCCTCGATGTCCCGCACCCGTTTGATGGCGGCCTTGGGCAGGTCGAGCTTGCCGTCGTACTCGACCGGTTCGTCGATGCCGAACCCGATCGAGGTGCCGTAGTCCAGCGAGCGGACCGTCACCTGACCGTCGGTGCGCGGACGGAGCGTGCTGAACGCGAACGCCGAGATCGTCGCCGACAGCACCGCCCCGCCCTCCCGCTCCGGGAAGGGTGTGACGTCGGTGCCGCCGCCGGCGAAGGAGATCCGCAGCGGCGCCCGGGCACGCAGCACGGGGCGGCTGTGATCGACGGCGCCGTCATCGGGCAGTACGTCGTCGCGTGCAGTCATCGGTCTGTCTTCGGCCTTCCGAAAGGTGCGTGCGCAGGAAATCTACTGCAGAGTAGCTCTCGCAGCCTTGGAGAGGAGGCCGGATGGCGCGTTATCGGCTGATCGACGGCCTGCGCGGGCTCGCAGCGCTGCTGGTGCTGCTGTCCCACGTCGGTTTCTGGACCGGCGCGGACCACCTCGACCTGTCCGGCGGGCTGCTGGCCCGTGGCGACAGCGGGGTTGCAGTCTTCTTCGCGATCAGCGCGTTCCTGCTGCTCCGCCCGTGGCTGCCGGGCGCTCCGCCGCAACGGATCGGCGGGTATGCCGGCCGCCGCGCCGCCCGCATCCTGCCCGCCTACCTGATCGCGCTGGCCGCGGTGCTGCTGGTGGCCGGCACCTGGGGTGCCGTCGGCGGCGCCGGCCTCGGCGGCATCGGGAAGGTCGTCGCGCATCTGCTCCTGGTGCAGGGGTATGCCGACACGTCGTACCAGTCGTTCAGCCAGACCTGGAGCCTCACCACCGAGGTGTCGTTCTACGTCCTCGTGCCGGTGATCGGCCGCGCGCTCGGGCGCTTACTGCAACGGTCACCCCGGGCCGTGTACGGCGCACTCGGTGCCACCGTCGCGGGCGGCGTCGTCATACAGGCCGTGACCGCGGTGTGGACGCAGCACAGCCCGACGACCCACGCCGGCGTGCTCGGGACCAGCGTGCTCGGGCACGCGGCCTGGTTCGCCGCCGGCGCGGCGCTCGCGATCGCCGTCCAGCGCGGCGACCTGGACCGGTTGCGGGACATCGGGGTGGGCACCTGGCTGGCCGCCGCCGGCGTCGTCTACCTGATCGCGTCCAGCGGCATCGCCGGCCCGCGCGACCTGCACGCGCCGACGGTCGGGGCGGCGGTGGCGAAGGAGCTGCTCTACACGCTGCTGGCCGGCCTGCTGCTGCTCGCGGCGGTGAGGGGGCCGTCGGACGAACGCTGGTGCGCGGTGGCGGCGTCTCCCGCGACGCGGTTCGTCGGTGACCTGTCGTACGGTGTCTTCCTCTGGCACGTGCTGGTGCTCCAGGTCATCTACCGGGTCTCCGGGTGGGCGCTGTTCACCGGCGGGTTCAGCGCGGTGCTGTTCGCGGTGCTCGTCTTCAGCTGGCTGATCGCGTGGGCGTCGGCGACGCTGGTGGAGCAGCCGATCCTGCGTCGGGTGCACCGGCGGACCCGCACGCCGCGCGTGCCAGCGCGGCAAGCGTGACGGTCGCCAGCAGCTGACCGGCGATCGCGCCCGCCGACGTGGCGTCGACGACACCGAAGAACGCCAGGGCGACACAGGACGCGACCAGCGCGATTGCCGCAACATGCCGCAGCCACCGGCGGGGTGTGGCAGCCGCGACGACGCCGGGCAGGATGCCCAGGGGCCCGGCGACCAGGAAGCCGACGACGACGGCCGCGAGCCGGCCGAGTGACCCACCGCGTCGGCCGGGCGCCCCACCGCGCCGGCCGGGCGCCCCACCGCGTCGGCCGAGTGACCCACCGCGCCGGCCGAGTGACCCACCGCGCCGGCCGAGCTTGTCGAGGTCACCCGACGTCGCTTCGACTGCTCCCCCGCTCCGCTCCTCCGCGCTCAACGACCGCCCAGCGCGCTCGCCGGGCGCCCCACCGCGTCGGCCGAGTGACCCACCGCGCCGGCCGAGCTCGTCGAGGTCGTTGCGCCCGGACCGCCGGCACACCAGGGCCGCGGCGAGGAAGGTCAGCAGCAGCGCCAGCGCGAGGAGCGCGCCCACCAGCAGACCGAGCCGCTGCGGCGTGGTCGGTGTGAACCGCAGCGTGACCGTGTCGGCGCCGCTGCCGACCAGCCGGAAGCCCTGCCGCCATCCGTCCACCTCGACGGACTGGAGCCGGTGCCCGGCCGCGTCGGTCGCCCGCCAGCCGGCGTTGAAGCCCTCACTGAGCGAGACGACGTCCCCGGCTCCGCCGGCGCCGACCCGGATGACGCGGTCGCCGGAGTCGCCGGACACCGACGTGATGGCGCGATCCGTGCTCGGAGCGATCGGCGGCTTCCCGAACGACGCGAGTTCCGGGGTGAGGCCGTGGCTCGCCGACACGGTGATGGTCGTGGCACGTGGTCTCGATACGCTGCGCCGCTCCGCAGCTGCGCTACTGGACCCGCAGGTGGTCGCCCGGATCAGCGCCCCCTTGACGGTCCAGGCTTTTCCCTTGAGCCGCAACGGGATCCGCTGGGTGCTGCCGTCGGCGGAGCGGACCGTGATCGACCCGGCGGCGCCACACCGGCTCGATATCGACCGGCCGTCGGTGCGCAGCCACACGGTCCCGGCCACGGCCCCGTCGCCCGCGAGGTGCACCTGCCGGGTGATGCTCGGGCCGTCCTCCGGGAGTCGGGTGAGCAGCAGCGTCCGGGATGAGAGGTCCACCGGTTGCGGCACGTCGATGACGGAGCCGAGTCTCGTTCCCGCGAGCGTCATTCCGACGATGCCGAGCACCGGGTCGATGGCATCGCCGGAGGCGTCCAGCCGTACCGTGATCGACCGCACGTCGGCCCCGCGCACCGGCACGGTGATCGTGGTCCGGCCGCGCACGGCGACCGTTTCGGTGTGTCCGCCGACGGTGACGTGCACCCGCTCGGGCAGGGTCGCGTGCTGCGCCGGACCGGCGAGGCGCAGCGTGACCTTCGAGACCGCCGTCGGCTTGCGCAGCGTGCCGCGCAGCCAGGCTTCGCGCGCGTGGTCGCCGGTCAGCCACGCGGTGCCGTCGTCACCGTCGAAGGCCGACGCCGGACCGTCCCGGACATCGAGGTAGTGCGTAGCGAACGGATCCGCGGCCGACGAGGAGACCTGCACGTCGCTCCAGCCGATCCATTCGCGGGCGGGCTGGGTCGACGGGTCCGTGGCGGGTGGCAGGTCTTTCGCGCCGATCCTCGTCGGCTCGTCGTCGCCACGGGTGAGCACCGGGCTGTAGGCGTACGCGGTCGGGACTCCGTCGTTGTACGCACGCCACGGCATACTGTCGGTGACGACGTCAGCATTGCCCGAAACACGTGAATCCAGCTGGTACCACTGATCTTCCGAGAGCACGCCTGCGGCATACATCGCGAAGAGCGCCTCGGGGCCACCCGCGACCGTCACGGGCTCGGAGCTGTAGACGGCGGCACCCTTGTCCGCGGCACCGGTGATGTCGTACACGGTGAGCGTGGAACCGCCCTCGCCGTAGACCGCCTGCTGGCGGAAACCGGGTGACAGGCGCAGCGTCCGCTGCACCCGCTGCCACGGCTGCGCCCGCACCGACGGGGCGAGGTCACGCCGGAGCACGACCCGCTCGATGCCGAGCCGGGCCAGCCCCGCCGCCAACGACGGCTGCGAGACACCGGTGGCCGCGAGTTGGTCGACGACGTCAAGGATCCGGGTCGACCCGGGGATGCCGAGCGGCGCCGCCTCCCGGGTGACGACCGGCGAGGCGGCGAGGGCCGCGAGGGGTTCGTCGGTGGTGCTGCCCCACGTGTAGGTGGGCGTCCGCGAGTTGGGCAACAGCAACGTCGCTCCGCCGGAGGTCTTTGCCGCGGAGTCGATCTCGTGCGCGACCTGCGTCCACTGCGTGGGTATGGCGGCATAGGCGTCGGCGGCACCGACGCGTCCCTGCCAGATCGGTGTCGCGGCCACTGCGACCGCCAGCGCGATGATCGCGGGCGCGAAACGATGGCGGGCCTTGCCGGACGAGGACACGTGGTGCAGCACCGCGGCCAGGCCGATGACCAGCGGTAACCGCAGGACCGGGTCGGCCTTGTGGACGTTGCGCAGTGGCGCGAGCGCCCCGTCGAGCAACGCCCTCACCGGCTCGGACAACGGGCTGCCCACGGACCCGCCGTGGCCGAGGCTCATGAAGAGCACGGCCGCCACCGCGCAGCACAGCGTCCACCGGGCCAGATGTCCGCGCAGGCGGAGCAGTCCCCAACAGCCGACGGCCGCAACGACTCCGGTGGCGATGATCGCGGTCACCGACTGCGCGAGGACCCAACCGCCTTGCCAGACGGGGTGATCCGCGCTGTCCAGGATGTAGGCGATCCAGTCGTCGGCGCCGCGGAACACGTTGGGCACGGACGTCACCGCGGTGGTGATCGACGCCGTCTCGATGTAGTCCAGGAACGGGTACGCGTACCGGCCCAGCACCAGCAGCGGCAACAGCCACCACAGCCCGCCGAGGACGGCCGTGCCGACCCAGAGCAGCAACCTCCGCCGGCCGACCGGATGGGTGAGCAGGAAGACGAACGGCAACGCCAGCACGATGCCCGAAGCGGTCGCGTTCACCCCGCCCAGGGCCGCCGTGAGCACCCCGGCCAGCGCCAGTGCCCGGATCAGCTCGGCACGGGTGAGCGACCGCCGGGTCAACGGCAGCACGGCGACCACCAGCCACGGCGCCAGTGCCATCGGCCACGCCTCGATCGAGATCACCGGCAGCACGGTGAGCATCCGCGGTGCGAGCGCGTACGCGGCGCCGCCGGCGATCGCGGGCAACGGTCCGGCGACCCCGAGCCGGCGGATCAGCTGCTGCGCACCGAGGAAGGACACGACCAGCAGCAGCGTCCACCAGACCCGTTGGGTGGCCCAGCCGGGGATCCCGAGCGACCGGCACACGCCGAAGATCGGGCCCATCGGGAAGAGGTAGCCGTATGCCTGGTTCTGCAACTCCCCCAGCCCGGCGTGGTTGTTCCACGCGTCCAGGGACCGGCCGAGGTAGCGCCACGGCGAGATCGTCAGGTCGATCTTGGTGTCCGGTTCGGTCCGCCCCGGCGACACCAGCCACGGGAGCACCACGAACACCGCCAGCATGAGCAGCAGCTGGATCCGGTGCACGCGCCGCCGGTCGGCGGGTGCGTCGACCTGCGCGTCATACCCCTCGGTCATCGGCGTCGCAGGATCAGCAGCAGGTTCCAGGTGACGATCTCGCGCAGCCCGGGGACCCGCAGGACGTGCCGGGCGGAGTCCGGCAGGTACCGCGGGCGGGCGACGAGCACCTCGACGTCCGGTTGCTGCCGCGCCCAGCGCAGCCCCTGCGCGACGCTGACCCGGAACAGGGTGCGACCGACGGTGTTCTTGGGGGCGTGTCCGTGCTTGCGGGTGTAGCGGCGGACCGCCCGCTCGCCGCCCAGCCAGTGCCACGGGGACGTCTCGTGACCACCCCAGGGCGAGAGCCAGTTCGTGTAGGAGAGGAAGACCAGGCCGCCCGGCCGGACGACGCGCACCATCTCGTCGGCGGCGTGCTCCGGGTCGCGGACGTGCTCCCACAGGTTGCTGCTGAAGACCACGTCGACGGAGCCGTCGGCGAACGGCAGCGCCTCCGCGGTGGCCACCACGCCGCCGTCGTGCACCGACGGGACCGAGCGGTCGTGGTCGATCGGGACGTACGTCGCCCCCGCCGCCCGGAACGCGTCCGCGAACTCGGTCGGTCCCGCTCCGACGTCGAGCACCCGTGCCCCGTCCAGCGTGGTGAGCTCGCCCAGCAGCTCGCACGAGTCGCGGGCGAGCGTGCCGTAGAAGACCTCCGGCTCGGTCTGTTCGACGAGGAACGCACGGAACAGCCGCACCGACCGGCCGATGCCCCGTTCCATCAGGCCGGCTTCCGGGCGGTCAGCTGCAGGGTCGGCCGCAGGCCGGGTCGTATGGCGCGGGCGCCGAGCACCAGAGGCGCGCTGGCCAGGCCCGCGAACAGGACGGGGCGCTCGGCGAGCACTCCGTGCGGGCGTGCCCGTGGCCGCACCCGCCGGGCGATGCTGGCAACGTCGGTCACCAGGCTGTCCATCGCCGGCCGAGTCACGCGCACATCGGTCAAGCCTACGGACAGCGCGGCCCGGCGCAGGCTCTCGGCGGTGAAGAACCGCACGTGGGTCGGGTCCTCGAGCATCCACCAGGCCGACCCGTAGAGCCGCAGACCCGCGCTGTCCCCGGCCGGGGTGAGGAACTGCACCCGGCCGCCAGGTCGCAGCAATCCGGTGACGTGCTCGAGGGTTCGCAGCGGATGCTGCACGTGTTCCAGCACGTGGATGCCGTAGGCGAGCTCCACCTGCCGGTCCGTCGCGGCCAGCTCCTCGATCGGCTCGGTGTGCAATTCCCCGCGCGCCCGCACCACCGGGTCGACGTCGATCGCGAGCTGGTCGGGGTCGGTGCCCGCCACGATCGCGCCGGCGTCCAGGAAACGCCGTAGCAGCGAACCGGCGCCGAAGCCCACCTCGAAGACCGAGTCGGGCACGCCCTCGGCAGTGAGCAACCGGTAGGTGAGTGCGAGCCGCCACGCGTCCAGCGTCGGCTCGCCGCCGTAGGCGTGATCCCGGTGGCCGGCGGGCGCGTCCTGCAGGTCACGTGTCAAGTGCCCGCAGGTGTCGCAGCGTCGCAGGGATCCGCCGCCGCGCAGCGTCAGGCGCCCCGTCATACCTCCGCAGATTTCGCAGCGATCCTGCGGCGGCGCGCCCAACACGCAGATCCTCCAGTTACCAACGGGTAGCATTCGGCGCTACTGTACCGGTGGCCGGGCGATGTGTCCGGCACCACATCGACCGACTGGGGGAGAAACGTGCGGGCACGTCCGGCGGAGGCAGGTTCACCCCTGCGGGTGCTCTACCTGTCCTGGAGGGACCGGGACAACCCCGAGGCGGGTGGCGCCGAGACCTTCACCGAACGCACCGCCGAGGTGCTCACCGAGCTCGGGCACCGGGTGACCATCTTCACCAGCCGCTTCCCCGGAGCCCCGGCGATCGAGGACCACGGCGCCGTGCGGGTGCTGCGCCGCGGTGGCCGATTCTCCTGCTACACCGCGGGACTGCTGTATGCCGCGCGGCACCGCCACGACTACGACGTCGTCATCGACGTCCAGAACGGCGTGCCGTTCTGGTCCCCGCTGCTCGCCGGCTGCCCCGTCGTCAACGTCATGCACCACGTGCACCGGGACCAGTGGCACGTCATCTTCGGCCCGAGACTCGCGCGGTTCGGCTGGTTCCTGGAGTCGCGGGTCGCGCCGTGGGTCTACCGCACCTCGCGCTACGTCACGGTGTCGCAGGCCAGCCGCGACGACCTGGTCGACCTGGGCATCGACCGCGACCGGATCGACGTGGTCTACTCCGGCAACGACCGCCCCGCCGAGCTGGAGAACGGCCTGATGCACCCGCAGAGCGCCACCCCGGTGCTGACGGTGCTCGGCCGGCTGGTCCCGCACAAGCAGGTGGAGACCGCGATCGACATACTCGCCGACCTGCTGCCCGCGCACCCGCAGCTGCGACTGGACATCGTGGGCACCGGCTACTGGCACGACGACCTGGTGCGCTACGCGAGCGAGCGAGGCGTCCGGGACCGGGTGGACTTCCACGGTTTCGTCGACGAGGACACCAAGCACCGGCTGCTCGCCAGGTCCTGGCTGATGCTGATGCCGTCCCAGAAGGAGGGGTGGGGCCTGACCATCGTCGAGGCCGGCCTGCACGAGACGCCCTCGCTGGCCTACGCCCACGCCGGCGGGCCGACCGAGTCGATCCTGCACGGCACGACGGGGCTGCTCGCGCACACACCGGAGGAGATGCGCGATCAGGTCGACGTCCTGCTCCGCGACGAGGAGCTGCGCAGCACCCTGGGCCGCGGAGCGCGCAAGCACGCGCTCAGCTTCGACTGGGCCGCCAGTGGCAAGGCCCTCGACCTGACCCTCAAGTCGGTGCTCGGACTCGCGCCGCGGCCGGAGCAGCCCGCCGCACGCACACCCCGGCTACGCACCGTCCGGGAGATCCTCGCCGACCGGCGCTCCGCGCAGGACGCGGTCGACGCCGACGCCGACGGCGCGGAGGACGCCACGCCGGTCGCCGCGAACTTCTGAGCGGACGCAGCGGCGGCCCAGGTCGCGACTGTCGTCACATCCTCGGGCACGAAAGGGCGGCCATCCCGGAGGATGACCGCCCTTGTCGTATGTCGGGTGCGACGACCTACTGGTTGTAGTTGATCGTCGAGGAGAACTTCTGCGGCTGCGTGATCGACCCCTGCTGCGCGATCAAGCCGAAGATGGCCACCGTCGCGAGGACAGCACCGACGATCGCTCCACCCACGTTGAAGAGCACCTTCTTGTTCGACTCGCCCATCACATCCCTCTCGGTTCGGCGCCGTTGCCCCCTATGTTACCCATGAGTCAGTGCCTGTGTGTCAACCCTTCCGCGACGAGTCGTGCACCGACGACCAGAATCGCCAGTCCGGCGAGCAGCCAGCCGGTGTAGCGCACGGCCCCGTGCGTCGCCGGCTGCGGCCGCCCGCTGCCCAGGTCGTACAGCCGCAGCGTGCCGTCGGAGGCGATCCGGCGGGCCGATCCGAGATCGGGCACGTCCCCGGAGGTCGGCTGGTCGGTCTGCACCAGGACGTACCGCACACCCTCCCGGCGCAGGGTCGCCGGCACGCCGCGGTCGGCACGCACGGCGTCGGTGATCCGCGCGGCGCGCGGGCTCTCCCCCGGCACGACCGCCCCACCCACCAGCGGCAGGTCGTCGTCCACCACGACGTCCCGGTCCAGCAGCCGCTGCCACGGATCGAGCACGACGACGTCGTCGTCGAAGGCGTACTGCCGGTACAGACCCCACGGGAAGACCGCCACACCGCCGGCGGGCAGCGCGTCGATGCGCTGCGCCATCCTGGTGTATGACGCGGGGTAGTCGACGGCGTGCAGCGATCCGCCGAGACCCCAGGCGAACCCGGTCAGCGTGACCACCGGCCAGCAGGCAACGAGTGCTGCGACGGTCAGCGCGGTGGAGCGTTCGACGCCGGCGGCCGCTCCGACGTCCCGGACGCGTTCGACGAGCCGTCCCGCGAGCACGGCCACCAGGATCATCCAGAGACCGACGAACTTCTGGGCGTCCCGCAACAGCCCACCGCCGGGCAGGTCGGTGATGACCGTGGTCATCAGGTCCCGCCCGAGCGGTAGCGCGCTGGCCGCCGCGAGCACCAGCCCCACGAGGCCGGCCAGGGCGAGCCCCGCGACGGCCGGCCCGGCGCGCCATACCCGATCACGGACGGCCAGCCCGGCCGACAGCAGCGCGACCAGGAGCGCCAGTCCGGAGACGACCGCCGAGTCGCGCTCGGAGAACCAGACCCCCTGGTTCCAGATGCCGCCGCCGGTCAGCAGCGACCCGATGACCCCCCAGGGTGTGTCCGCAACCGACCGGAACGCCTCCACCCCGACGCGGGAGGTGCTCGTCGACGACGCGAGGAAGAGGTAGGAGAACCACCAGGTCGCGTTCGCGAGCACGAAAACCACGGCGGCCCAGGCGAAATCGCCGACCCGTCGGCGCAGCCCGGGACTCGGCACCGCGAGGACGGCCAGGACGGCGATCATCCCCAGGACGGCACCGGTCGACCCGGTGGCGGCAGCGGCCAGCAGCCACACCCCGAGCCGGACGCGTGACCGAGGCACCCCCTGGCGGACCGCCGCGGCAGCTCCGACCAGGAAGGGCACGCACGCGTAACCCAGCAGGTAGCCCCAGTGCCCGATCGACAGGCGCTCGGCGACGTACGGGTTCCAGCACGCGACGAGCGCGCCGGCTGCCGCGCCCAGCCGGCTGCGCAGCAGCGCACCGACCCCGGTGCCCGCGAGCACGAAAACGGCCAGCAGGAGCACCTTTTCGATCACCCAGCCGGGTGCGAGGTGCGACAGCAGCGCGGCGACGAAGTCGTTGGGGACGGCGCGCGGGACGGAGCCGTCGACGCCCAGGGTCCGGTCGCCGAGTGCCAGGTGCGGGACGAAGACGAGGTCGTAGCGCAGGATGAAGCCGGGTGCCAGGGAGGGCCCCAGGGCGATCAGGCCGCAGACGAGCCCGACGACCGCACCGACGCCCCGGCGCCCGACCGTGGCCTTCATGGCCGGTCTTGTGCCTCGATGTCGGCGAACGCCTCTCCCATCCGGGCACATTGGGTGGCCAGGTCGTGCTCGGCGATCATCCGTTCCCGGTTCGCAGCCCCGATCCGCAGGCGCAGGTCGCGGTCGGTCAGCTGGGTGACCAGCGCGGCCGCGAGTGCCTCCGGGTCGTCCTCGACGAGCACGTTGGGTGGTTGCACCGCCTCGTCGTTGGTGCCGCAGCGGGTGGTCACGACGGGTATGCCGCAGGCCTGCGCCTCGATGTACGCGAGGCCGAACTGCTCGGTCCACTTCCAGGTGGGGCGGGGCGCCGTGCAGAAGACCGCGGCGTTCGCCAGCAGGTCGGCGACACCGTGGGCGTCCAGTTGGCCGGCGAGGCGCACCCCCGTGCCGGGATCCGCCGCCGCGCGCTCGACCAGGCCGCGCAACGGGCCGTTCCCGGCCACGACCAGCTCCGCCTCGGGCACCCGCTTGCGGACCAGCCGCATCGCATCCAGCACCCGGTCGATGCCCTTGTTCGGTGCGAGCGGCGAGCAGAACACCACGACCGGGTCGTCGGTCGGTTCGGCTGCCGGTGTGAAGACCCGCGTGTCCACCCCGGGCTTGACGACGCGGATCCGGTGGTCGGGAAAACCGTTGTCGATCATGTGGTTCCGCGCCGCGTCGATCATGCACAGGAAGAGGTCGGCGTCACGCGCGGAGTCGAGGGCCTGCTTGTAGGGCGGGATCCGGTAGAGCGGCTGGTGCGACAGGTTCTCCCAGGTGACGACCGCCTGGCGCACCCGGCTGCCCCGCCGCCAGCGACTGGCCTGGCCGGTGACGAGCGAGCACAACTCCAGCGTCGTCACCCAGTCGTATGACGCGGGCGGCTGCTCCTCCAGGCCGTTGACCCACGCCAGCGCACCGGCCTCGATGAAGCGTTTGACCGGCCGCCGGTAGCTGCTGGGGACCCAGGTGATGTCACCGACCGGTTCCTGCGCGGCGAGCGCCGTGACGTCGGTGTGCGGCATCCGGCTCATCCAGTACAGCTCGCGACGGGGTCGCTGGTCGGGCAACGACACCCACAGCATCCTCCTGCTCACGACACGCCCCGCGCCCGGTCGCGCCGGCCGCGGCGGGCTCCTGCGGTGTAGCCGACGACCTCCAGGCTGCGCAGCGCGACCATGCCGGCGGCGTGCAGCGGATCGCGTGCGAGCAGACGCCAGTTGACGGCATACGACTTCAGCACGGCCTTGCCCTGGGCGCCGACGGCACCGTCGTGCTGCCCGGCGAAGGCCGGGATGCTGCGGCCGTAGTAGTAGCGCTTGAGCATGACGTCCTTGACGGTCAGCCGTCCCTCGTCGTGGTCGACGATGATCGGTGCGAGCTCGATGCCGTGCCCCTCGGCGCGCATCCGCAGCCGCAGGTCGGCGTCCTCCGGCCCGGACATCCCCAGGTGGAACCCGCCCTCGGTGACCAGGTAGTCGCGCCGGACCAGCCGCGGGTTGTGCAGCCACGGCTGGTTCAGGTAGCACTCCCGTTCCAACGCCCGGCAGGCCGTCCAGAAACCGTCGCCGATCGTGCGCTCGGGCAGCGCGACGCCGGTCGCCCCGGTGGACAGCGCGGTCGCGACCGCCTGCTCGACGCTGGTCGGCGGCAGGATCATGTCGCTGTCCAGCCACAGCACCCACTCACCACGTGCCCGCTCGATGCCGAGGTTGCGTTGCGCGGACCGCTCGGGCCCGCCCGTCACTGCACTGTCGGCCAATTCCGTTGCCACATCGATGGTTCCGTCGTTGCTGCTGTTGTCGACGACGATGAGCTCGATGGCGGGATAGGTCTGGTCGCGCACCGACTGCAGGCAGGGGCGGATGGTGCGCGCGTTGTTGCGCGTCGGCACGACGACCGACACCAGGGGTTGTTCACTCATCGGCCACGTCCTCGTCCGTCGATCCGGTGTCCCGCAGTGCGCCCACGAGACCGATCACCAGTCCCGCGCCGGCCAGCCAGTGCGGCCACATGCTCTGTGCGACGCCGTCCGCGCTCAGGGTGCCGCGGGCGTCGCCGAGCACGAGCAGGTAGACACCCATCGAGAGCAGCAGCAGGGCCGCTCCGGCGACCTGCAGCCATCTGGCGGGGACCGAGCGCCGCCGGCGCAGCACCGCCACGACGACGGCGCCCGCGACCAGCCCGGCCCAGCCGACGAAGAACGCCGCCACCAGGACCAGCCCGACCTCCAGGACAGGACGTGGCAGCGCCCTCGCCGCGCTGGGCGAGGTCAGCCGTCGCGGCCCGCGGGCGCGTTCGGTCCGCGGACGCCGGTCCCAGGTGTCGGACAGGCCCAGGCCGCGACCCGCCGCACGATCGGTGTCCACCTCGTCGGCGGCGCCGCTGTCCCGATGCCCCGCCATGCTCATCGCGCGCTCCACCGCGCCGTCCACCGGCCCGAGTTCGGCGAGCCGGCGGTAGAAGACGTCCAGGTCCTCGTCGTCGAGGTCCTCCTCGCCGTCCGGGTCCTCCGGGCCGTTCTTCGCCGGGCGCAGCTTGCGGAACACCGCCAGCACCACCAGCGCGACCGCGAGCAGCAGCACGGCGAGGCTCACCGCGAGTGCCACGTCGGCGCGGCGCTGCGGGGCGTAGCTGATCTGGATCGTGTACTTCCCGGCCTTCGGCAGCAGCCATCCGGTCGAGTAACCGTCGATCAGCTGCGGTGCACCGAGGTCGGTGCCGTTCGCGGTCGCGTGCCAGCCGCCGGCCAGGCTCTGCCCGAGGACCACGGCGGTCGGCCCGTTCGTGGTGACCCGCAACGTCTTGTGCGTGCTCGCATCGCGGGTGACCTGGGTGACCGGTGCGACCGCGGGCGACGCCGCGGCGTCGTGCTGCACGTCGGTCAGGTGCAGGTTGTCCAGGACGAACCCGGGGGCCGGCTCGATCCGGTGCGTCCCCTTGCCGAGGTGCAACGAGCCGCACAGGGCCCACGTGCTGCCCTGGTCGGAGGTGCTGCTCAACTGCTGCGCCACGGGTCGCATCCGCAGCGGGTCGCCGTCGACGGTGGCGACCGTCGTGCACCGCGGGTCGTCCGCGCCCGCCGTGTCGACGGGTCCGAGCTTCAACTGCTTGACCCGCAGGCCGGTGTCGATGGAGGTGAACCGCGGCGGCACGCCGTTCTCGCTGCCGGTGATCGAGTCGATCGTCATCCGGATCGTCTTGCCCCGCAACGGCTTTCCGTGCCGCTTGGGTATGACGATCCGGGTCGTGCCGGACTGCTTCAGAACGGCCGAGGCGACCTCGTGGCCGTCGACGGTGATGGTGACGCGCTTCGCGTAGGAGTTCCGCGGGTTCGAGGTGTCGCCGTCGGCAGGTTGCTGGGCGACCTTGACGGTCCGGATGGCCCGCTGCGGGCCGGTCAACTGCCACCAGGCACCCGCCAGCTTGCCGCCGGGCTGCCAGGCCGTGGACGACTTGCCGTCCGCGGCGAGTGACGCACGGGTCGAGGCCAACCGGAAGTAGAAGTCCGACGAGGTCGCCCGGATCTTCGTCGACAGGCCGGCGGCCCGGTCGTACACCGGCTCGAACGAACCCTCCACCCGGACCGCAGCCGTCCCGTCGAAGGTCCGGGAGTCGGGCAGGCTGACGATCCGGCGCAGCTGCGTCTCGGAGTCGTCATACACGTCGGCGGTGCCCTGCTCGCGGGTCAGCAGCACGTCCAGCGGCGTGCTGTCGAACCTCGCCCGCTCGCTGCTGCTGAGCCCCTGGTAGAGGGTGTCGAAGGTGAGCGGGGTGCGCGCGGTGCGGACCGCGACCGGGCCGACGCCCTGGATGTCGGTGATGCCGACCAGGTTGTAGCCCGTGCCGCGGGTGGAGTCGATGGTGACCGTGACCTGCTGGGCGGACACGTCACCCATCGGGAAGTCCGCGTAGCCGGTGGACGGCAGGGTGCGTGTCACGGACCTGCCGCCGGCCCGCACGGTGACCTTGTCGATCTTCACCTTCCCGACCTGCGCCTGCGCGATCCGGATGGTGCCGAGCCGCTGCGCCTTCGGCTCGGTGATGGTGAGCCTGTTGCCCGGTGCCCGGTCGAAGTCGCCGAACAGCCAGGAGGTGGTGGGGTCGCCGTCGACGGCGTTCTCGGGCACGGCGTACGGCTGGTCGAAAAAGGCGCCGCCCTCGGAGGTCGCCGTGACCCTCGCGCCGCTGCGCTCCAGCACCGTCTGGTCGTCGGGATCGGTGCCCAGCGTGCGGGTCAGGCCGAGCGGTTGGTTCGCGGCCAGCAGCGGGCCCTGGTTGTTCGAGAGCCGGTTGGTGATCGCGTCCCGCCGGGCGTTGGTATCGGTCAGCACGAGGGCGTGCTCGCGGCCGAGGCTGCCGGCCAGCCCGCTGCTGGTCAGGTCCTGGGCGTAGCGGAAGCTCGGTGTGCCGGCGAGCAGACCGGCGCTCACCATGGCCGGGACGGAGAAGCCGTCGCCGGCGACGACCAGGGAGTTCTTCGTCGATTCGACCCGGACGGTGGAGTTCGGGTCCTTCACCGCGTACTGCTGCAGCGGCGGCAGCTGGTTCTCGGCGGCGTCGCTGCCGCCGGTGGCGACATACTCGCCGGGCAGGCCGTAGTTGGCGACGCCGAACAGGCCCTTGTCGGCGGCGGCGATCGACGAGACCGCGCCGGGCTGCACCCCGCCCGCGTCCTGCCAGTCGGTGTCGTGCCGCATCAGCACGGTGTCGGCGCCCAGGTACCGGGCGTAGGTGGAGACCATCCCGTCCGGGACGACGCCGTTCTCCAGCGTCGAGTCGAGCGACGCCAGGAAGTTGCCACCCGGGGCGGACGCGTTGGGGCTGGTCTCGGGGAGGATCACCTGCCGGTCGAACAGCGAGTTGGCCACGTCGTCCGGCCGGTCGACGGTCCAGCGGTATGCCGCGCGCGTCTGCCCGGGCAGGAAGAGCACTGCGGCGTCCGGGTTGCCCTTGTCGACCGCGCTCGCGGCCTGCTTCCAGTAACCGGGGATGTCCATCGGCGAGGTGTAGAGCCGGTTGGTCAGCGCGGGCAGCGTCCAGGACATCAGCAGCACCGCGACCGAGACCGCTGCGATCGGTGCCAGGCCGTCCCGGCGCATGATCCGCGGTCCGAGCCGGGCCGCGGCGACGCCGAGGGCGAGCGCGAACCCGAGCGCCAGCAGTGCGCCGACCTTGTTGGTGGTGCGGAACGCCGCCATACCGGGCAGTTCCACGAAACCGCGGTAGACGATGCCGAACGGTGATGCCGGATGTCCCGCAGCGGGGAAGATCCCGACCATCAGCACGGCGGCGATGGCAACCGTTCCCACGACGATCACCCGGGCGGCTCCGTGCAGCCAGCGCAGGGCGAGCAACGCCAGCGCCGGCCACAGGATGGTCAGCACCATGACGACCGTGCTGGTCAGGTAGACCGCGTCCTGCGGCACCCAGGCACCGTGGTTGTCCTGGCCGTACAGCGACCAGAGACCCATCCCGCGCAGCACCTCCGGGAAGGAGGACACCTTGGCGATGCCGGTGAGGGACTCGGACTCGTCGACGATCTGGCTGCCGGTCGCCACCGCACCGAAACCCGGGACCAGCCAGTAGATCGACACGCCGACCACGAACACCGCGCATCTGCCGAGTGCGGCGAGCACGACCGGCCACCGCAGCCGCCAGACCTGCACGGCGACCCAGACCACCGGCAGCAGGGCGAGCAGCTGGAAGATCGGCACGATCGCGACGTTCATCCCGCTCATCGCGAAGAACTCCAGCCCGAACACGGCCGGCCAGAGCCAGCCGCGGGGCGAGAACCATCGTCGGCCCGGGGTCCACAGCGCGTTGATGAACGCCAGCAGCGACCAGGGCAGCAGCGCCATCGGCAACGCGATGGCGAGCGTGCTGCCGGCCTGGATGGTGTAGGGGTTGGCCAGCACCAGCACACCCGCGGCCAGACCCGCGTACCGTCCTGCGCGCGGGACCAGCCGGCGGGTCAGCCGTGCGGTGCCCCACGCGGTCGCCAGCCACAGCGCGAAGTGCAGCACCTTGAAGGTCCACTCGGGCGACAGGCCGAGGCCGCGCAACGCCCCGGTCACCAGGAGCACCGGCACCAGCCCGACGTTGAAGTTGGGTGAGCCGAGGTACGGCGTGCTGGTCCACGCCGACAGGTACTGCCCGATCATCCGCCCGGGCGCCAGGTAGACCTCGGGTTTGATGTCGGTGTAGAAGTGCCCCAGCCCGTTGAGCCCCACGATCAGTGCGAGCAGCAGCGTCAGTCCGGCAACGGCCAGCCGATAGCCGGTCATCAGTCGGCGCACGTCAGTCGGCTCCCAGCGGTCGAGTTCGGCTTTCGTCGCCGTCGGCGCGGCGTCCTTCGTGGTTACGGGCACCCAAATATAACTCGCGAGTAACCTCTGTGGTCGTGACAGTCCGTAGCGCTCTGCGCTCGCCCTCGTCGGGCACCGCCCTCGGTGCCCTGCTCGGCGTCTCCATGGGTATGGCGAACGCGCTCGGCTATGTCGTGGTGATGCTGCTGTCGCGGCCGCTCGGCCCCGGCGAGTTCGGCGGCTACACGGCGCTGTCCACGTACGGCGTGCTGCTCGCCATACCGGCCGGTGTCTTCCAGGTGGTCGTCGCACGCCGGTTGTCAGGGACGGACTCGGAAGAGCCGACCAGCGCCCTGCGGCCGGCGATCTTCACCGGTCTCGCAGGTGCATCGTTCACGGCGGTGATCTCGCCCGCTCTGGCCAGGGTGTTCCACCTGCCCTCGTTCGTCACCGCCATCCTGCTCGGCGGGATGCTCGTGCCAATGATGCTCACCGGCTGTTTCCAGGGCATTTTGCTGGGCCGCGGCAGGTTGCACGCACTCTCCGTGCTCTATCTGGTCAACGCGACGACCCGGGTCGTCGCGGCGGCCGTCAGCGCGCTGATCGGTGCGGACGTGACCGGTGTGTTCGCCCTGATGCTGCTCGCCGGTGCTGTGACCGCCGGTATCGGAGCGTGGCTGTGCCGCACGGACCTGCGCGTGCTGCCGCGGTCCGCACGCATGGCCCGCGAGCTGGTCCGGTCGAACAGCACCCTCGCGGCATACATCGCACTCACCAACGTCGACATGCTGTTGGCACGGCACTTCCTCACCGCGCACGAGTCGGGTGGCTATGCACTGGCGTCGACCTTCGCGCGCGCCATCTGCTGGGGCACGCAGTTCGTCGCGCTGATCATCGTGCCGCGGATGCAGGGGCGCCGGCCGACCCGAACCCTCCTCCAGGCGAGTGGAGTCGTCGCCGCGATCGGCGCCGTCGGCTTCGGCATCGTCGCCATCTCACCGCGCACCTGGATCACCCTTGCAGGCGGCGCCGATTACGCACCGTTCAGCCGGCTGGCGCTGCTGTGCGTGATCCTCGGTATTGCGTGGGCGCTGGCCCAGGTGTGGTTGTTCTCGGAAATGGGCAGCAACACCGGCTGGCTGGGTCGGTTGACCTGGGCCGTCATCGCTGTCGAGGTCATCGCGATCTCCGCCCACTGGCACCGCTCCGCAACGCAACTGGTCGGAGTCTGCATGGTGGGCGCGCTCGTGATCGTGGGCGCCGGCCTGTGCCGGGTGCTGGTGCGCCACCAGGCGGCGACGCTGGCGGAGGACTCAGTGATCGTCGCCGCCGACACTCCTCGCACGTGAGACGGTGAGGCGCACCAGTCCCTGCTTGACTGGAGCCGGGAGCCGCGTTCCGAACTTCCACGCGGCCTTGTTGATCTTGTCCTGCAGCACCGTTTGATAGCGGCGCAATCCTTCGTCAGTGCGGCTCAGGGACCGCCCCCTGGCATCGCTGCGACGAAATACGAGCGCGTGCATGCCGTTCGCCCACCGCAGGTCGTCAGCCCCCGTCACGTCCCAGGTACGCACGACCTTCCAGCCCGGATGGCGGCGCAGGAAGAGTCGGTGAGCGCGCTGCACGACCTTCCAACTCGCATCGTCGACCAGTACCAAGGCTTCGTCGGCAAGCAACGGTTCCACGACAGCGAGCGCCAAATAGTGTGCGAGCAGCGTGTGGTCCCCGTCGTAGAAGTAGACGCCGATCGGCCGGTCGATCACGCCGGGCTGCGCCATGAGGGTGAACGCGTCTCCTTCGAGCAGGTGCACATCGGCGTCGCCAGCGAGCCGTTCCAGGTTGTCCTGGAGCTCGGCGCGGGCGTCCTGGCCCGTCATACCGAACTCCAGGAAGTTCTCGATCGCGTAGAACCTCGTGCGCTCGTTGCCCTGGACCGCGGCCACGAGCGACCGGCCCTTGAAGGTGCCGACCTCCAGGTAGGCCTCGTCGTCCGGGAGCGCCGCGGCTGCGGCGTTGAGCACCGCGAGCTCATTGGTCCCGGTGAAGCCTTCGACTTCTTCGGCCAGCCGCTGCCACAGCGGATCTATCGGGTCGGTCGACTGCGGGTCGCCCGGGAACGCCGCGGCGACGGCGTCGAACACGCGAGAAGTCTGCATGGGGGCAGAGACTAGCGCCGCGCCCTCCTGGGGTTACTCACCGGTCACTTCCGTGCTGCTTGCGCGCACGGCCAGCAGCGCGCACACCCGGGCGCAGGCCAGTACGTCCGCCAGTTCGACCGATTCATCCACCGCATGAGCCTGCTCCACGCGTCCCGGACCGTACTGCAGGGTCGGCACACCGGCCCCGGCATACAGCCGCAGGTCGGAACCGTATGGCGCCCCGACCACGTCCGGGACGCTGCCACGGACGGTCGACACCGCGTCGCGGACCTCCTGCAGCAGCGGATGGCCCTGTGGCAGGCTGCCCGCCGCGAACCGGCCACCCGGCCAGCTGATTCGCACCGGGTGCTCGCGCAGCCACGGATCTCGTTGCGACTCGGCACACACGGCCTGCTCGAACGCCCGTTGCGCGTCCTCGACCCGCTCCCCTGGGCGCACACCGTACCGGCCCTCGGCGATCAGCAGGTCGGGGACGGTGCTGGCCCAATCACCGGCGTGCACGATGCCGATGGACAGCGGCCAGGGAAGCTGTAGATGCGCGAATTCCGCTGGTACGCCTGCGTTTCGCTCCGCTTCGAGGCGCCGCAGTGCGGTCTGCAGCACGTCCAGTTTGTCGATCGCGCTGACACCTTGCCATCGTTGCGAGCCGTGGGTCGCCAGCCCGGGCACCTCGATCCGGAAGGTCAACGAGCCGGCGTTGGTCGGTATGACGGCGGCCGCGGTCGGCTCGGTGATGACGCAGGCGTCCGCGCGATGGCCCCGCTGCAGGGTGGCGAACGCGCCCAGCCCGCCGTCCTCCTCACCGCTGACGCAGTGGACGGCGATCGACCGGCTGCGGTGGACACCGGCCCGGCGCAGTGCGTCGACCGCGCCGATCATCGCGGCCACCCCGGCCTTCATGTCGCACACGCCGCGCCCGTAGCCGACGCCGTCCTGGATCCGCAGCACGAACGGGTCGCTGGTCCAGGCGTCGATGTTGCCCGGTGGGACGACGTCGGTGTGACCGCCGAACGCGAGAGCGGGACGGTCGGCGTCGTTGCTGCCGTCCGACGCCGGCAGCACGCCGACGACGCCCAGTGCCGCCGCCCGCTCCACCTCCGCCCCCGGGAATCCCACGGCAGCGGTCAACGCGGGCACATCGATGTCCCATTCGTCGACGTCGAACCCGAGCACGCGGAGACGCTGCGCACACCACCGCTGCGCCGCCACCTCACCCGATGATCCGCCGGCCGACGGGATGGCGACCAGTGCCGCGAGGTCGGCCAGGATCGCCTCGTCATCCACCAGATCCAGCACGCGTTGCTCGTCGGCAGTCAACCCGTTCACCCGCGAAGGATCTCACTCCAGCGACCATCCGGACGCGGGAATGCCGACTCCCGGATTGCCATTGTCAGCCGGCCGCGGGCAGTTTCACCACCGGGACGCCGTCGTCACCGACCGTGACCTGGACGGCGTCTGCCGGCGCGTTGCGGATACGGCGATACTCGTCGTCCTCCGGATGCCCCCAGGCCACGTCGAAATAGGGGGTGTACCCGTGCGCGGCGAGGAATGCCACGACGGCCGGGGCATAGCTGGCCCAGCCTTGCGCGCCGACGCCGCGGATCACAACCGCACCGGACCGAACCCCGTCCGCGCGCAGTTCCTGTCGGACGGCCCCGGGCACCGGCTGCGCTCTGGTTGTCGAGCGAAGTTCGCCCCGTGTGAAGCTGAGTGCCATCGGCGCGCCCGGTCCGATGCACAGGGCGATGGTGAGCCCGACTGCTGCCCAACCGGCTGGTGGTACTGCGCTCAGGCGCTGCCGCATCGGCCACCGGTCCCGCCGGGCCGCAGCCGCGAACAGCACCGCACCGAACGCCATGAAGAGATAGCCGAGTCGTCGTGTCCCGCCGGCTGCGAGCGCCGCCAACACACCCGTCGCGAGGCAGCCACTCACCGAGCGTGCGGCCGATCGCGCGGTCAGAGACTGCGGGGCGATCCGACGCGCTGCCCAGCAACAGGCCACGACAAGGAGGGCGGCAGCGACCAGGTGCAGCGGCCCAGCCAGTTCCCTGGTGGTGAGCGCCCACAGTTGCGAAGCGTTGTTCGGTGTCACCTCGAAGAGTTCCACGACCGCGGGGAGCCAGCAGGCGACACCGACCGCCACTGCGCGCGCACCTGGCCGGCGCCACACTCGCGGCCGGTCGACGGCACCCCAGCCCGGCAGCGGCCAGATGGCCGATCGTCGCTCGTGCCAGCGCAGCAGCCCGACCACTGCCAGGACGATCAGCAGCGGCAGCACTACGGGCAGCAGCGCCAGATTGGCCTGCAGGACGAGACTCGCGACAGCGACGAACCACGGCAGGGCGGACAGTTTATCGAGCAGCAGTTGCCAGGCCAGCACCAGCAACGTCACCGTACCGAGCACCGCGGGCCAGGGGTTCCACGGCAACACCAGGGACGGCCCGAGCATGATCTCCGATCCCACCACCGCCAGCACAACGACAACAACACCGTTGCTGCGGCCGGCCGCCCACCCGTGCTCGACGGCGAGCCAGATGAGTGCCACCGCGAGCAGAAAGCATCCGAGGATCAGACCCACCGGGTGGAAGCCGGTGACGGCATACGGCACGGCAAGCAGGTAGAACTCGATCGGGCCGGGGTGGTGTGCCCAGACGCCCGTCCACTGCAGGTCACTGGTCGATCGCATCCCCTGCAGCGGCGGATGTGCGCTGAATACGTCCTGGGTCTTCAGCGCGATCCAGGCCTCGTCGCCCTGCGGAATCCATCCGTGCAGCACCCAGCTCAGTGCCCAGGCGAGCAGCGGCAGCGCCAGGACTACGACGAGGACGACTCGCCACCGATCGCCCTGGAGCCGCCATGTCACAGGCACACCTTAGGGTGCCGTGCCCCGCGACGCTTCCGAGCGGGCGATGGGTGCCAACCAGGTCCAGATCATCCCGGCGGCCTGTGGGGTGAAGTGCAACGTGTCGTGGTAGAGGGTGACGCCATTGAGCGTTGGTGTGAAGCCGTGTCCACACAGGCGGGTGTGCAGATCCGCGATCCGGACGCCGGGATGCGCCGCAGCCCACTGCACCAGGACGCTGTTCGTCCAATCGATCGTCTTGTCGTTGCTGCCCTGCGCGGCGAAGAATCGCAGCGAAGGGTCGAGCTGCGCTGGATCGATTTGGCGGCACGGCAGATTCACCAGCGTGATCGTGGAGACCCGTGCCGTACGTGCACGGCCCCTGATCCCGTCCAGGGTCTCGTCAATCAGCTCACGCATCGCCGGGGTTCCTGCCCTGACCACCCGACCGGCCACCATGTGGTCGGTGAGGAACTGAGCGCCGGCGAGCACGATCATCGAACTGTCGTGCGCGTCACGCATTTGCGACGGCCAGTCGCGACGCCAGGACGCGCACTGCTTCTCCGGTGCGCCGACAGAGCCGTCGTGCCAGGTCGGGGCGTCGATCAGATCGCACCCGATGAGCGTCTGGTCGGTCAGCCTCAGGTCCCGGTACGCGCCCTGGTTCCAGCCGGCCATCAGGGACGAGCCGACCGAGTCGCCGAGCACGCCGACCCGGTGCACGGTCGCGGTTGGTCGGTATGCCGACTGACCGGAGACGAGGTCGGGAGTCGATGCCGAGGCCCCGGCACTCCCCTGCCACATCATGATCCCGCCGAGCAGCGAGGCGATCAGTGCGGTGGCCGGGACGGCGCGTCGTGTGCGCCGTCGACGCCACACTCCGCGAAGCCCGTACTGCATGATCGGGAGTTCGAGGTACCGGAACGACACTGTCGCCACGGCGAGTGCCAACAACAGCTGGAGGGTGCCGGCCACCCAGCGTGGTAGACCCGGCATCGGCAGCCAGAGATGAATGGGCCAGTGGTAGAGGTAGAGTCCATAGGAGATTCGGCCCAGGTAGACCAGCGGTCCCCAGGAAAACAGCCGGTTGATCAGCAGGTCGCGTTGGTCGATCGCCGCGAAACCCATCAGTGCCGCAGCCACGGCGAACAGGAGCATACCTCCGCCGTTGTAGACGCAGGCGCTCGTCGGACTCAGCACGAACAGCGCCGCCAAGGATGTGCCGAAACCGATCCAGGCCAGCAGATGGGTGGTGCCCCGCGAGAGGGCGATGGGCTCTCTGCCGCGGTGGTCGACAGCGAGCAGCAGTCCCGCCGCGACGCCGACCAGAAGCGCCTGCGCCCGTATGTCGGTCGCGTAGTAGAACCGCGCCTGGTCGACAATCCCCCGATAGTGCAGGTGTGCCGACCAGAGCGCCGACAACACCGCCAAGCCGAACGCGCACGTGGCGCGCGCCGGCCGCGAGCGCAGCAACCAGCAGACCACCAGCAGAAGAAGTGGAGCCACCAGGTAGAACTGCTCCTCGACGGACAGCGTCCACGCATGCCGCAATGGGCTCGGGTGACCGAACATCGTGAAGTACGCGTCGTCCCGCCCGATCAGCCGCCAGTTGAGGTAGAAGCCCAGCGTCGCGACCGCGTCACCCCCGAATTGCTTGCGATAGGCCGGGTCGGCGAAGAGCGCGGTGTGCACGAGGACAGCGCCGACGAGCACGATCATTGCGGGCACGATCCGGCGTACCCGGCGACGGTAGAAATTGATCAGACTGATCCGGCCATCGCGACCGAACTCCTTGACGAGGAGTCGGGTGATGAGGAACCCAGAGAAAACGAAGAAGTGGTTGATGCCCACCCAACCGCCGACGAGCGCGGTCACTCCGACGTGGTACAGCATGACCAGGACAACGAACAGTCCGCGGTAGCCGTCGATCGCGTCGTATCGACGCCTACTGACTCTGCCGACGGATGCAGGCCGGGTCACCGGCCTTTGCCCAACTCTGCGATGAGGAAGGCCCACACGCTCGGGGTGAACTGCGGAGAGAAGTGCACACCGTCACCGAAGATCGGTGTGCCGGGGATCGATCGGGGAACACCCGTCGGGCACACGGCCTTGTGGAGGTCGGCAATTGGCACCCGTTCGTCGTTCGCCCATCGGCGCAGGAAGGTGTTCTCGTGCGATGCGGATTCCAGTTCCTTCAGCACGATCGGGTCGTTCTGGCGGACCGCGTCGACCAGTTGGCCGAGGCCGGTCGCCTTGTCGCTGCGGCAGGTCTGCGTGACTATGGCGACGTCCGTTCCGACTGCCTTGGCAGCCCGGGTGATCGTGTCGAGCTTGCTGCGAATCGCCTTCTCGTACTTCGGATCTCCCCACCAAAGAGCCTTGCCGTCGAATTCGTGTCGGAATCCCAGCAAGGCACCTGGAATGATGATCAAGAGGTTGGCATGCGCAGCGGCGATGTGTCCCGGAATGTCCTGCTTGAACTTCTTGCACGACCCGATGTTGGGCTCAGCGCCGTTCCGCGGGTCGATCCACGGCTGGTCGAGGAGATCGCACCCAGGAACAGCGACCGAGGCTGCTCTCACGCCGGGGAAGTCCCCCTTCGGAAAGTTCTGCACCAGCAAATAGGGCACCGAATCGCCATACAACGCAATGGTGTACGGCTTGGCCGGCCGGTGGAACGGAGGCTGCCCGGGGACGAGCCGGACCACCTTGCCGGTGGTGCCGGGCGCGCCGACCCCGGTCGCGGCCGGGGCACCGACGCCGACGCCGATCGCCCCGAAGAACAGAGCAGCTGCGGTGCCCGCGGCGATCGTGCGCGCCCGGAGGGGGGTGCCGACCACGGCGCGCCAGCCGAGGTCGTGGATGGGCCGCTCGACACGCTGGTAGGAGATCGTGGCGACGCCGATGGTGAGGACGAACCCGACCACCACGCGTACCCAGGTGGGCTCGTCCGGCATCAACTGGCCCAGCCACAGCCCGATCGGCCAGTGCCACAGGTACACGCCGTAGGAGATCCGCCCAAGCGCGGCAAGTGGCGGAACCGCCAGCACCCGTTGCAGCGGCCCGGCCCGCTCGTCCGAGACAGCCCAGACCCACGCCACCGCGACGAGGGACAGCACGAACATCCCACCGTCCGCCATCAGCGGGGTCTGCGGCACCGCCAGGACGAAGCTGGCCACGGTGAGCGCGAACGCTGCCCAGCCCACCGCCTGAACGTGCTTGACCGGCAACGGGCTCGGCCGTTCTACGGCGCCGAACCGGGCGGCCAGCACCCCGAGCGCGGCACCCATCAGCAGGGATTGTGCTCTGGTGTCGGTGCCGTAGTAAAGGTGCGACCGGGCGACGTCGCTGCCGACGCCGACGACGGCCATCCACCCCGCCGACACCAGCGCCAATCCGGCCAGGGTGGCAATCAGCGCACGCCGCGTCCGCAACACTGCCATCAGCAGCAGGATCAGGGCCGGGATCACCAGGTAGAACTGTTCCTCGACCGACAGCGACCAGGCGTGCTGCAGCACCGACGGCTCGGAGAACTGCACGAAGTACTGGTTGCTCTGCGCGATCAGCCGCCAGTTCATGAAGTAACCCATGGTGGCCAGCACGTCCCACCGCAACGGGCCCCGGACCTGGTCCGACGCGAATAGGAAGCCGTAGATCACCACTGTGGCGAGCAGCAGCGCGAGGGCTGGAAAGAGCCGGCGAGCGCGCCGGGCGTAGAACGCGACGAAGCTGATCCGCCCGGTCCTGGCCCGCTCCTGCACGAGCAGGCGCACTATGAGGAATCCGGACAGCACGAAGAACACGTTGAGGGTCAGCCAGGCACCCTGGAGCTGAGTGAACCCGAAATGGAAACACAACAGGAATATCACCAGGACGCCGCGGATCCCGTCGAGCGCCGCCAGCCGCCGAGTCACCAGAGAGCCGCCTCTCATGACCTCGCCTTCGGCGTGCCCGGCACCCACCGCGCGATCTGAGGCATCAACCACTTCCAGAAGGCAGCAGCACCCGCCTTCGTGTAGTGCACGCCGTCCTGACGCAGTTGCACACCGTTCACCTTCTTGGTGAATGTGCCCGACGGGCAGACAAGTTCACCGGGGTCAACGAGATGGATGGTCCTCGGGTGCTTGGCCGCGAATGCCACGAGAATTCCATTGACCGCAGCCGCTCGCTTCGGATCATTGCGCTCGGGTGCCATGTCGACGCCGTTGACCATGTACTTCGGTTGACCAAGACACGGCACCGTCGGGATGACCAGCGGCCCATGTCTGCCGGCCTTGTTCATCGCCGTCAGACCCTCTTGCAATCGGGACTGGAGGTACCTGGCGTACGCGGCGCTGCCAACCTTCAGCGTCTTGCCGTCGATGTAGTGGTCGTAGACCTCCCACGGGCCAAGCGTCCACACGACCACCTTCGGGTGCGTGCCGGAGACACCCTCCGCCCAGTGCTGGAAGATGTCGGAGCAGTCGCTCTGCACGGGCTGCCGCTTGCCCTGCACCACCAGGCTCTGCTCGGCCGTGCCACAACCGAAGTCGACTGCTGCGGTCGCATTCACGTCCGGGAAGGTGGACCGCGGAAAGTAGTAGCCGAGTGCGAACCCCACGGAGTCCCCGACGATCAGCACCCGGTAGGAGCCCGATCCTCCGGACAGCGAGATCCCCTGTCCGGCTCGGGCGGTCGGCGCCAGACGCATACCGTTCACCGACACGAGGATGGTCGTCGCGGTGGCTATCACTGCAACAATCGGAACGGCTGCTGCGATCCGTTTCCCCAGCCGCCGTAGCGCACCCTTACGGATCGGGTCCTCCACGAAGTAGTAGGACGCACTCGCGATGGCGAAAGTGAGTGCGAAACGCACGATCTGCAGCGGTATGCCGGACAGGTGCGTCCGGTCCGGGGTCAGCAGGACGAACAACGGGTAGTGCCACAGGTAGAGCCCGTAGGACAGCATCCCGATCCACGCGAGAGGATGCCAGGAGAAGACCGCCGCTATCGAACTGGACCGGACGAGTTCGACGCTGGCGACGAGCAGCGCGAACATCGTGTCGAAGACCAAGTAGCCGCCGTAGAACACCCACCCGCTGGCCGGGATGAAGAAGAACCAGTAGAAGGTCAGCCCGGCCACGATCCAGCCGACGCCGACGACAGCTCGTCTGTTGCGCCGTGCCCAGGCCGACAGCCGGCGCGGGTCGATCATCGACATTACGATTGCGAGCGCTGCGCCCACGAGGATGTCCTGCATCCGGGTGTCGGTGCCGTAGTAGACCCGAGACGGGTCGCCGCCGGGCACGTAAACCTTGGCCATGGTGATCGCGGACGCACCGGCGAGCGCGACGATGACGCCCAGCGTTTTACCCCTGTTGCGCCGACCGAACCACCGGAAGAGCACGATCATCAGGATCGGGAAGAGCAGGTAGTACTGCTCCTCGATGCCAAGTGTCCAGGCGTGTTTGAACGGTGACTGGG
This sequence comes from Flexivirga oryzae, assembly GCF_014190805.1. Classification (NCBI taxonomy): domain Bacteria; kingdom Bacillati; phylum Actinomycetota; class Actinomycetes; order Micrococcales; family Dermacoccaceae; genus Flexivirga; species Flexivirga oryzae. The sequence goes on along the minus strand of NZ_JACHVQ010000001.1, from coordinate 1,462,722 downwards.
CAACGGTCCCGAACTGTTCGAAATACGACTGGCCGGTCAGCACCATTCGCCAGTTCGCGACGTAGAACAGCGCCGCCAGGCCGTCACCCTTGATCGTGCCCGGCGTTTCGTCGCCCAGAATGCGCGGCCAGACTACCGACACGACGACGAGCATGATCAGCAACGCCGGAAGCAGGCGTCGCGCCCGCCGCATGTAGAAGCCGACCAGATCGATCGAGCCCCACTTGTCGAGCTCCTTCAGCAGCAACCCGGTAATGAGGTAACCCGAGACGATGAAGAAGACATTGACCGACCAGTAGCCGCCTGTCACCCACTCGTAAGGGACGTGGAACAGCATGATCGTCAGCACAGACACGGCACGCATGCCATCCAGCGCCGGGCGGTAGCCACCGCCGGTGGGTCGAGGGCTCATCAAGTCTTCGCGGGTGCTCGGGGTCGGGACGTCGCGTCAGCATACTTGCCCGGCAGGCGGAATTGGCGCGGAACTTACCTGTGAGTAATCAGGACACGAGAACGTCGTCCGCTGCTTCGAACCTCGCCGGTACCACCGCACCGGCAGCGATCACGCACCGCAGCAATGTGGCCTCTGCACCCACACGACTGCCCGGCAACAGCACCGTCGCGTCCAGCCTCGCGCGAGGTCCGACAACCGCACCCGCGTGCACGCTGCTCCCACCCTGTACTACGGCTCCCGGCGCAACTGCCGCACGTTCGTCGACATACGCTGTCGCAGACCCGGGCACAGAACCTGGCAGGGCGCCGGTCACCGCGTCCACACTCGCCACGCGGTAGGCCGTGGGGTCACCTACGTCCCGAAAGTACCCGGCACCGGCCCACGCGACGACGCGCGCATCCGCCCTGATGAGTGACGGCAGGATGTCGCGCTCCCAGGACGAACGTCCGCGCGGAAGCGACCGCAGCACGTCGGCACGCACGACATACGTGCCCGCGTTGGCCAAGCCGGGACCGGCACCGCACTTCTCCGCGAAACCACGCACCAATCCGTCATCGGCGCACATGACGTGTCCGTAGCGCGCGACGTCCGCCACCTCGCGCACGTGCAGACCGACGTCCGCCGTCCCGGTCGCTGCAAGCTGGCCGCTCAGGTCATGGCTGGACAACAGGTCACCGTTGACGACGATCACCCGCTCGGAGCCCGGCAGGAGCTCGACCGCCGCGCGCAGTGCCCCGCCTGTGCCCAGCGGTTCCTCCTCGACACTGTGCAGGAGTCGGAGGTTCCAGCGAGCCCCGTCGCCGAGTGCGTCCTGGAACCTGTGGGCGAAATACCCGGTCGCGAGGACGACACGTCGCACACCAACGCGTGCCAGGCGTCGTAGCTGGTAACCGACGAGGGGTTCAGCTCCGAGCGGTAGCAACGGCTTAGGACAGTCCAGGGTGAGTGGGCACATCCGGCTTCCCACACCACCGGCCAACACGATTGCCCCAACATCCACGCCCGCATTATGACCGAACCAACGCGCCGGTAACCTGCGCCTAACCGTTTTCGAGACTCGAGGTGGCAGATGTCGGTGACCGTTCCGCAACGGGTGCGGAGCGCGATGTGTCATCCCGTCACGGGGCTGCTCGCGATCGCCGTCGTCCCTATCGTCGTCGCCTACGTACGCGCAGTTGGGCATGGTTGGGCTCCCGAGGGGGACGATGCGGTCATCGCCGACCGCATGCGAGCGGTCTTCAGCGCACACCCGCCGCTGATGGGCCAGCGCTCGACAAGCGTCCTCACTCAAGGCGCCGAGGTCGCAACACACCACCTCGGCCCGCTGGAGTACTACGTTGCCGCAGCGATCGCCGGCATCTTCGGATTTTCCGGCGCGGGCATCCTGCTGTCCATCGCCGTCGGCAACATGATCTGCGCGGCTGGTTCGATCGCGATTGCCTTTCGACTGCGCGCGCTACGGACTGCAGTGCCAACGACAATCGCTGTGCTCCTGCTCGAATGGTCGCTGGGACCTGAGCAACTGGTGCGGCCGCTCAACGTCTACGTCGCGGCGCTGCCGATGCTGCTGACCCTCGTGTGCGCTTGGGCATGGGTCGACGGCGACCGGAGCGTTCTGTGGGTTTACGGCGTCGCGGCGTCGTTCGTCGCGCAAGCCAATCTCGCATTCGTGCCATTCGTCGTCGGCCTATCGGTAGCGCTCGGCCTGCTCGGGATCTCGCGCAGATGGCGTAACGTGCGGATGCCAGGACAGAGTCCGGCTCGAATGCAACGTCACTGGCTCGTGACCGCCGGCCTGCTCTTCGCCGTGTGGCTTCCGACGTTGCTGGAACTGATCCTCTACTCCCCCAACAACCTGCAGCAACTCCTCGCCTATCGCAGCCGATCCGCGGGCGCTGGTACGTCGTGGCCACATGCCGCGGCCTACGTGTTGGATCGTCTGTCACCAGTCGGCTTCGGCAGATTTCACAACACCTATCAGCCTGCGGTGAGCGGCGTCACGGTCGCAGCCGGCGCCATCGGGGTGCTCCTACTCGCGCTGGGCGCGTTCGCCGGGACACACCGTCCGAACACCGTCGGTAGCCGAGCGTGCGGCGTAGCGGTGATCACCGTTCCGGTTGAGGCGTGGGGCCTCACCCATCTGACCGGATTCACCGTGGGTTACTGGCTGCTGCCGTGCCTCGTCATCGCAGCGTTCGCCTGTGCCGCTGTGCTGACGCGCGCAATCGAGCTGATACCACGCCGGCGGTGGAGCAGCGTATTGCGACTTGTGCCGCCCGTGGCCCGTACCACCATCGCAGCTCTCCTCGCGACATCGGCCTGCGCACTTGCGTCGACCACTGCGAGCCCTCCTGCGTGGGCAGCCGAGGATCAAGCTCGGCACGCGTCGGCAGTCGTGCTCAGATTCCTTCGGCAGCACGCGAACCCGGGCGTCCCCGTTGTTGTCCAGGGCAGCGGCATCAGCTCGCTCAGTCTCAACTCGGCGATCGGATTCCAACTTGACCGAAGGGGTTACCACGCCTACTACCTGCTCTCGTGGCCAATTCCGGAAGACACTGACCCGTGGCATGTCGACCATGCCCCGCCAACGCATGTCACGGTCATCATCAGTCAGCGGAGCCTCGGCGGCACGTGGTCGGATCAGCGTCCTACCGGATCGAGCGCACTGGATCTCGGACACAACGACGACGGCGCCGAACTGCGCGCCTGGGTGACGATCCCGGATCTCTTGGCCCGCTTACCGCGGACCGCACCGACTGGTGAGTAACATGCCGCTCATGCCAGAAGACATCGAGACGCGTACCGTGCTGAATCCTCGCACCGGCACGAAGATTTGCATCCTCATCGGACTGGCGTTCATCGTCGCGGCGGTCTACTTCTACTTCGTCCCTGTCACGGACGTGCGCACCACCAGCGGCTCGATCTTCGGGTGTGGCACCGCAGCACATCCGGCCGACAACACATTTGCCAAAGGCATCTGCTGGCGTATCACCGACGTCGAAAAGTACCGTGCGATCGCCTGCATGGTGATCGGTGTGCTGACAATCGTGCTCGGTTCTGTGATGTTCGGGGTCGACCGCCGCACCGAGACACGTCGCACGCGTCGCCACCTCGACGACTATGAAGACCGCGCAGCTGGCGAAGACCCCGACTGGGACCGGCAGACCGACGGGCGCCGCAGGAACGAGTACGACGGGGACCGAATGGACGACACCGGCCACCGGGCCGAGCGTGGACGCGACGGGCGCGAGGATCGGCACAGCGACGACTGGGATCGTGACGATGCCGACAACCGGCCCGTGCGACCCCGTCGGCGTCGCGACTGGGACTCCGATCAGTCAGATCGACGTTCTTAGTGCGCCGCGGCGTGCCAGGAGTTGCCGACGCCGATGCTGACGTCCAGCGGCACGGCCAGGTCGATGGCGCCGCCCATCTCGCGGCGGACGATCTCCTCGACCTGCGCCTGTTCACCGGGCGCGATCTCCAGCACGAGTTCGTCGTGCACCTGCAGCAGCATCCGTGACTTCACCGCCGCCGCGTCCAGAGCGTCGCGCACGTGCAGCATGGCCAGCTTCATCACGTCGGCCGCCGAACCCTGGATCGGTGCGTTGAGCGCCATCCGCTCGGCCGCCTGCCGGCGTTGCCGGTTGTCGGAGGTGAGGTCGGGCAGGTAGCGGCGGCGTCCGAGCATCGTCTCGGTGTAGCCGGTCTTGCGGGCCACGTCGACCACCTCACGCAGGTAGTCACGCACCCCGCCGAACCGCGCGAAGTATTCCTCCATCAGCCCGCTCGCCTCGCCGGTGCTGATCGACAGCTGCTTGGACAGCCCGTATGCCGACAACCCGTAGGCGAGGCCGTAGGACATCGCCTTGACCTTCGCCCGCATCTCGGCGGTGACGTCCGGTGGCTCGACACCGAACACCCGTGACCCGACGAAGCGGTGCAGGTCCTCGCCGCTGCGGAAGGCCGCGATCAGGTCCTCGTCACCGGACAGGTGCGCCATGATCCGCATCTCGATCTGGCTGTAGTCGGCCGACATCAGCGACTCGAACCCGTCGCCGACCACGAACGCCTCACGGATCCGCCGGCCCTCCTCGGTGCGGATCGGGATGTTCTGCAGGTTGGGGTCGGTCGAGGACAACCGCCCGGTGGCGGCGATGGTCTGCTGGTAGGTGGTGTGGATCCGGCCGTCGTCGGCGATCGACTTGCTGAGCCCCTCCACCGTCACCCGCAGCCGGGCGGCGTCCCGGTGCCGCAGCAGCGCCTCCAGGAACGGGTGCTCGGTCTTGGCGTAGAGCTCGGTCAACGCATCGGCGTCGGTGGTGTAGCCGGTCTTGGTCTTCTTGGTCTTGGGCATGCCCAGCTTGTCGAACAGCAGCACCTGCAGTTGCTTCGGGGAGCCCAGGTTGATCCGCTCGCCGTCGGCGGCCTCGTAGGCGTCCTCGGCCGCGCGGTCGAGCGCGTCGGCGTAGTCGCTCTCCAACCGGTCGAGCAGCTCCGGGTCGACGTGGATGCCGACCCGTTCCATCTGGGCGAGCAGGTCGACCAGCGGCAGCTCCAGGTCGCGCAACAGGTCGGTGCCGCCGGTCTCGGCGACCTGTCCGTCGAGTGCCGTGGACAGGTCGAGCACGGCCCGCGCCTGCACCATCGCCTCCTCGGCCTGACTGTCGTGGCCGTCCAGGTCGAGCATCCCCTGCGCCGGGTTGTCCTGCTCGGGCCGCAGCTCGCGCTTCAGGAAGCGCAGCACCAGGTCACCCAGGTCGTAGGCGCGCTGGTCGGGACGCACCAGGTAGGCCGCCAGTGCCGTGTCGCTCACCAGCCCGGTGAGCGGCAGGCCCGCGGCATACAGCGCCTGGAGCGGACCCTTCGCGTCGTGCATGACCTTCGGTCGCGCCGGGTCGGCGAGCCACTCGCGGATCGCCCGCTCGCCGTCCGGGGTCAGCTCGGTGACGTCGAGGTATGCCGCTCGGCCGGTGTCCTCATCGCCCACGGCGATGGCGAGCGCCCGGACGTCCCCGGTGCCACGCGCCCAGTCGCCGATGACGTGCAGCCCGACGCGATCCTGCGACGTCAGGTTGGTGGTGACCCAGCCGGCCACCTCGTCGGGCGTGAGCACCGAACCATCAACCTCAACTGCACCTTCAGCTTCATCGCCGGCGGCTTCGAGGGTGGCGAAGAGCCGCTCGCGCAGCACCCGGAACTCCAGGCCGTCGAAGACCTGGTGGACCTGGTCGCGGTCCCAGACCTGGCGCTCCAGGTCGTCGACGGTGACGTCCAGCGAGACGTCACGCACGAGCTGGTTGAGCCGCCGGTTGCGCAGCACACCGTCCAGGTGCTCGCGCAACGAGTCACCGACCTTGCCCTTGATCTCGCCGACGTGATCGACGATGCCGGGCAGATCGCCGTAGAGACCGATCCACTTGGCGGCGGTCTTCGCGCCGACACCCGGCACACCCGGCAGGTTGTCGGACTTCTCCCCCACCAGCGCGGCCAGGTCGGGGTAGCGCTCGGGTGAGACCAGGTAGCGCTCCTCGACCTTCGCGGGGGTCATCCGCCACAGGTCGGAAACGCCCCGGGCAGGATAGAGGACGGTGACCTTGTCGGTGACCAGCTGCATCGCGTCGCGGTCACCGGAGACGATCAGCACCTCGTCGAAACCCTGCGCCTCGGCCTGGGTCGACAGCGTCGCGATCAGGTCGTCGGCCTCCCACCCGGCCAGCTCGATGTAGCGGATCCGCAGCGCGTCGAGGATCTCGTGGACCAGCGACACCTGACCCTTGAACTCGTCGGGGGTCTTGGCCCGGCCGGCCTTGTACTCGGCGTATTCCTCCGCGCGGAACGTCTGCCGCGACACGTCGAAGCACACGCCGACGTGGGTCGGCTCCTCGTCGCGCAGCACGTTGATCAGCATCGAGGTGAAGCCGTAGACCGCGTTGGTGGGCTGCCCGGTGGTGGTGGAGAAGTTCTCGACGGGCAGCGCGTAGAAGGCGCGATAGGCGAGAGAATGACCGTCGAGCAGCAGCAGGCGTTTCACACCTGGCAGCCTAGGGGTCATGACCGACAACACCACGCAGTCCCCCGACGCTTCGTCCGCCATCGATCTGGTAGCGCTCGCCAATGACATAACCGTCGGCACACTCGGCGAGAAGCTGGGGATCACCTTCGTCGAGGCCGGCCCGGAACGGATCGTCGCCACCATGCCCGTCGCGGGCAACAACCAGCCCTACGGGCTGCTGCACGGGGGCGCCAGTGTGGCGCTCGCCGAAACCCTGGGCTCGGTGGGGGCTGCACTGCACGCGGGTGAGGGCCGGATCGCGGTCGGCCTGGACATCAACGCCACCCACCACCGCGGCGCCCGGTCCGGGCTGGTCACCGGCACGGCGACTGCGCTGTCGCTGGGGCGCACGCTGGCGTCGTACGAGGTGGTCATCACCGACCAGGACGGCAACCGCCTGTGCACCAGCCGGATCACCTGTCTGCTGCGGGACAGCGCCCCCACAGCGAAGTAGCGCTCAGTCGGCGGTCGACAGGGCACTGCGGCCGCGCGCCCTGGCACGCAGCGACCGGCGCAGCCGCACGGCGTCGCTGACGCCGGACAGCGCGGGGCCGGCGAGCCTGCGCCGCAGCGCCGCCGGCGAGGTCGTCCGCTCGGTGACCACGGAGGCGAAACCGAGGCGGGCGAAGAACCGGTTGGCGTCGCGGCTGGACGACGGGACGCACGAGACGATCTCGGGTGCACCGATGTGCTCCGCGTATGCCGCGACGGCCTTGAGCAGCGCACCGGCGACGCCCCGCTGGCGACGCCCGGGCTTCACCCAGAGCACGTCCACCCAGACCGCCGGCGTCTCCTGCAGCGCGGAGACCGGGCCCGACATGACCACGGTGAATCCGACGGGTTCGCCGTCGATGGAGGCGGTGTAGGCCCGAACGTCGGACCGGGCACACGCGCGGGTCAGGCGGCCGTCGCGCAGGGCGCGCTCCACCTGGTCGTCGCTGTGGCCCTCGGCGAGTTTCGAGGTGCGCCACAAGGCGATGAAGGACTCCTCGTCACCGGATGTCACCCGGGTGACCTGCACGGCCGATCTGGCCATTCAACTTCCTCCGTCGTAACCGGCCCCCGAGAGCAGATGCAACAACGAAGCGTACGCCCTGAGTCAAGTGTCTGAATACGTGCCGGTGACCGGTACGGCGCGGGTGCCGGGTCAGTCCGCGGCCACGTCGGGGTCGGCGGCACCGGCGATGACGGCGTCGGCCACCTCACGCATCCCGAGCCGGCGATCCATCGCGGTCTTCTGGATCCAGCGGAACGCGGCCGGCTCGTCCAGCCCGAGCTGCTGCATCAGGATGCCCTTGGCCCGGTCCATCCGCTTGCGGGTCTCCAGCCGCGCCCCGAGGTCGGCCACCTCACCCTCCAGCGCCTTCCGCTCGGACCACCGCGACCGGGCCACGGTGATCGCCGGCTGCAGATCCTCGATGGTGAACGGTTTGAGCACGTAGGCCATCACCCCGGCGTCCGTCGCCCGCTCGACCAGGTCCTTGTCGGAGAACGCGGTCAGCATGACCACCGGGGCGATGCCGTCGCGGCCGATCTCGTCCGCCGCGCTGATGCCGTCCAGGACCGGCATCTTGACGTCCAGCACCACCAGGTCGGGTCGCAGTTCACGGGCCCGGTCGACGGCCTGCCGGCCGTCCCCGACCTCGGCGATGACGTCGTACCCCGCCTCGCGCAGCATCTCGGCGAGATCCAGCCGGATGATCGCTTCGTCCTCGGCGACGAGCACCCGGGCGGCGGCCTTTTCGTTGCTCACGGCGACCAGCTAAGCACGGCCGGCCGCGACGGTGCGCGCCCGCCACCACGGTTGTGGGCGAACTCACCCGCGCAGGTGGGCGACTCCCGACCAGCCGGGGTCGGCCTCCTCGTTGACCTTCACCGACCCGTCCGGCCAGCCGGTCACCGCCGCTTTGATCTGGTCGACCGCGGGGGTGGAACCGTCGGCGTAGACGTGCACCAGGCACAGTCCCCCGCTGCACTCGTAGGCGACGACCCGGCCCTGACCCTCCAGCCGATCCGACACGTGGTGGCGCAGCCGGTCCAGCTCCGCGCTCGCACCGACACCCGGCAGTTCGTCGTCGTCACGATCCCGGTAGGGCACGGCGACCACGATGTGCTGGTCGAGTTGCGGGGCCCAGGCGGCCGCCAGCGGCACCTGCGCTCCCGCGATGACCGGACCGCGGGGCCCGTTGCCCTGCAACGAGATCCACTGCGGTTCACCGTCGTCGTCGGTGAACTCCTCCCGCAGGTCACGGACCACCGCGCGCAGGCCGGTGAGGCCGAAACCGTCCAGCGGCGGCGTGGTCACCGGTGCCAGCTCCCCGATCCAGGTCTCGGTCATCTCCTCACCGAGCGCCGTGTCGAGCGCCAGGAAACACAGGGTGACCCGCTTGTCCGCCGGCACCTGCTCCATCTGCGGGTGGTAGACCGTCACGTCCAGCCGGCTACCGGCCCGGCGCACGCCCACCTGCACCGCGCCGAGGTCGAAGTCGTCGCCCTCCAGACTGATGCACCGGCCATCGATGGTGGCGGCCGGCTGCCGGCTGTCGGCATACGACCAGACGAAGTCGCTGGGTGGCGCGGCGGCGAGCCACCGGCGCGCGACGGCACGCAGTTCGGGGTCGCCGTCGGCGGTCACCACGAGCAGGTGCGCCGCCTCGCTGCCGGGTGCGAGCTCCCACGCGAGGCCCGAGGCGATGGCCTGCACACGCGGACCGAGCAGCTGCACCTGGTCACTGGGCGCATCGGCCATCGCGACCTGACCGGAGCCACCGTCGTTCCACCAGGTCCAGAAGTCCTGGATCGCCTCGCCGGTGGTGTCGCGCCGCTTGCCGAAAAGTGCCATGGGGACATCCAACACCGGGCCGGTGCGGTCACGCTCCCGGGTCGCCGCACTCCGGACGGGCGCCGTCAGTCGTCGTCGGACTCCTCCCGGTCGATGCGTATGACGCCCTCGATCTCGCCGAGCACCGGGACCGCTTCGTCCAGGCCGCGTCCACTGAGCGTGATCCAGACCGCGACGACGGCGGTGTCCTCCCAGTCCTCCTCCTCACCGATCGGTTTGCGGCCCCGCTCTACCGACAGTGAACCGACGACCCACCGCCGGCTGGTGCACGCGGCGAGCACCTCACGCAGGATGCCGCGGCCGTCGGCATACGTGATCAGGAAGCGGCGTTCGCCGTGACCGCGGTCGTCGAGCCAGCGGGACAGCGGGGTGAAGCCGAGCACCACCACGAAGTGCAACACGGTCACCAGCACCGCGAGCAGCGGCAGGCCGGCGCCGGCCGCCATACCGATCGCCGCGGTCTCCCACACCGACGCCGCCGTGGTGAGGCCCCGCACCGTCGAGCGGCGGGTGATGATCAGGCCGGCGCCGAGGAAGCCGATGCCGGAGACGATCTGCGCGGCGACGCGGGAGGGGTCGAGCACCACGTGATCGCCGAGGACGTCGGAGAAGCCGTACTTGCTGACGAGCAGGATCAGCGCGGACGCGGTGCCGACGATGGTCTGGGTGCGCATGCCGGCGGCCTTGCCGCGGATCTGCCGTTCGAGGCCGACCACCGCCGACAGCACGAAGGCGAGCAGCAGCTCCTCCACCTGCAGCCAGCCCTGGCCGTGCGTGGTCCCGAGCATCGCGTGCATCACCGCAGCGGCACCTCCTGGCAGATCCGGTCGAACCCACCAGCCTATGCCGGTCGCCTGCGCTCAGCGGACTAGGTCGGCGGAGGTTGCTCGCCGCGTAGGTAGGTGTTCCCGCCGGCGTGGGTGGAGAGGTTCTGTTGCGGCGGGCCGCCCGGGGACGGTCCGAGTTTCTCGAAGAGCAGATAGGCGACGGGGCCGATCGGGATGAGCAGCAGCACCGCGAGCGCCCACTGCCACCTGCGCACCAGCAACGCGTGGTCGGCGCGTGCGATGTCCGCCAGGCAGTAGGCCACGAGCAGGGCGCCGAGGACGATGACGGGTAACGCCATCGCCAGCGAGACGTGGTACACGGACGAGCCCCCTTCCGCCGGACCCCTGCGAGTCGGTGTGACCAGTATCGCACCGGGGCGCGGTTCTCACCGGGGTATGACGCGCTCCCACCGGCGCTCGGCGCCGGCCGCCCCGTCGCGCCAGGTCACGACGAGCTGCGGTGTGCCCGTCTGCCAGGACACGACCGCGTGGAAGACCGTGGATCTGCCCGGCGGCCAGTCGTCGCCCTCTGGTAGTTCTGGCGGGTCGAGCCGGACCGCGTCGCTGACGGTCATGCGGACGTCATACACCGTGCCGGCGCCGGCGTTGGTCAGCTCGTAGGCACCGTCGACGGTGCGCTGCAGCAGCCATGGGACGGCCGCCCGCTGCCCCGGCCCGGACGGCGCGACCGAAGCGGACGGCCCGAGCTCCTCGAGCTGCTCGGGCGGCTCGCCGCGCAGGGTGGCGGTCGCGCGGTGCTCCTGCCCTTCGTACATCTTCTCCAGCACGTCGGCCATCCGCTGCTGGGCGGCCGCGGCCTCCTGCGCAGCGGTCAGCCCCTTCTCGGCCCGGTCGTTCGCGGCGGCGGCCGCCTGCTTCGCACCGCGACCCGTCCACCACGTGTAGGCGAGCCCACCGATGGCGATCACGTTGCCGGTCCAGGCAGTCCACGACGACGCGTCCACGGGAGTGACTCTATCCAGCGGCCGCGACGCGCTCCTCGCGGAGGAATCCCGCGATGCGCGGTGCGAGCTCGTCGGCGAGCGTCACCAGGCCGAGGTGCCCGTCGGCGAAGACGTGCAGCTCGGCGTGCGGCAGCAGCGCGTGCAGCAGCCGGCCGTTGGCGACCGGGATGATCGGGTCGTCCTCCCCTGTCAGTACCAGCGTCGGCTGGCGGATCAGCGGCAGCACCGGCAGGCTCGTCCAAGCCGCACCGGCAAGCAGTTGCAGCAGGTAACCGACAGGTGGGCCGGCCGGCTTGTGCTCGCCGAGGATCTCGCGCGCCAGCTCCGGCTCGTCCCGCATGCGGCCGCCGTAGATGTCGGACGCCACCTCCGCCGCGTAGTCGGCGTCCCGGTGTCGCCGCGGCGTGACCATGTGCCGCAGCACCCGTGGGTGGGCGGGGACCATCATCGTCCCGGTCGCGGTGCTGACCAGCACCAGCCGCCGGCAGCGACGCGGGTGCTGCAAGGCGAACTGCTGAGCCAGCGCCCCGCCCCACGACATACCGAGCACGTCGACCTCGTCAACGCCCAGTGCGTCCAGCAGGCGGCCGAGCTGGTGGGCCAGCGTGAGCAGGTTGTACGGCGCCAGCGGCAGCTCCGAACCACCCACACCCGGCACGTCGAAGCGGATCACGGGGATCGAAGGGTCCAGCGCGTCGACGAAGCCCTGCAGGGCCTCCAGGCGGGCGCCGATCCCGTTGCACAGCAACAGCGGCGTGCCCTCACCCTCCCGGGTCGAGACCCGCACCTTGCGCCCGCAGACCTCGACGAGCCGCGTCGACTCTTTCACCGTCCGACCTCCTGTTCGCCGATTCCGGCACGATCCGGACGCTTTGGACGGGCGTCCCAGTTACCCACCACCGGAGGCTAGCCCTGCGGGACACTCGAGAGCGGGATTTCGGCGCGTCGCGCCGGCGCCCGGGCCGGTTTTCCCGGTCATAGCTCCCCCCAGGGGCGACTCCGGCACGCCCCGGGCCGGATTCCCGGTCATAGCTCCCCCCAGGGGCGACTCCGGCACGCCCCGGGCCGGATTCCCGGTCATAGCTCCCCCCAGGGGCGACTCCGGCACGCCCCGGGCCGGATTCCCGGTCATAGCTCCCCCCAGGGGCGACTCCGGCACGCCCCGGGCCGGATTCCCGGTCATAGCTCCCCCCAGGGGCGACTCCGGCACGCCCCGGGCCGGATTCCCGGTCATAGCTCCCCCCAGTGGCGACTCCGGCACGCCCCTCGCCGGATTCCCGGTCATAGCTCCCCCCAGTGGCGACTCCGGCACGCCCCTCGCCGGATTCCCGGTCATAGCTCCCCCCAGTGGCGACTCCGGCACGCCCCTCGCCGCGCACCGCTGTGCCCCGCACCACGATCTCGACACGAGCGTTGTCGGCCAGAACATTTACCGCGACCGGTCGGTGCGAGCAAGGTTGGTACGAGCGAGCAGAAGGAGACTGCGATGACCGACCCCAACACCGACTCTCTGGTCGAGACGATCGGCGCCTCCCGCGGCACCGACTACTTCCTGATGCGTGAGCAGCTCAGCGCCGACGAGACGGAGCTGATGATGAAGGTCCGCGCCTTCGGGGACGCCGAGATCCTGCCCGTGGCCGCGGATTACTGGGAGCGCGGGGACTTCCCCTTCGAACTGCTGCCCAAGCTCGCAACCCTCGGCATCGTCGGCGACACCATGGAGGGCTACGGCATCACCCCCATGACGGCCGTCGGTCAGGGGTTGGTCTCCTACGAGCTGGGGCGGATCGACGGCAGCGTCGGGACGTTCCTCGGCGTCCACGTCGGTCTGGCGATGCAGTCCATCTACCTGCTCGGTTCGCCCGAACAGCGGGAGCGGTGGCTGCCCGACATGGCCCGACTGGAGCGGATCGGCGCGTTCGCCCTCACCGAGCCCGAACACGGCTCGGACTCGGTCGGTCTCGAGACCACGGCGCGCCGGGACGGCGACGGCTGGGTGCTGCGCGGCCGCAAACGCTGGCCGGGCAACGCGACCTGGTGCGACATCATCGTCGTCTTCGCGCGGGACGAATCCGACGGCCAGGTCAAGGCATTCGTCGTCGAGAAGGACGACCCCGGCTACAGCGCGAGCAAGATCGGCGGCAAGGTCGCCCTGCGGATGGTCCAGAACGCCGACATCGTGCTCGACGACGTCCGGGTCGGCGAGGACCGCCGATTGCAGCAGTGCGACTCCTTCGCCGACGTGTCCAAGGTGCTGATGGGTACCCGCAACATGGTGGCGTGGGCGTCCACCGGACACGCCGTGGCGGCATACGAGATCGCCCTGACCTACGCCCAGCGGCGCACCCAGTTCGGCCGCCCGATCGCGCGCACCCAGCTGATCCAGTCCAAGCTGGTGGAGATGCTCGGCGACGTGACCGCGATGCAGCTGTACTGCATCCGGCTGGGTCGGCTGATCGACGAAGGCAAGCTGAGCGACACGATGGCCGCCCTGGCGAAGTACTTCTGCAGTGTGCGCGCCCGGCACGTGTGCCGCCTCGCCCGAGATGTGTTGGGCGGCAACGGGATAACCCTCGACTTCCACGTCATGCGGCACCTGTGCGACATGGAGGCACTGGTGACCTATGAGGGCACCGCGGAGATGCAGTCGCTGATCGTGGGCCGGGACATCACCGGTCAGAGCGCGTTCGTCTGAGCGTGAATCCACCTTCCCCAACTTCTTGAGCGACTGCTCAAATTCGCGATAGTATGACGATCCCAGCCGGCCCGGAGAGGCGTGCCATGGTCGCCACGCGAGTCCCCTCGGCGCTCGGAGAGATCCGACGCGCGAGCACCCCGGTGCGCTACTTGGTCTACGGCTTCGTCGGCTGTGGGTTCGTCGGGGTGGCCGTCGGGACCGTCATCGGGTTACGGGTGCACGCCCTGACGGCCTGGGCGGCTGCCGTGGAGGTCGGGCTGCCCAGCGCGGCACTCGGCGCGGTCATCGGCGGACTCGTGGGATGCGTGGTCGCTGCTGCCGGAAGACTTCGCCCGCGACACCCCGGAGGACGTTGACGCCGCTGCTGGACGCTCCCGCTACCGACCTGGTTCGAGCAGGTTCAGGGTCGAGAAGGTCTGGTGCCGGAGGCGGGATTTGAACCCGCACGCCCTTGCGAGCAAAGCATTTTGAGTGCTCCGTGTCTGCCGTTCCACCACTCCGGCGAGAGTGCGGGGCAAGCATACGTGAGACCCCGCGACCGGCTCCAATCGGCGGGGCTCAGTGGTAGGCCGGCGCGACCTTGTTCTTGGCGTCGCCCATGCGGTGCACGCGCAACGCGTTGGTGGAGCCGGGGATGCCGGGCGGGGAACCGGCCACGATCACGACCACGTCGCCCTCCTCGGCACGGCCGTCGCCGAGCAGTGTCTCGTCGACCTGCATGGCCATCATGTCGGTGTGCTTCACCTGCGGCACCAGGTAGGTCTCGACGCCCCACACCATCGCCAGCTGGGACCGGGTGGACTGCTCCGGGGTGAACGCCAGCATCGGCCGCGAGCTGCGCAGTCGCGCCATCCGCTTGGCGGAGTCACCCGACTCGGTGAACGTCACCAGGTAACGCACGTTCAACAGGTCACCGACCTCGGCGGCCGCGGCCGTCACCGCGCCACCCTTGGTGTGCGGGCGGGAACCGAGCGGCGGCACCCGGTCCAGGCCGTGCTCCTCCGTGCTGTCGATGATCCGCGCCATCGTCTGCACCGCCTCGATCGGCCAGGCACCGACACTGGTCTCCCCCGACAGCATGATCGCGTCGGCCCCGTCGAGCACCGCGTTGGCACAGTCGCTCGCCTCGGCGCGCGTCGGCCGGGAGTTCTCGATCATCGACTCCAGCACCTGCGTCGCCACGATCACCGGCTTCGCGTTGCGCCGGCAGATCTCGATGGCGACCTTCTGGACGATCGGCACCTCTTCCAGGGGGAGTTCCACACCCAGGTCGCCGCGCGCCACCATGACACCGTCGAACGCGTCGATGATCGCCTCGAGGTTGTCGACCGCCTGCGGCTTCTCGACCTTGGCGATCACCGGGACACGACGCCCCTCCTCGTCCATGATCTCGTGCGCACGTCGTATGTCGGCGGCATCGCGCACGAAGGACAGGGCGATGGCGTCGGCGCCGAGCTGCAGCGCCCACCGCAGGTCCGCCTCGTCCTTCTCCGACAGGGCAGGCACGCTGACGGCAACCCCGGGCAGGTTGATGCCCTTGTTGTTGGAGACGGTGCCGCCCTCCACGACCTCGGTGCGCACGTCCGTGTCGGTGACCGCCGTCGCGCGCAGACTGACCTTCCCGTCGTCGATCAGCAGACTGTCACCCGGCTTCACATCGCCGGGTAATCCCTTGTAGGTGGTGGAAACTCGGTTCTGGTCACCCTGTATGTCGTCCACCGTGATGGTGAACTCGTCACCGTTCGCCAACTCGATCGGACCGTCGGCGAAGCGGCCGGTGCGGATCTTCGGACCCTGCAGGTCGCACAGCACGCAGACCGCACGACCCGACTCGTCCGACGCCTTGCGGATCGCCTGGTAGACCTTCTCGTGGTCCTCGTAGGCACCGTGCGAGAGGTTCAGTCGCGCGACATCCATTCCGGCGTCGACGAGCGCACGCACCTTCTCCGGGGCGGAAGTGGCAGGTCCAAGGGTGGCAACGATTTTGGCTCGACGCATTCCTCAACCTTAGTGAGCCGGACGTATGACGGGCAGGTCGTCCCGTCATACGTCCGGCATCCGAGAGGGGTCAGACCGTGAGCGGCCGGTCGGTCGGTGCGATCGGCGCCGGCAGGTCGGAGTGACCGCCGGAGAGGAAGGCGTCGACACCGTGTGCGGCCGCACGCCCCTCGGCGATCGCCCACACGATCAGCGACTGGCCGCGCCCGGCGTCGCCCGCGACGAAGACGCCCGGCACCGACGACATGAAGTTGCCGTCCCGCCGCACGTTGGACCGCTCGTCGAGCTCCACCCCGAGCTCGTCCACCAGGCCCTTCGTGAACGGGCCGAGGAAACCCATCGCGAGCAGCACGAGGTCTGCCTTCAGCTCCCGATCGGTGCCCTCGACCTCCTCGAATCCCTTTGCGCCGGAACGCACTTCGGTGACACGCAGCGCCCGCAGCTCGCCCTTGCCGTTGTCCAGCGCCTCCTTGGTGCTGATCGAGTAGACGCGCTCGCCGCCCTCCTCGTGGGCGCTGGCGACCCGGAAGATCATCGGGTATGTCGGCCACGGCTGCCCCTCGGAACGTTCCTCGCCCGGGCGGGGCATGATCTCCAGCGAGGTGACCGACGCGGCACCCTGCCGGTGCGAGGTGCCGATGCAGTCGGCGCCGGTGTCACCGCCACCGATCACGACGACGTGCTTGCCCTCCGCGGTGACCTGACCCTGCACCTCTTCACCGAGCGCGACCCGGTTGGCCGGCGGCAGGAAGTCCATCGCCTGGACGAAGCCTTCCAGCTCCCGGCCCTGCACCGGCAGGTCGCGCGGCACCGTCGCCCCGATGGCGACCACGACGGCGTCGTACCGCTCGCGCAGCTGCGCCCAGGTGATGTCCTTGCCGATCTCGGTGTTGCACCGGAAGCGGGTGCCCTCGGCGACCATCTGCTCGATGCGACGGTCGACGATCGCCTTCTCCATCTTGAACTCGGGGATGCCGTAACGCAGCAATCCGCCTGGCTTGTCTGCGCGTTCGAAGACCGCGACGGTGTGACCTGCCCGGGTCAGCTGCTGTGCGGCGGCCAGCCCGGCCGGGCCGGAACCGACGACGGCGACGGTGCGACCGGTCAACCGGTCCGGCGGCAGCGGTTCGACCGTGCCGCGCTCGAACGCCTCCTCCACCGTCGTCAGCTCGATCTGCTTGATCGTCACCGCCGGCTGGTTGATGCCGAGCACGCACGCGGTCTCGCACGGCGCCGGGCACAACCGGCCGGTGAACTCCGGGAAGTTGTTCGTGGCGTGCAACCGCTCGATCGCGTCGCCCCAATCCCCGCGCCAGGCAAGGGTGTTCCACTCCGGGATGAGGTTGCCGAGCGGGCAGCCGGAGTGACAGAACGGTATGCCGCAGTCCATGCAGCGGCTCGCCTGCTGCTGGAGGTCGGAGAGCTGCTGCTCCTCGTAGACCTCTTTCCAGTCCTTGATCCGCACCGGGACGGGACGCCGCTCCGGGAGGCTGCGCTCCCGCACCTTCAGAAAACCGCGCTGGTCAGCCACGGGCCACCTCCATGATGCGCTCCCAGACGACTTCGCCGTCCGGATCGAGTCCTTCGTCCGCTGCTTGTGCCCGCACGTCGAGCACCTGCTGGTAGGCACGCGGCAGCACCAGCGAGAACCGTTCCGCACTGACTGGCCACTGCGCGAGCAGCCGTGACGCCACAGCGGAGTCGGTCCACTCGACGTGCTGCTCGAGCAGGTCGTGCACGACGACGAGGTCCTCCTCCCGCAGCGGACCGACGTCGACCAGCTCGCGGTTGACCAGCTCCTCGTCGAGGTCGAGGACGTAGGCGACACCACCCGACATACCGGCACCGAGGTTGCGCCCGGTCGGGCCGAGGATCATGGCGCGGCCACCGGTCATGTACTCCAGACCGTGGTCGCCGACACCTTCCACGACTGCGGTCGCACCGGAGTTGCGCACACAGAAGCGCTCCCCGACGACGCCGCGCAGGAACAGCTCGCCCGTGGTGGCGCCGTAGGCGATGACGTTGCCGGCGACGACGTTCTGCTCCGCGACGAGCGATGCGTCCCGCAGCGGTCGAACCACCACGCGGCCGCCTGAAAGCCCCTTGCCGACATAGTCGTTCGCCTCGCCGAAGAGACGCAGCGTGATGCCCTGGGGCAGGAACGCGCCGAGGGACTGGCCGGCGGCGCCGGTCAGCGTCACGTCGATCGTCTGGTCGGGCAGACCGTCCGGGTAGCGCTTGGTCACCTCGTGACCAAGCATCGTCCCGACGGTCCGGTTGACGTTGGCGACCGGCAGCTCGATACGCACCGGGGAACGGTCCTCCAACGCGTCGCGGCTCATCGTGATCAGTTGCTGGTCGAGTGCCTTCGCCAGACCGTGGTCCTGCGGCACGACGTGCCTGCGCGGGGTGCCCGGGGGCAGCTCCACGTCGGCGAGGATCGGCGACAGGTCGAGACCGGCCGCCTTCCAGTGCTTCACTGCGCGCTCGGCGTCGATCGTGCCCACCTGACCGACAGCCTCGTCGATGCTGCGGAAACCCAACTGCGCCAACAGTTCCCGGACCTCTTCGGCGATGTACTCGAAGAACGTCTCGACGAACTCCGGCTTGCCGGTGAAGCGGGCCCGCAGCTCCGGGTTCTGGGTGGCCACGCCGACCGGGCAGGTGTCGAGGTGACACACACGCATCATGATGCAGCCGCTCACCACCAGCGGCGCCGTCGCGAAACCGAACTCCTCGGCTCCGAGCAGCGCGGCGATGACGACGTCACGGCCGGTCTTCAACTGACCGTCCGTCTGCACGACGATGCGGTCTCGCAGCCCGTTGAGCAGCAGCGTCTGCTGCGTCTCCGCCAGGCCCAGCTCCCAGGGCCCGCCGGCGTGCTTGAGCGAGGTCAGCGGAGCGGCGCCGGTGCCTCCGTCGTGACCGGAGATCAGCACGACGTCCGCGTGCGCCTTCGACACCCCGGCCGCCACGGTGCCCACACCGACCTCGGCGACCAGCTTGACGTGCACCCGCGCGGACGGGTTGGCGTTCTTCAGGTCGTGGATCAGCTGAGCGAGATCCTCGATGGAGTAGATGTCGTGGTGCGGCGGTGGCGAGATCAACCCCACGCCCGGTGTCGAGTGCCGCGTGTTCGCGACCCAGGGGTACACCTTCTGGCCGGGCAGCTGGCCGCCCTCCCCCGGCTTGGCACCCTGCGCCATCTTGATCTGGATGTCGTTCGCCTGCGTCAGGTAGACCGACGTCACACCGAACCGGCCGGAGGCGACCTGCTTGATCGCCGAACGACGCTCCGGGTCCAGCAGCCGGTCCAGGTCCTCGCCGCCCTCACCGGTGTTCGAACGGGCGCCGAGACGGTTCATCGCGATCGCCAGCGTCTCGTGCGCCTCCTTGCTGATCGAGCCGTAGCTCATCGCGCCCGTCGAGAAGCGCTTGACGATCTCGCAGACCGGCTCGACCTCCTCGATCGGGATGCTCGGCCGGGTCTGCTTGAAGGAGAACAGCCCGCGCAGGGTCATCAGCCGCTCGGCCTGGTCGTCGACGCGCTGGGTGTACTGCTTGAAGATGTCGTAGCGCCGCGAACGGGTCGAGTGCTGCAACCGGAAGACGGTCTCGGGGTCGAACAGGTGCGGCGGGCCCTCTCGGCGCCACTGGTATTCGCCACCGATGTCCAGGGTCCGGTGCGACAGTTGCTGGCCGTTCTTGGGGTATGCCGTCTGGTGTCGCTCGGCGATCTCCTTGGCGATGTCGTCCAGCCCGATGCCGCCGAGCCGGGAGGCGGTGCCGGTGAAGTACTCGTCGATGACCTCCTGCGCCAGGCCGAGCGCCTCGAACACCTGCGCGCCGCGGTAGGACGCGACCGTGGAGATGCCCATCTTGGACATGACCTTGAGCACGCCCTTGCCGAGCGCCTTGATGAGGTTCTTGACCGCCTGCTCCGGAGTGACCCCGGTGACCAGGCCCCGGCGCACCAGGTCCTCGACGGATTCCATTGCCAGGTAAGGGTTCACGGCCGCGGCGCCATACCCGATCAGGAGCGCGACGTGGTGCACCTCGCGCACGTCACCGGCCTCGACGAGCAGGCCGACCTGGGTGCGGGTCTTCTCGCGCACCAGGTGGTGGTGGACCGCGGCGGTCAGCAGCAGCGACGGGATGGGCGCGAAGGCCGCGGTGCTCTCCCGGTCGGACAGCACCACGAAGCGGTGGCCCTCTTCGATCGCCTGCGAGACCTCCGCGCAGATGCCCTTGAGACGCGACCGCAGGGCGCTGGTGCCGCCGGCCACGCGATAGGTGCCCCGGATGACGTAGGTCTGGTAGCCGGGGAACTCACCGTTGTTGTTGAGGTTGACCAGCTTGGCCAGTTCGTCGTTGTCGATGACCGGGAAGTCGAGTTCGATCTGCCGGGCGTGCTGGGGCCCGACGTCGAGGGCGTTGTGCTCGGGTCCCATCAGGGTGCCGAGCGAGGTCACCAGTTCCTCCCGGATCGCGTCCAGTGGTGGGTTGGTGACCTGCGCGAACAGCTGGCTGAAGTAGTCGAACAGCAACCGGGGGCGGTCGGACAGCACCGCGATCGGGGTGTCGGTGCCCATGGCGCCGAGGGCCTCGCCACCGGAGGTCGCCATCGGCGTCAGCAGGATCCGCAGCTCCTCGTGGGTGTAGCCGAAGGTCTGCTGACGGCGCACCACCGATGCCGGGGTGTGCCAGACGTGCTCGCGCTCGGGGCGTTCGGACAGCTTGATGATGCCCGCGTGCAGCCAATCCTCGTAGGGGTGCTCGGCGGCGAGGTCGCGCTTGACCTCGTCGTCGCTGATGATGCGGCCCTGCGCGGTGTCGACCAGGAACATGCGGCCCGGTTGCAGCCGGCCCTTGCGGACCACCCGTGCCGGATCGAGGTCGAGCACACCGGCCTCCGATGCGAGCACGACCAGCCCGTCATCGGTGACGGCGTACCGGCCGGGGCGCAGACCGTTGCGGTCCAGCACCGCGCCGATCAGCGTGCCGTCGGTGAAGGCGACGCAGGCCGGGCCGTCCCACGGCTCCATGATCGCCGAGTGGTACTCATAGAACGCCCGGCGTGCGGGGTCCATCGTGGCGTGGTTCTCCCATGCCTCGGGGATCATCATCAGCACCGCGTGCGGCAGGCTGCGTCCGCCCAGGTGCAGCAGCTCCAGGACCTCGTCGAAACTGGCGGAGTCGGAGCCCGACTCGGTACAGATCGGGAAGAGGCGCTCGATGTCACCGCCGAAGATGTCGCTGCGCAGCGTGGATTCGCGGGCGCGCATCCAGTTGCGGTTACCGCGCACGGTGTTGATCTCGCCGTTGTGCGCGATCAGCCGGTAGGGGTGCGACAGCGGCCAGGAGGGGAAGGTGTTGGTGGAGAAACGCGAGTGGACCAGGGCCAGCTCGGTCGCGAACCGCCGGTCGGACAGGTCCGGGTAGAACGGCTCCAGCTGACCCGTGGTCAGCATGCCCTTGTAGACGATGGTGCGACCGGACAGGGACGGGAAGTAGATCTCGCGCTCCGACTCGATGCGCTTGCGCAGCGCATACGCCTTCCGGTCCAGCGCGATGCCGGAGAGGTCGCCGTCGGCGGCCGCGACGAACAGTTGCCGGAAGACCGGCATCACGGCCCGTGCGGAGTCCCCGACGAGCGATGCGTCGGTCGGCACGTCGCGCCAGCCCACGACCCGCAGGCCCTCCTCCGCGGCGATCTCGGCGATCCGCTCGCCGATGTACCACTGCTCGTCCGGGTCGGTGGGCAGGAAGGCGATACCGACGGCATACGTGCCCTTGGCCGGCAACTCGAAGTCGCACACGTCCCGGAAGAAGTCGTCCGGGATCTGGGCGAGGATGCCGGCCCCGTCCCCGACACACGGGTCGGCCCCGGTGGCGCCGCGGTGCTCCAGATTGCGCAGCGCGGTCAGCGCGTGGTCGATGATGTCGTGACCTGGCGTGCCGCGCATCGTGGCCACCATCGCCACACCACACGCGTCGTGCTCATGGATCGGGTTGTAAAGACCCTGTGCCGCCGGAACCGCGGAAAAACTTCCCTGCGCCGTCACGAACTCACCGTCCAGTCGTCAGGAACGGCTCTAGCAGCGCCGTTCGAATGAGATAACCGAACCTTGAGCGGACGACGCTGGCCACCAAGGCCAGACCAGAATAGCGGGCCCACGCCGTGCTCACAAAGTGGACCTCGCCGTCTCGATCAATGAGACGAAAACGTCACGGCCAGCGTTTGCTCAGCGCCCGGATGTCTGCCCTGATCCGGGCGTTCTCCCGCGCCAGGGATCGCTGCGCCAAGCGCTGCTCGCGCGCCCGGAAACCGGGCGAAGCCCGTGGTCGCCCTGGTGAGATGCTCGGCCGCGTCGACGGCGTTGATGGTCGCGATCGGTGGCGCATGGTCGACCCCTGCGACCAGCCGGTCCAGCGGCGCGTCGGTGCGGTGCCGGTCGTCGGTGTAGATGTGCTTCAGCCCGTTGACGTCCAGGAAGTCGATGTAGTGGTCGAACCGTGAGGGCTGCAGTTTCTCCACGGTCGTGAAGTCAGCTGCTCGATCAGTTTCGCGTAGTTGGTCAGGTTGGTGACGAAGTCGTCCCGGAACGCGTCGGCCAACGGCACCACGTAGAGGTCGTACTTCTCGTTGATCTCGGCCGCACGCGCGGGGTTCGTCGCATAGTTGTCGACGTGGAACTCGACGTCGTCGGTGAGCAGCGTTCGGACCACGCTGAACTGGTAGATCAGGTTGCCGATGTTCGACCCGAACCTGTCGCTCTCCAGCAGGTCGAGCGCGCCGTAGTTGTCCTGCGGGAGCATGCCGCCCCGCATCAGAATCTTCACGTTCGCGATTCCTATCGCTGTTCCTTGGAGCGATCGGCGCCGCCCCACCGAGTGCGGACCCGGTTGTTGACACTCCGGTATCCGGTGCGCACGAAAGCGCGCCCGAGGAGGGCAACCTTGCGCGGCGTCGATGTCTTCCCCTTGGGTTCGGCCCGCAGGTTGTAGTTGACCCGCACCCACTCCGTGCTCCGTGCCAGGGTCATCGGCATGGACTGCGTGCGGCTGCTGAAGCTCTCACCGCGCAGATGAGCCTTCAGGTCCGACCGCGTCATACCCGGAGCGAACTCGACCTCCTCCGCGCCGACGCCGACGGCGTCCTTGAGCGGGGCGAGGTTGCGGATGAACACCTTCTCCTTCGGGTGCCGGCCGCGGTACCGGAACCCGCTGCGGAACGCACCGCGTGCCAACCGATCACGGTCGAGCACCGGCAATTGCGAGTAGCGTCGCGCGAATTCGGGCAGCAGCTCCTCCATCGCGTCGAAGAGCTGTACCTGGTAGGACCGCGGCTGGGTGACCGCTCGGATCCGCCCGTCCGCCTCCTCGTACCCGAGGGTGGTGCTGTGCGGGTGGTTGGCGAACACCGCCTCCACGAAGATCATCGAATAGGTCGCATTGGTGAACATGTGGCGCACCGCGTGCCCCTCGGACGGGCGCACCGCCCGCGCGTAGTAGAAGGGCGTGTCGATCGGGCGACCGGCGGCCTCCACCATCAGCCGGGCCAGGCAGTCCTGGGTGTAGCCGCTGCCCCAGTACTCGATGAAGGCGAGCGGCTCGTCGAAGTCGATCTCCTGCTGCAGGTAGCGGACCGCCAGATCACGCTCGGCGGCTGCGGTGCGCAGCAGGTGCTCGCGGAACTCGGCGGAGCCGGACAACGCCGCGAGCACGGTCTCGCGGGTCGGTTCGTCGGTCAGATCCGCATCGGTCAGCCCCTGGAACTCGGGGAACATCGCGTGGAACTCCCCGGCGCTCAGCCGCGCGCTCGACAGCAACGCGTCGACGGTCCGGGCGTGGAAGAAGTCGCCGTGCGGCTGGAACAGGTCGGGGTCCAGCTCGTCGATCTGCGACGCCAGCCGCCACGCGCTGCGCGAACCGTAGATGTAGCGGGTCCGCACGTCGAGGCCCCGCTCGGCGACCAGCACGTCGGCGATGCGCTTGAGGTGGTGCCCGTCGCGGGACACGAAGTAGACCGTGCGGTAACCGCGGCGGATCGCGTCGGACAGCGCCCAGTCGACGTAGGGCACCAGATAGGCGGCCACGTGGTTGAACGCGAACTCCTCCTGGGAGGACAGGGTGCTCTGGTCCTGATCGTCGGACCGCTCCCGACGGAAGTCCCGCAGCATCGCGGCGTAGAGGTGACCCTCCCAGGACAGGAAGTCCCGCATGATCTCGTTCTCGAACCGGTTGAACTCGGTGCGCGGCACCGGATCGGGGATGATCGCCATCGACTCGGCCGCCCGGACGTCGCCGGCGGGCGAGTCACCGTGATGGATCCACTCGGCGAAGTCGTAGCCGACCTCGCGGTAGACCTTGAGGTAGAGCGACTTGGTGGTCTTCTGCTCACGCGTGTCCGAGGAGAGGTACAGCGGGTAGTTCGTCAGCCTCGGGTCGGCCCGCTCCAGCAGTGCCGTCACCGTCTCGCGCGGCAGGTACATGTCGCTCACCAGCGCGACCGTTGCGCCATCCCGATGGAGCTGCTCGAGTCGGTCGATCATCGCGGTATCGGGTATGACGCTCGCGAGCTCGCCCTCGATCTCCCATTGCTGCAGCGCCTCGCTCTGCTCCGGGCTGAGGTCGAACAGGGTGGCGAGCCGCTGATGGATCTCCTCGAACGTGATCTCGAGCAGCGCCTCCTGCACCATGTCACGCTGCCGGCGTCGCCGATCACGCATTGCGGCCTCGGCCTGCTGCCTGATCTCGGGGTACTGCTCCCGCAGGAAGGCGGGGAAGGCCAGGTCGCTGTTCTCGATCCGGCTGCGGACGTAGTGGAACACCGAGCCGGGTGTCACACCGCGCCGGTGGATGAGCGTGTCGAAGACGTCGAAGGTGTGCAGGGTCGGCAGGTCGAGGTCGCGGATCTTGAACTTCAGCGCCGCGTCGACGATGTGGCCCAGGCTGTCCGGGGACGAGTAACCCCAGAACGCCTCCTCCAGCCGGCTGAGCTCCGCCGTGTCGACCCGGTTGTCGTGCTCCAGTGCCGCGAGAAGCTCGTCGAACGACTTGGTCACCGTGCCGCAGGACAGGTCCAGATAGTCGAACTCCCCGGTGACGACCTCGCTGCCGCTCTCCTCGTAGTCGAAGATGTATCGGACGAAGTTCTGCACACCGGCAGCCAGCAGGTCGTAGAGGATCGACGAGTAGTCCATGATCGCCAGGTCGATCCTGGGGAAGATCTCGTAGATGTCCTCGGAGTTGTCCCAGAACATCAGGTAGGGGTGATGTCCGTACGCCTCGCGCAACTGGGCGAAGTAGCGGTCCTTGCCCATGTGCGGGTGCATCTTGAGGATCAGCAGCGTGTTGGTGGCCTCGAGCTGCGCGACCAGGCGATCCATGTCGGGCAGCGCGCGACGGAGGAAGTCGGGGGTGGAGGACCTGCGGGGTGTCGCTGCGTAGACCGCGACGCGGGTGCCCTCGGGCAGACCGCGCCGGGTGAGGACGTCGTGGTCGTACGACGCGTAGCCGCCGATCTCCTTGGGGTAGATGTTCTGGGGGTAACCGCCGCGGATGATCGTGTCGTCGTCCAGCCCGATCTGCCGGATGAAGTGCTCCTCCATCATCTTGGAGGTCACCAGGAAGAGCTGGTTGTCCCGGTAGAGCTTGTTGTACCGGATGTACTTCTTGGCGATGCGTTCTTCGAGGTAGCCCTTGTTCATGGCGCGCTCGATGCCCTTGACACCCACGCCGTGCCAGACGTTCAGGAAGACCGCGCCGCGCAGCTCGTCCGGGATGTACTCCTTGACCTGGTTGACGACGTAGACGCCGGTCTTGGCCTGGATCCTGGGCGCCTCCGGGTCCTTGAAGGTCAACGCCCGGTAGCCGAGGCTACGAACGTATGCCGCGGTCTGCTCCGTCTCGCACAACCAGTAGGCGGTGATGTCCGGGCGGAACTTCTGCACATAGATGAACAACCACTTCGGGTTGCCCGAGAACGTGTCACCGCAGTTGAACATCCACACGGATCGGCTCCGAACCG
This sequence comes from Flexivirga oryzae, assembly GCF_014190805.1. Taxonomy (NCBI): domain Bacteria; kingdom Bacillati; phylum Actinomycetota; class Actinomycetes; order Micrococcales; family Dermacoccaceae; genus Flexivirga; species Flexivirga oryzae. The sequence continues at coordinate 1,436,850 of NZ_JACHVQ010000001.1, read as the reverse complement.
GCACTGGGTGGCCCCTTCCTGTTTTCGCGACGGTGCTCGCGCATCCTTGGTCCGGGCCGAGGTCACTCCGCCGGCACGGCCGACGAGGGCGAGCAGACCGGCGAGGATCTCCGCGATTCCTCACCCGTCCAGCTGGTCAGGCTAGCAAACCTCGAAGGCCCGGCCTTGTCCGATCACCGGCGATTCGCCGCACGTGGCGTCCGTCACGCCGGGCGGTCACACGACCGGCCAGCGACCGTTGCGCCCCATCCGCCATACGGCCGACCACGGCAGTTTTCGCTGCGTCTCCCCCGGTGCCCACGGCTGGGACTTCCAGCCGGCCCGCCAGCCGGCCAGCCAGGGGCGCAGCGTGGAAGGTGTATGGCGGGAGCGGACCAGCTGCACGGCGCTCCACGTGCCGACATACGCCCAGCTGACCGGCCACGGCAGGTTGCGGCGCGCCAGCCAGACCCGGTTGCGGGCGTTCTTCAGGTAGTAGTCGTCGTGCCGGCGGGGGTCGATCACCGGGTGCCCGGCACGCAGGTGACCCAGGTAGACGACCCTGCTGCCCGCGGCCCACACGCGCCACGCCAGTTCGATGCCCTCGTGGGCGTAGAAGAACGACGCCGGCCAGCCGAGGGTCTGCTCGAACACGTCGCGGCGGATGGCGACGGCCATCTCGACCACGGAGAAGACGTTCGAGGAGTGGTAGGGGCTGCCCTTGTGCAACCGTGGGATCCACCGGGTCGGGAGCTCGTCGGCGCTCGGGTCCTCGATGCGCGGCTGGATCATCCCGATCGTCGGATCGGCGGCGAACTCGGCCGCGCAACCGGCCAGGAAATCGTCGTCCGGCAGCCACGCGTCGTCGTCCAGGAAGAACAGCAGGTCGCCGCGGACCTGGCCGACTCCGGCGTTCCGGCCGGCCGGGATGCCGACGTTCTCCGGTAGGGCGTGCGCGTGGACCCCGTCGGGCAGGTCCACCGGTTCCCAGCCGTTGCCGACCACGACGATGTCCAGCTCGACACCGCGCTGGCGCAGCAGCGAGTCCAGCCCGCGGCGGAACTCGCGGGGTCGGGTGCCCTGGGTGAGCACGACGACCCCGAAGGTCGGGAGGCCGGTGTCCATGCGGTCAGTCTTCTGCCGGGTCGTCGTGGTTGCCGGAGCGCTCGGACCGGCCCGAGTCGGCCGCCGCCCGTGCGGTCGCCGTGCCATCGGCTGCGTCGTCCTCGCCTGCCGGCTCGTCGTCGGGTTCCGGCTCGTCGTCGGGTTCCGGAGCATCGGCGGCGCGCCCGTGCGCGGTCAGCGGAACGGGTTCGTAGGCGCCGTTCGGGTGTCGGCGTGCGCACATCAGGTAGCCGACGACACCGATGATGAACACCACCACGCAGACCCACACGTTGACCCGCTGGCCGAGGATGTGGTTCGCGGGGTCGTCACGCAGCCACTCCATCCAGATGCGGCCGCAGGGGTAGAGCGCGACATACAGGAAGAACGAGCGACCCCGACCCAGCCAATAGCGCCGGTCGAGCAGCACGATGATCAGCGCGATCACCAGGCAGAAGAACGACTCGTAGAGGAAGGTGGGCTGGAAGTAGCCCGCGACGATGGGATGGCCCGCGCTGTCGTGGACCGCGTGGCCGGCGCTCTCGTCCCACTGGTAGACCTTCAGCCGCCACGGCAGGTCGGTGGTGCGGCCGTGCAACTCGTTGTTGAAGTAGTTCCCCCACCGGCCGAGCGCCTGCGCCAGGATGACGCCCGGTGCCGCCGCGTCCGCGAAGTCGAGGAACCGCACGCCCTGTCGTCGACACCCCAGGTAACCGCCGAGGGCACCCAGTGCGATCGCGCCCCAGATGCCGAGCCCGCCGTGCCAGATCGCGAACGCGTCCCAGGGGTTGCCGTGCTTGCCGAAGTAGGGCTGCGGCGAGGTGATGACGTTGTAGATGCGACCGCCGATGATGCCGAACGGCACGGCCCACCAGGCGATGTCGTAGATCACGTCGCGTCGGTAGCCGCGGTCACCGAGCCGGCGCCCGGTCACCCAGATCGCGAGGACGATGCCGGCCAGGATGCACAGTGCGTACATGCGGATCGGGAAGGGCCCGACCCAGAAGACGCCCTTCGTCGGGCTCGGGAAGTATGACGAGCCCGCGATCACCCGCGCACCCCGTCGGCGAGCGACGCGGCCTTCTGGGCCAGCGTGGCCAGCCCCTCGTTCCGGTCGGCCGCGGTGACCAGGGTCGCCACGAGCGCGGAGCCGACGATCACACCGTCCGCGTAACCCGCCACCTCGGCGGCCTGCGCCTCGGTGGAGACGCCGAGGCCCACGCAGATCGGGGTCTCGGTCACCGTGCGCGCGCGTTCGACGAGCTGCGCAGCCTCACTGCCGACCGCTTCGCGTGCTCCCGTGACCCCCATGAGGGACGCGGCGTAGACGAATCCGCGGCACGCGGCCGTCGTGGTGACGAGGCGCTCCGGCGTCGAACTCGGCGCGATCAGGAAGACCCGGTCCAGGCCGTGCGTCTCGCTGGCGGTGATCCAGTCGGCGGCCTCGTCGGGCACCAGGTCGGGGGTGATCAGACCGGACCCGCCGGCGGCCGCGAGGTCCCGCGCGAACGCGTCGACGCCGTAGCGCAGCACGGGGTTCCAGTAGGTCATCACCTCGCAGGACGCGCCGGCGCCGGCGACGGCCTCGGCCGCCCGGAAGACGTCACGCACGTGCACGCCGGACGCGAGCGCCCCGGTCGCTGCGGTCTGGATGACCGGCCCGTCCATCAGCGGGTCGGTGTAGGGCAGGCCGATCTCCACGATGTCGACGCCGTTGCGGACCATGGTCAGCATCGCCTCGATGGAGGTGTCGACGTCGGGGTAGCCGACGGGCAGGTAGCCGATCAGTGCCGCGCGTCCCTCGGCCTTGGCCGCGGCGAGCGCGGCGGACACCCCGCTCACGTCTTGCTGCGTGCTCATCCTTGCGCCTCCCCCTCGTCGAGCAGGCCGAACCACTTCGCGGCGGTGTGCACGTCCTTGTCGCCGCGGCCGGAGAGGTTGACCAGGAGCAGGGCGTCCGGGCCGAGTTCGCGGCCGATCTTCATCGCCCCGGCCGCTGCGTGTGCGCTCTCGATCGCCGGGAGGATCCCCTCGGTCCTGGACAGCGCCTCGAACGCCGTCATCGCCTCGGTGTCGGTGACCGGGTAGTACTCGGCGCGACCCGAGTCGCGCAGGAACGCGTGCTCGGGGCCCACGCTGGGGTAGTCCAAACCCGCTGACACCGAATGGGATTCGATGGTCTGTCCCTCTTCGTCCTGCAGCACGTAGGTGTAGGCGCCGTGCAGCACGCCGGGGATCGCCTGACCGGTGAACCGCGCCGCGTGACGACCACTGTCCGGCCCGTCACCGCCGCCCTCCAGGCCGATCAGCCGGACGCCGCTGTCGTCGATGAAGCGGTGGAAGATGCCCATCGCGTTGGAGCCGCCGCCGACACAGGCCAGCACGGCGTCGGGCAGCCGGCCGTACTCGTCGAGCATCTGCGCCCGGGCCTCGACCCCGATGACCCGGTGGAAGTCACGGACCATCTCCGGGAACGGGTAGGGCCCGGTCACCGTGCCGAGCACGTAGTGGGTGTGCGCCACGTTGGCGACCCAGTCGCGGAACGCCTCGTTGACGGCGTCCTTGAGGGTGCGTGAGCCGTGGTCGACGGGGACGACCTCGGCGCCGAGGAGCCTCATCCGGGCGACGTTGAGTGCCTGGCGTTCGGTGTCGACCCGGCCCATGTAGACCGTGCAGTCCAGACCCATCAGGGCGGCCGCGGTCGCCGTGGCGACCCCGTGCTGACCGGCGCCGGTCTCGGCGATCACCCGGGTCTTGCCCATCCGCTTGGTGAGCAGCGCCTGGCCGAGCACGTTGTTGATCTTGTGCGAGCCGGTGTGGTTGAGGTCCTCGCGCTTCAGCACGACCTGCGCGCCGCCGCAGTGCTCGTCACCGAACCTGCGGACGCGGGTGATGATGCTCGGCCGGCCGGTGTAGCTGCGCTGCAACTCGGTCAGCTCGCCCACGAACGACGGGTCGGCCATCGCCTTGGCGCGGTGCTCGTCCAACTCCTCGAGGGCGGCCACCAGGGCCTCGGGCACGTAGCGCCCGCCATACGCCCCGAAGCGACCGAGCGGTGGAGTGGTCTGGGTCATCGGATCCCCTTGATCAATGTGCCGACGGCGGCCGCTGGCTCGCCGCCGGTGACGAGGGCCTCGCCCACCAGCACGGCGTCGGCTCCCGCCGCGACGTAGTCGGCGACGTCCTGCGGGCCGCGGATGCCGGACTCGGCGACGCGTACCCGGTCCTCCGGGACCTGCGACGCGAGCCGGGCGAAGACACCGCGGTCCACCTCGAGGGTCTTGAGGTTGCGGGCGTTGACACCGATCAGCTGGGCGCCGATCGCGAGCGCGCGGTCGATCTCGGCCTCGTCATGGGTCTCGACCAGTGCCGTCATGCCGAGTTCGGTCGCGTGCTGGTAGAAGTCGCGCAACTGGGCATCGTCGAGCGCGGCGACGATCAGCAGGATGATGTCGGCGCCGTGCGCGCGGGCCTCGTCGAACTGGTAGTGCTCGACCATGAAGTCCTTGCGCAGCACCGGGATCGACACCGCGGCGCGCACCGCGTCGAGGTCGTCGAGGGACCCGCCGAACCGCCGCGGCTCGGTCAGGACCGAGATCGCGGTCGCACCGCCGCGCTGGTATGCCGAGGCGAGCTGCGCCGGGTCCGGGATCTCCGCGAGGTCGCCCTTGCTCGGGCTGCGTCGCTTGACCTCGGAGATGACCTTGACCGGGCCCACAGCGCGGAAAGCCGCCAGCGCGTCGAGCGCGGGCGGCGCCTCCTGGGCCCGGCGGGCGATGTCCGGTGCGGACGTCGCGCGCCGTCGTTCGGCGAGGTCCTCGCGGACCCCGACGATGATCTCGTCGAGGACCGTGGACACCTAGGACGCCCGCTGCGCGTCGAGCTTGGCCTGCTCCTCGGGGGTGAGGGGCGGAGCGCTCGGCCGGTTGTGGTTGCCGAAGCCCATCTTGCCGAGGATCTTGCCGACCACGACACCGACGACGGCGAGCGCGCCACCGGTGTAGTAGAGCGGGTGCAGGCCCCAGGCCACGCCGATGCCCACGCAGACCGCCGCGACGAGCAGGAACGCCACAGTGGTCCAGCCGGCGACGCTGTGTCCGTGGTCCTCGTGGAATTCTTCGGCCATCAGCCGCTGCTCCTTCGATGAGTCGTGGAAAACGTCACCGATCATTCGGATCGGTGCCGTTCGTTGATTGTGTCAGACCCGTCCGGGAAGTCGGTCGGGTCCTCGCCATCCGAGAGCATGTCCCAGTCCGAGCGGGCCCGGACTGCGCTGGCGCCGGGGGCGTCATACCGGTTGGAGAGGCCGGACCAGGTGCGCGCTCCGAGGATCGCGAGCACCCCGGTGAGCACCAGCAGCACCGCGCCGAGCAGCGCCATCCAGGGCCAGACCGTCAGGCTCGCCGCGATGTTCCGGTCGCCGGTGTGCCCGGTCATCGTGGTCGCGACGTCCCCCAGGACGGAGCCGGGGTGGCGCACCGGGGCGAGGACCACGACCACGCTGACGACGCCCGCGAGCAGGGTGATGACCGCGGCGATCCAGCGCGGGATCCGTCCGGTCGTCAGGGTCGCGAGCACCGCGGCCGCACCGACCAGGGCCGAGGCGAGCAGTGCCGGCGCGGCCTTGCCACCGGACGCCGTGGTGTGTGCCTGCTGCAGCACCGCATCGGTCACCGAGCCGGACACCCAGGTGCGGGTGTTCGCGGCGATCATCAGGATCACGGCGAGCGCGCCGACCAGCAGTACCGACCGCTTGGACGTCACCCGATCCCCCGCATCCCGCTCGCGATCACCACGGCCCGCAGCGCGGCGGCCGCTTTGGTGCGGGTCTCCTGGTATTCGCTCTCGGGCACCGAGTCGGCGACGATGCCGGCGCCCGCCTGCACATAGGCGACCCGGTCCTTGATCAGCGCCGTCCGGATCGCGATCGCCATGTCGAGGTCGCCGGCGAAGTCGAAGTAGCCGACCACCCCGCCGTAGACACCGCGACGGATGCCCTCGAGCCGGTCGATGATCTGCATGGCGCGAGGTTTGGGTGCCCCGCTCAGGGTGCCCGCCGGGAACGTCGCCACGAGCACGTCGTATGCCGAACGGCCCGTGCTCAGCGTGCCGATCACCGTCGACTCCAGGTGCATGATGTGGCTGTACCGGCGGATCTGCATGAATTCGACGGTGTCGACGGTGCCGGCGTCGCACACCTTCTGCAGGTCGTTGCGGGCCAGGTCGACCAGCATCAGGTGCTCGGCACGCTCCTTGGGGTCCTCGAAGAGTTCGTCGGCCAGGTCCTCGTCCTGCTCCGGGCTCTTCCCACGCGGCCGCGAACCCGCGATCGGGTGCGTGATGACCTGCTCCCCCGTCACCTTCACCAGGGCCTCCGGGCTGGAGCCGACGACGTCGTACGTCGACCCGTCGGGGTGCGGCAGCCGCAGGAGGTACATGTACGGACTCGGGTTGCCGGCCCGCAGCGCGCGGTAGACGTCGAGCGAGTCCGCACCGCACGGCACGGAGAACCGTTGGGACACCACGATCTGGAAGGCTTCGCCGGAGCGGATGTCCTCCTTGGCGGCTTCGACCATGTCGTGGAACTGCTCACGCGTGTGCGTGCTGACCGGGGTCAGCTCGACCGGTTCGGGCACCGACACGGTGCTGGGCGCGTCGACCGCCAGCGCCTCCTGCATGGCGTCCAGCCGATCCACCGCGTCGGCCCACGCCTCGGCCGCCCGTGCGTCGGTGTTGTCGTAGTTGATCGCGTTCGCGATCAGCAGCACGCTGCCGTCGGTGTGGTCGAGGACGGCCAGGTCGGTCGCGAGGACCATGCCGAGTTCCGGCAACCGGAGGTCGTCACTGCCCGGCTCGGCGAGGCGTTCCCAGCGCCGCACGGCGTCATACGTGATGGCGCCGACGAGGCCGCCGGTGAGTGGCGGCAGGCCGGGGATGCGCGGGGTGTCCAGGACGCGCAGGGTGTCGCGCAGCACGTCCGTCGGGGTGCCGTCGACGGGCACGTCGACCGGTGGTGAGCCGAGCCAGACCGCCCGGCCGTCCTCCTCGCTCAGCGTGGCGCGGCTGTCCGCGCCGATGATCGAGTAGCGGGACCAGACGCCGCCGTGCTCCGCCGATTCGAGCAGGAAGGTGCCCGGCCGGTTGTCGGCGAGCTTGCGGTAGATACCGAGCGGGGTCTCGCCGTCGGCGAGCAGCCGGCGCACGACCGGGATGACCCGCCGCCCTGCCGCCAGCTCCAGGAACTGGGGCAGGCCCGGCCAGGTCTGACCCCACGCGGTCTCCGCGTGGACATCGGCGGCTCCGGCCGTCCGGGTGCTCGCGTCACTCATGCCGACACCGCCCCCAGGTCGGTGACGAAGCAGTTGTGGGCGCCGGTGTGGCAGGCCGGTCCGACCTGGTCGACCCGCACCAGGAGAGTGTCCCCGTCGCAGTCGAGCGCGACGGACTTCACGTGCTGCACGTGGCCGGAGGTGTCCCCCTTGCGCCAGTACTCCGCGCGACTGCGGGACCAGAACGTCACCCGACCGGTGGTGAGCGTGCGGTGCAGTGCCTCGTCGTCCATCCAGCCGACCATGAGGACCTCGCCGGTGTCGTGCTGCTGGATGACTGCGGGCACCAGCCCGGCAGCATCCCTCTTCAGCTGCGTCGCGATGTCTGGGTCGAGGGCCGTTGAACTCACGCAGTCATTCTGCCGCACCGATCTGCACGCGGGACGGGCACGGTCCGGTGCCGAACGCCGTGCGAGCGACGGGACTAGGACATGATCGGGGTATGCCGAAATTCGCCCACGCAGAACGCATCGGACTGTGTGACACGTTCCTGTCCACCGGGCCGGACGCACCGACCCTCTGCGGTGAGTGGACCACGCGGGACCTGGCCGCGCACCTGGTCGTGCGGGAGAACCGCCCCGACGCCGCGGCCGGGATGTTCCTGCCGATCGCCGCCGGCCACCTCGAGTCCGTCCAGCGCAAGGTGGCCGCCATGCCGTGGGAGAAGTTGGTGGACAAGCTGCGCAGTGGGCCACCACGGCTCAGCCCCTTCCGACTGCCCGGTGTGGACGAGAAGGCCAACCTGTCGGAGTTCTTCGTGCACCACGAGGACGTGCTGCGCGCGGGCGATCATCCGCAGGCACGGCGCGAACTGCCGGACGGGGAGCAGGCCGCCCTCTGGGGGATCCTGCCGCGCATCGGCGCGCTGACGCTGCGCAACGTGCGCACCGGCGTCGTCGCCGACTGCCCCGGCCACGGCCGACGCAGCCTGCGCGGCGCCAAGGACGACCACGGCAGCGTCGTGCTGCACGCAGCACCCGCGGAGGTGCTGCTGCACATCTTCGGCCGCGGCGCGGTCACCGACGTGGAGTTGGACGGGTCCGACGCCGACGTCGCGGCGTTCCGCGAGTCGTCGCTCGGTTTCTGATTCACCCCGACCGCACGAGCTCGTCCGGAGCCCCCGGCGGCCCTCAGCGCACCTCGTGGCCCGCGGCCCGCAGGGCGTCCTTCACGTCGCGGATGGTCAACTCGCCGAAGTGGAAGACCGAGGCCGCGAGCACCGCGTCCGCGCCGGCATCGACGGCCTCCACGAAGTCCTCCACCCGGCCCGCGCCGCCACTGGCCACGATCGGCACGGTGACCTCGGCACGCACCGCACGGATCAGCTCCAGGTCGAAGCCGTCCTTGGTGCCGTCGGCGTCCATCGAGTTGAGCAGGATCTCACCTACTCCGAGTTCGGCCGCACGAGCGCACCACTCGATCGCGTCGAGATCGGTGGACTTCAGCCCGCCGTGGGTGGTCACCTCGAAGTTGCCGTGCTGGGAGCGTCGTACGTCGGCGGACAGCACGAGCACCTGAGAACCGAAGCGGTCCGCGATCTCGGCGATGACCTCCGGTCGCGCGATCGCTCCGGTGTTGATGCCGACCTTGTCCGCGCCGGCCCGCAGCAGGCGGTCCACGTCGTCCACCGTGCGCACTCCCCCGCCGACGGTCAGCGGGATGAACACGTGCTCCGCGGTCCGGCCGACCACGTCGTAGGTCGTCTCGCGTCCCGCGGAGCTCGCCGTCACGTCCAGGAAGGTCAGCTCGTCGGCACCCTGGCGGTCGTAACGATCCGCGAGTTCGACCGGGTCCCCGGCGTCCTGGAGGTTCTCGAAATTCACTCCCTTGACCACGCGTCCGGCATCGACGTCGAGGCAGGGGATGACACGCACGGCAACCGTCATGGGTCAAGGATAGAGACCGCGCCGGAATCACCCGGACGTAGCCCGTCCCACATGATGAGATCGACTTTTCGCGCGGATCCGCCACACCTCTCGACGTCGAGCTATCCACGGCATCATGCGGAAACTGCGTTCCCCCAATCGAATTCGATGGCGGGTGACCAGCACCGATTCCGCTTGACTTGGCAGCACGAGCGCTTAACGTCGAGGGCAGTCATGCCGATACCAATCGAAGTACCGACCCGACCGCAATCCACCCACCACCGCACGACCCGTGCGCTTCGCTCGCACGTTCCCCGCACCGCCGCCCAGTCCGGGTTGGTGGTGCGACCGCCGGAACCGTCCGACGGGGCCCAGATGTGGGCGCTCGCCCGCGATGGCGGCGAGCTCGACCTGAACTCGTCGTACGCCTACCTGTTGATGGCCCGAGATTTTGCGACGACCTGCCGGATCGCGATGTCGGACAACGAGATCGTGGGCTACGTGCTCGGCTTCCGGCCACCGGAGCGGCCATCGCACCTGTTCGTCTGGCAGGTGGCTGTGCGCGGCGACCAGCGGGGGCGTGGCGTGGCTCGCCGGATGATCGGGCACCTGCTCGAGACCACGGAGTCGATCGACGCCCTGGAGGCGACGGTCGAGGAGACCAACAGCGCGTCACGAGCACTGTTCGGCAGCATCGCCCGCCAGCACGATGCGGAACTGACCTGGTCAGAAGGCATTCCGTCTGCGCACTTCCCCGACGGCCATGCCGGCGAGCCGATGCTGCGCATCGCCCCGTTGCGCTGATCGCCTGACCCCAGCAGCACTTTTCCGCCACGGACCACGCTCCGTGGCGCGCGTTCGGAGCGTCTGCCCGAACGTCATTCGATCGACCGAAGGATTGCCATGACCGTGACCACCGACACGACCACCCTCGAGTCCGGTGTCCGGAGCTACTCCCGCACCTGGCCCGTGACGTTCGAGCGCGCGCAGGGCAGCTTCCTGCACACCCCGGACGGGAAGGAGTACCTCGACTTCTTCACCGGCGCCGGAGTGATGAACTACGGGCACAACAACCCGATCCTCAAGGACGCGTTGCTGCAGTACTTGGCCGAGGACAACATCGTTCATTCGCTGGACATGTTCACCACGGCGCGCGAGGACTTCCTGGCCACGTTCACCGAGCAGATCCTGCGGCCACGCGGACTCGACCACACCGTCATGTTCCCCGGCCCCGGCGGCGCCAACGCCGTCGAGGCAGCGCTCAAGCTCGCCCGCAAGGTCACCGGCCGCGAGTCGATCATCAACTTCACCAACGCATTTCACGGTATGACGCTGGGCGCCCTCGCCGTCACCGGAAACTCGATGAAACGGGAGGGTGCGGGTGTACCGCTGGTGCACTCCACGCCCATGCCGTACGACGACTACTTCAACGGCGACATCCCCGACTTCGTCTACTTCGAACGTCTGCTGGCCGACTCCGGCTCGGGCCTCAATACACCGGCGGCGGTCATCGTCGAGACGGTGCAGGGTGAGGGCGGGGTCAACACGGCGCGCCTGGAGTGGCTGCGCCGGCTCTCGGAGATCTGCCGCGAGCACGAGATCCTGTTGATCGTCGACGACATCCAGGTCGGGTGTGGTCGCACGGGTGGCTTCTTCAGCTTCGAGGAGGCCGGCATCGTCCCCGACATCATCTGCCTGTCCAAGGCGATCAGCGGTTACGGCCTTCCGCTGGCCCTTACCCTGCTGCGGCCCGAGCTCGACGTGTGGGACCCGGGCGAGCACAACGGCACCTTCCGTGGTTTCGCGCCGGCGTTCGTGACTGCGGCGGAGGCGATCCGCACCTACTGGGCGGACACGACGCTGGAGGACTCCACGGTGACCAAGGGAGCCTTCGTCGAGGCGACGCTCAACAGCATCGTCGCCAAGCGTCCCGAGGGTGAGCTGACGGCAAAGGGCCGCGGCCTCATCCGCGGTCTGGAGTTCGCCGACCCCGACGCTGCACAGGCGACCTGCCGCAACGCCTTCGACGCGGGGCTGCTCGTGGAGACCTCCGGGCCGCGCGACGAGGTCATCAAGCTGCTACCGCCGCTGACGATCAGCGAGGACGAGCTGACCCGCGGGCTCGCGACCCTGCGCACCGCGACCATGGACGCGCTCGGCTGACGAACGCCGCTGCCCGCCATACGAATCCAAAGCCCACTCGAGAGGAACTTCCCATGCTGGTCCGCTCCATCGACGAGGTCACTGACACCGTCGACGACATCAAGACCGACAACTGGCGCAGCAAGCGCATCGTGCTGGCACGTGAGGGTGTCGGCTTCTCCGTGCACGAGACCACGCTGTACGCCGGGACCGTCAACGACTTCTGGTACGCCAACCACATCGAAGCGGTGTTCATCGTCGAGGGTGAGGGCGAGATCGTGAACAAGGCCACCGGTGAGCGGCACGCGTTGCAGCCCGGCTCGCTCTACCTGCTCAACGACCACGACAAGCACCAGGTGCTGCCGCGCACCGAGATGCGCACGGTGTGCGTCTTCAACCCGCCGGTGACCGGCCGCGAGATCCACGACGAGAACGGCGTCTACCCCTTGGTGCTCGAGGCCTGAGACGCCGACAGCACCACACGATCCACCCGGAAGGACTGCATTTCGTATGACGACCACGACCGCGACCCTCGATGCCTACCCGACCCGCACGCAGGGCGGTGAATTCCTTGCTCGGAGCCACCCGACGGTGTGGGGGTCGGGTACCGACGGCCCGTTCGACGACGTCGCGCTGAAGGCACATGCCCGTCGTGGTTACACGATCCTGCCGGACTTCATCAGCGCCGACGAGGTCTCGGAGTTCAACGCCGAGTTGCATCGGCTGAGCACCGACCGGTCACTTCTCGGTGACGAGCGGATCATCACCGAGAAGGTCTCGGGAGAGGTTCGGTCGATCTTCCAGGTCGAGCAGCTCAGTGCCCGGATCGACGCACTGACCCGTGACCCGCGGTTGCTTGATCGGGCGCGGCAGTTGCTCGGTTCCGAGGTCTACTTGCACCAGACCCGGATCAACTACATGCCGGGTTTCAAGGGCACCGGGTTCTACTGGCACTCGGACTTCGAGACCTGGCACGCCGAGGACGGACTCCCGGCACCGCGTGCGGTGAGTTGCTCGATCGCGCTGACCCGCAACTACCCGTTCAACGGCGGCCTGATGGTGATGCCGGGATCCCACGAGGTCTTCGTGCCCGGCGTCGGCGAGACACCGGCCGACAACCACGCGTCCTCACTGCAGGAGCAGACGGTCGGCGTGCCGAGCGAGGCGTCGATCGCGGCTCTCGCCGAACGCTGCGGGATCGACCAGTTCACCGGCCCGGCCGGTTCGGCGCTCTGGTTCGACTCGAACATCATGCACGCGTCGGCGAACAACATCACGCCGTACCCGCGGTCCAACATCTTCCTGGTCTTCAACAGCGTCGAGAACGCTCCGCAGCAGCCGTTCGCCGCAGCCGCCCCGCGGCCGAACCACATCGCGAACCGGGACGTCACCCCGCTGTCCTGATGCAGCCGGGTCGCCGGGCCGCTCGCCGTCAGGACCCGCCGCTCGCCCGCTAGGTTGCTCCGTGTGAGCGACGGACCCTCGGCCGAGCAGGTGGATCTCGTCGCGGGTCGTGCCCGCGCGATCCGCACCCGTCCGGCGATCGTCGCGATCGACGGGCGCAGCGGCTCCGGCAAGACCACGTTCGCCGCCGCCCTGGCCGCGCGGTTGCCGGATGCCGGCGTCGTCCACCTCGACCACATCTACCCCGGCTGGGACGGCCTGGCCGCAACCCCGGCGCTGCTGGCCGCGCAGGTGCTCGCGCCGCTACGTCGTCACGAACCGGCTGCGTTCCGCCAGTTCGACTGGGAACACGACGAATTCGGCCCCCTGGTCGCAGTGTCCCCGGCCGCTGTGGTGATCGTCGAGGGCGCCGGCAGCAGCGTCGGCCTCGCGCGACCGTATGCCGACCTCCGCGTCTGGCTGGACGCCGACGACGCCACCCGCAAGCATCGCGCGCTCGCCCGCGACGGTGACGCCTACCGACCGCACTGGCAGCGCTGGGCGCTCCAGGAGGAGCAGGTCTTCGGCGCCGACCGCACCCGCGAGCACGCCGACCTGATCCTGCGCACGCAGTAACGTCCGACCCTGCGCAAGCCGGCTCCTTCAGTCGTCGCGCGGGGGGCGGTTGTGGGCCTCGACGAGCGCCGCGAGCCGGCCGGCCTCCGCCTCGGCGAACGCACCGTCGGACCGCTGCACCGCCATCACCGCCAACGTCTCGGTGTCACTGAGTTCCAGGGTCAGCCAGGGTGCGCCGTTGCCGAACTGCACGTTGACGATCTCCGCCCAGTCCAGGTCGCGCGAGACGATCAGGTTGGTGACGTGAAGACCCTCCGGGGTGGGTGTCGCGTGCACGAAGGCGTACCGCAGCAGGAACGCCGCGACCGCCACCGCGAACGCGATCATGGCGACGGAGTCGGGGGTGTTCCAGCCGGTCACTCCCCCGTGCGGGATCCGCAGCGCCACGATGACGAACACCACGACGAGCGCGATCCCCACGCCGATGCTCACGAATCGCGACCTGCGCGGCCGGAACGTTGCATAGGCGGCCATCGCACGGCCGGAGTCCGACGTCACTGCCGTCACAACCGGCAGGCCGCGATCTCGGTGACCAGGATCGCCCGTGCGCCGATCTCGTAGAGCCGGTCCATCACGGCATTCGTGGATGACCGCGGCACCATGGAACGCACCGCGACATACCCCTCGCGATGCAGCGGCGACACGGTCGGCGACTCCAGACCCGGCGTCAACGCACAGGCCTGCTCGACCAGCTCGACCCGTATGTCGTAGTCCATCATCACGTAGCGGCTGGCCGTCTGGACACCCTGCAACCGCCGGATCAGCACTTCGACGGCAGCATCCGGCTCCGCCACCCGGTCCTGCGGCCGGATCAGTACCGCTTCGGAGTGCAGGATCGGGTCGCCGAAGACCTCGAGCCCCGCATTCCGGAGCGTCGTGCCGGTCTCCACGACGTCGGCGATCACGTCGGCGACTCCAAGGGTCACCGCCGTCTCCACGGCTCCGTCGAGATGGACCACGGAGGCGTCGATCCCCTTGTCCGCGAGGTCCTTACCGACCAGGCCGGCGAAGCTGGTCGCGATGCGCTTGCCGTCGAGTTCGTCGACCGACGAGATCTGTCCCGTCCGCGCGGCGTAACGGAAGGTGGACGCACCGAAGCCGAGCTGCATGACTTCGGTCGCGGGGGCACCGGAGTCGAGCAACAGATCCCGGCCGGTGATGCCGACATCGAGGTGACCGCGGCCGACATACACGGCGATGTCACGCGGCCGCAGGTAGAACAACTCCACCTGCTGCTCGGCGTCGACGACCACCAGTTCCTTGGACTCCCGACGCACACGGTAGCCGGACTCGCGCATGATCTGCGCACTCGCCTCGGCGAGCGCGCCCTTGTTGGGCATGGCGACACGGAGCATGTCAGAGGTGGGCATAGACGTCCTCCAGCGTGATGTCCTGGGCGATCATCAGCACCTGCAGGTGGTAGAGCAGTTGGCTGATCTCCTCGGCGGTCCGCTCCACGCCCTCATGCTCAGCTGCCATCCAGACCTCGGCGGCTTCCTCGACGATCTTCTTGCCGATGAAATGCACGCCGGCGTCGAGCTCACGCACGGTGCCCGAATCGGCGGGCCGATCCTTGGCCTTGGTCCTTAGCTCAGCAAACAGCTGATCGAACGTCTTCACGTCAGCCAAGGCTAATTGCACCGGACTTCACTGCTGCAGCTGGACCACACTCTGATCCCTGGTCGGATGGCGTCACGCCCGGCACGCTTAGCTCTCACGCAGGGTCATGGCGGTGGCCACGGCTGCCGTCGCCGCCTCGAACCCCTTGTCCTCGGCGGACCCCGGCAACCCCGCGCGGTCGAGCGCCTGGGCGTCGTCGTCACAGGTCAGCACCCCGAAGCCGACCGGGGTGCCGGTCCGGACCGACACGTCGGTCAGGCCGTGTGTCGCCGCCGTGCACACATAGTCGAAGTGCGGTGTGCCGCCGCGGATCACCACACCGAGCGCCACCAGTGCGTCGTATGACGGGGCGAGCCGCGCGCACGCCACCGACAACTCGAACGTGCCGGGCACCCGGACCACCTCGGCGTCCGGGATCCCGCACGCGTCGAGACCGCGCCGTGCGCCGTCGATCAACCCGTCCATCACCTGCTGGTGCCAGGAAGCCGCCACGACGGCCACTCGCAACCCGCTGCCGTCCACTGCTTCAGGGGCGGGCGCGCCGTGTTTACTCATGCTGTGTCTCCGAGGTGGTGGCCGAGGCGGTCCCGTTTGGTGTCCAGGTACCGGCTGTTGTTGACGGTGCGGCCGGTGACCAGCGGCACCCGCTCCACCTGCAGACCCAGCGCCGCCAGCTGCTTCTCCTTCTGCGGGTTGTTCGTCAGCAGTCGCATCGAGGTGATCCCGAGGTCACGCAGGATCGCGGCGGCGGCGCCGAACTCGCGGTCGTCGATCGGCAGTCCGAGCTCGGTCTGCGCGTCGACGGTGTCGAAGCCGCTGTCCTGCAGCTCGTAGGCGCGCAGCTTGTCGAGCAGGCCGACGCCACGTCCTTCGTGACCGCGCAGGTAGACGATCACCCCGCCGCCGGCGCCGATCCGCCGCATGGACTCGGTCAGCTGTGGACCGCAGTCGCACCGCGTCGAGCCGAATGCGTCGCCGGTGAGGCACTCCGAATGCACGCGGACGAGCGGTGATTCGTCGGAGATCCCGTGGGGTGACACCAGTGCCACGTGATCATGACCGGTGAGCAGGTCGGTGTACCCGAACATCGTGAATGCGCCGTGCGGCGTCGGCAGCTTCGTGCGCGCCCGGCACACCACCCGGTCGTGCAGCCTGCGCCAGGCCACCAGGTCCTCGATCGTGATCACGAGCAGCCCGTCCCGGGCGGCGAGCTCCTCGGCGTCCCCGAGCCGCATCATCGACCCGTCGTCGTGGACGAGTTCGACGATCGCGCCGACCGGGGAGCACCCGGCCAACCGGGCGAGGTCGACGGCGGCCTCGGTGTGGCCGGTGCGTTCGAGCACGCCTCCCTCGCGGGCACGCAACGGGAAGATGTGTCCGGGGCGGGTGAAGTCCGCCACCACCGAGCTCGGGTCGGCCAGCGTGGCAAGGGTCTTCGCCCGCTCGGCGGCGCTGATCCCGGTTGCGAGACCGGTCGCGTCCACGGAGATCGTGTATGCCGTGCCCTTCGGGTCCTGGTTGTCCTGCACCATCGGTGGGAGCCCCAGCCGATCGGCCACGGTATGTGTCATCGGCGCGCAGATCACGCCGGACCCGTGCCGGACGGCCCAGCCGATCCACCGCGCGTCCGCATGCTGCGCGGCCATCACGAGGTCGACCTCGTTCTCCCGGTCGGCGTCGTCCGCGACGAGCACCGGCCTGCCGGCGGCGATTTCGGCCAGGGCGGCCTCGATCGAATCTGTCATGACCTCACCAACTCTTCATCGACGTCGGACGGATCGCCCGCCCGACGGCTGACTCGCAACCACACGAAGAAACCCCAGATGACGAAACATGCGTAGAACGCGTAGAGCGCGGCCGACGGGTAGTACTGGAAGTGGATCAGCTCCGGGACACCGACGAGGTCGACCGCGATCCAGACCAGCCAGAAGTCGTTCCAGCCGCGCGCCATGGCGAACGTCGCCACGATCGAGCCGACGAAGATCCACGCGTCGGCCCAGTAGTACCAGCTCGGCGGTGTCCAGCCGACACCGATCACCCGGCTGCTCCACTGCACGAGAACCACTGCAACCAGCCAGAAGCCGAGATAACCGAGCCGCTCGGCGCCGGTGGCCCAGTGCGGTTGTACGGCCGGGGCGTCCGGGCGACGACCGGCCTTGTTGCGCTGCCAGATCCACCACCCGTAGATCGAGGTGATGATGAAGAACACCTGCCGGCCGGCCTGGCCGAACATCACCTGTCCGCCGTGGGCGGTGAAGCCGAGCGCGAAGAAGACCGTGAAGAGCAACGCGTTGCCGACGATCCCGACCGGCCAGGCCCAGACCTTGCGCCGCATGCCGCCGATGGCCGAGGCCAGCCCGAAGAGGTTTCCGACGATCTCCCGCCAGGTGATGCCGTGCCCGCCGATGGTGATCGACGCGTCGTAGAGGCGCTCGAAGAAGTTCACTGCTGGTCTCCTCGCTGCCCGTTCAGTCCGACCATGCGCTCGACGTACTTGGCGAGCACATCCACCTCGATGTTCACCGGGTCGCCGATCGCACGCTCCCCGAAGGTCGTCAGCTGCAGCGTCGTCGGGATCAGGCACACCGTGAACGCGTCAGCCGTCACCGAGGCGACGGTCAGGGAGACGCCGTCCAGGGCGACCGAACCCTTCTCGGCGACGTATGGCGCCAGCGCCGCCGGCAGCGACAGCCGTAACTCGGTCCAGTGCTCGTGCTCCTGCCGGCCGAGCACCTCGACGACACCGTCGACGTGCCCTTGCACGATGTGGCCGTCCAGCCGTCCGTCGGCGCGCATGGCGCGCTCCAGGTTCACCTGCCCGCCGGGCGTCAGCGCCCCCAGGCTGCTCCGGTCCAGGGTCTCGGCCATCACGTCGACGGTGAACTCGTCCGTGGTGTGTTCCACGACCGTCAGGCACACCCCGTTGACCGCGATCGACGCACCGTGCTCCACCTGGTCGAGCACCCTGTGTGCCTCGAGTGTGAGCCGAGCCGAGTCGCCCTGTCGCTCGATCGCTTTGGCTCTTCCGAGCTCTTCGACGATGCCGGTGAACACGTCACTTCCTCCGATAGGTGAGTCGCACGTCGTCGGCGAGTCGCCGGATGTCGTGCAGGGTCCAGTGGGCGGCGTCCGACAGGGTGTGGACACCGAGATCGGCCACGGCGGCAGTGCCGGAGCCGAGCAGTACGGGTGCGACATACACGACGACTTCGTCGACGAGACCGGCCCGCTGGAAGGCGGCGCCGAGTGTCGCACCGCCTTCGAGCAGGACGGACCGGACGCCGCGTGCGTGCAGGTCCTCGAGCACGACCTCCGGCTCGTGGGTGCGCAGGTGCACCGTCGGCGCGGCGTCGTCCAGCACCCGTGCCGCCGCGGGAAGTTCCCGCTCGCCGACGACGACCCGCAACGGCTGCGGCCCGGTGACGGCACCGGCCGCGGAACGTGCGGTCAGCTGCGGATCGTCCGCGAGCGCGGTGCCGGTGCCGACCATGACGGCGCCCACTCGGGCCCGCAGTTCGTGCACTTCGGCACGGGACTCGGGGTTGCTGATCCACTGGCTCGTCCCGTCGGCCGCGGCCGACCGGCCGTCCAGCGTCATCGCGAACTTCCACACCACCCAGGGCCGTTCGTGGGTGACCGCGAACGACCAGGTCTCGTTGAGGGCTGCGGCCTCGGCGGCCAGCACACCGCCGTGCACCTCGATCCCGCGGTCGCGGAGCACCGCGGCGCCGCCCTGCGCGACCGGGTTCGGGTCCTCCTGCGCGTAGACGACCCGGGACACGCCGGCCGCGCTGAGTGCTGCGGTGCACGGTCCGGTGCGGCCCTGGTGGGCACATGGCTCGAGCGTGACGTAGGCGGTGGCGCCGCGCGCGAGCTCACCGGCGTCGGCGAGTGCCACCACTTCGGCGTGCGGCGTCCCGGCGCCGGCGTGCCAGCCTCGGCCGACGACGGCCTGGTCACGCACGATCACGCACCCGACCCGCGGGTTGGCGTCGGCGACGGGGCCGCGCGCGGCCAGTTCGAGGGCAGCGCGCATCGGCTGCTCGAAAGCTGAGGGGTGCTGCACCGCCTCGTCACTCCTTCCGGTCCGGTCTCACCGGCTCCGGGGATGACGAGCGGTTGCGGTCGGCCAGGATGGCTGGCCTTGCACTGCCGCCGGGGTCTGCCAGAGGGCACACCCCACGTGCGCCTCCCATCCGGACTTTAACCGTCGGTCCTGGAGTTCCACCAGGTCAACCGGCTGCCGAAGCAGTCGGGTCGCGGACTATCACCGCCGGCTCGGAATTTCACCGACCCCGGAGCACGTTCGGCAACATTATGACACTGCAGTCAAGCCCTGCCGCAAGGAGCGTCCACCTGGTGAGTCAGCGGTGGCCGGCGCACGCCTGCGCGAGGCCGCGCAACTCCTCGACCGCGGCGGCTGCGTCCTCCGCCCCGTAAACGGCTGAGCCTGCGACGAATACGTCAGCGCCGGCCGCCGCGCACTGTTCGATCGTGGAGGCGGCGACGCCGCCGTCGACCTCGATGCGGATCTGGCCGCCGCGCCGGCCGATCGCCTCCCGGACCTCGCGCACCTTCGGCATCTGGTCGGCCATGAAGCTCTGCCCGCCGAACCCCGGCTCCACGGTCATGACCAGGACCATGTCGACCACGTCCAGCAACTCCTCGTACGGCGCGAACGGTGTCCCCGGCTTGAGCGCCATACAGGCCTGCGCGCCGGCCGCGTGCAGGTCCTTCGCCAGCGTGCGCGGGTCACGGGCCGCCTCGATGTGGAAGGTCACACTGTGTGCCCCCGCCTCCGCGTACGCGGGCGCCCACCGGTCCGGGTCCTCGATCATCAGGTGGCAGTCGAGCGGGATCGGGCTGACCCGTTGCAGTGCCTCGACGACGGGCAGCCCGAGGGTGAGGTTGGGCACGAAGTGGTAGTCCATCACGTCGACGTGCGCCCAGTCCGCGTTCGCGATCCGGTGCAGGTCGCGCTCGAGATTGGCGAAGTCGGCCGACAGGATGCTCGGTGCGATCAGCACGCGTCCTCCAGGTTTTCTCATGACGAATCGTGGTGCGGTATCTGCTAATTCACTTCTTGCGCAGCAGCGCGAAGAACATCGCGTCGGTGCCGTGCAGGTGCGGCCACAGCTGCACCGCCGGCCCGTCACCGAGATCGGCGAGCTGTGCACCTGCGGCGTCGCGGAAGAGCGGCCGCGCGTCCTCGACGACGACGTCGTCACGGCCCGCGGTCACCGAACGGACCACCTCGGTGGTCTCCGCGACGTGCGGGCTGCACGTGACGTAGGCGACGACACCTCCGGGTTTGGCCGCGTCCAGGGCCGAGGTCAGCAGGTCCGACTGCACGGTGGTGAGGTCGGTGACGTCGCTCGGTGTCCGTCGCCAGCGTGCCTCCGGCCGGCGCCGCAGCGCGCCGAGACCGGTGCACGGTGCGTCGACCAGGACCCGGTCGTAGGTGTTCGGCTCCTCCGCGCCGAGCTCACGGCCGTCGCCGGTGCCGATCATGACCTCGGCACCGGCGTCGATCGCGGCGCGCATGGTCCGCCGCACCAGCTCGGTGCGGTGCTCGCTGACCTCGTTGACGAAGACGGTGACGTCCGGTCGGTCGGCCGACAGCGCGGCCAGCAGTGCCGCCTTGCCACCCGGCCCGGCGCACAGGTCGAGCCACTCCTGCGGCCCCTCACCCTCCCGCGGCGCCGCGGCGAGCGCGAGCGCGACCAGCTGAGAACCCTCGTCCTGCACCGCCGCCCGGGTCTGCCGGACGGCCGGTATGTCGGCCGGGTCACCGCCGGGCAGCACCGCGCCGACGGGTGACAGGGTGGACGCCTCGGCGCCGGCGTCGACCAGCTCCTGCACGGTCGCGAGACCCGGACGGGCGACCAGTGACACCGCCGGTGCGGCGTTGTCCGCCTCCAGTAGCGCGACCAGCGCATCGTCCAGGCTCGCCTCGTCGGCCACTCCCCCGGACCGCAACGCTCCGCGCAACGCCCGCACCACCCAGGCCGGGTGCGAGTACTCGACGGCGAGCGCGTCCTCAAGGGACCGGCCGGCCGTGACCTCTCGGACCCACTCCTCGCGGGTGCGCTCGGTGATCCGCCGCAGCACGGCGTTGACGAAGCCCGAGGCCCCGGTGCCGTTCATCTCGCGTGCCAGGGCCACCGTCTCCGAGGCGGCGGCGTGCGACGGGACCCGCATGCCGAGGATCTGATGGGCGCCGAGACGCAGCGTGTCCAGCACCGGCGGGTCGATCTGCCCGACCGGTCGCCCGGCCGCGAACTCGATGACGGCGTCGTACAGCCCGCGCATCCTGATGGCGCCGTACGTCAGCTCCGTGGCGAACGCGGCGTCCCGTCCGTGCAGGTCCGCCGCCCGGAGCACCTTCGGCAGCTCCAGGTTGGCGTAGGCACCGTCGGCCACCGACCGCATGACCTGCCACGCAGCCTTGCGGGTGGGGTCGCCGCCGCGACGCCGGTCCGCCGGCCGGACGGCGGTGCGGTTCTTGCCGCCGGCGCGTCGTGACGCGGGGCGCTGCCGGCCGCGCTCGTCGCGGTACCCGCCAGGTTGGTCGCTGTTGTTCACCCGAAAGTCTCTCCTTCGTCGACCCGCACACCGCGGGCCCAGTCCGCACCGGGCATCGCCTTCTTGCCGTGCGGCTGGACGACATCCAGCCGCACGGGAGTGCTGCCGGTGCCGACATACACGGCCTTCTTGGTGGCGCGCAGTTCGCCCGCTGCCGGCTGGATGTCGTCCGGCGCGCTCGGCGTCAGGCCGCCGATCTTCAGGCGTGTCCCACGGAACGTCGTCCACGCACCCGGTGCCGGCGTACAGGCTCGAACTCGTCGGTCGATGGCGAAAGCCGGGTCGCTCCAACGGATCTCACCGTCGGCGGCGGTGATCTTCGGCGCCATGGAGACACCGTCGGCGGGTTGCGGCACCGGGGCGATCGAACCGCTCTCCAGCCCGTCGAGTGCTGCGACGAGCAGTCCCGCGCCCGCTTCGGCCAGCCGCCCCAGCAGGTCGCCGCTGGTGTCGGCCGGGCGGATCGTCTCGGTCATCGTGCCCAGCACGGGACCGGTGTCCATGCCTTCTTCGAGCAGGAAGGCCGTCGCGCCGGTCACCTCGTCGCCGTGCAGGATCGCGTGCTGCACCGGGGCGGCGCCGCGCCAGGCCGGCAGCAGCGAGAAGTGCAGGTTGACCCACCCGAGGCGCGGTATGTCGATGACCCTGCGTGGCACCAGTGAGCCGTAGGCGACCACCGGGCACACGTCCGGTTGCAGCGCCGCCAACTCCTCGGCGAAACCCGGGTCCTTGGCCGACCGCGGGGTGAGCACCGGCACGCCCAGCTCCGCACCGAACTCGCCGACCGGTGACGGGCGCAGGGCGCGGCCCCGACCGGCCGGCGCGTCCGGACGCGTGACCACGCCGACGATCTGGTGCGGGGACGCCGCGATCGCGCGCAGGCTGGGCAGCGCCACCTCGGGTGTGCCGGCGAAGACGACACGCATGTCAGGCCCCGTACGACGGGTTGGCGTGCGGACTGTCCCTGACGATCGGCCCGGGCAGGCCGGCCCACTCCGCGTTGCGGATCTCCTTGAGCGCGAGCCTGCGCTGCTCCTTGTCGAGCCGGTCGATGAAGAGGATGCCGTCCAGGTGGTCGGTCTCGTGCTGGATGCAGCGGGCCAGCAGATGGCTGCCCTCGAGGGTGAGCGGCTCGCCATACATGTCGAACCCACGAGCGACCACGGAAACCGACCGGGGCGTCGGCCAGGAGAACGCGGGGATCGACAGGCACCCCTCGTCGTCGGTCTCGAGCTCGCCGGACAGATCCAGGTCGGGGTTGACGAGGTGTCCGAGCACGCCGTCGACGTAATAGGTGAACACCCGCAGCCCCACACCGAGCTGTGGAGCGGCCAGCCCGGCACCGGGTGCATCCATCATCGTCTCGGTCAGGTCGGCGACGAGGGTGCGCAGCTCCTTGTCGAAGGTCGTGACCGGTGCGGCCGGGGTGCGCAGGACGGGGTCACCGTAGAGCCGGATGGGCGTGATCGACATACCGGCTCCTACCGTTCGACCGGGAGCCCGCGCACCAACAGGTCGGCGCGCAGCTCCTCCGGGGTGGTGAACTCGATCGCGTCCAGGCCCGCGAGGGTGGCCGCCTGCACGTTGGCCAGCTTGTCGTCGATGAAGATGCAGTCGTCGAGGCTGCCCAGGTGGCGCACCCGGTCGGCGAGTTCCTCGAAGATCTCCGGGTCGGGCTTGGCGACGCCCTCCTCGCCGGAGACGATGATGTCGTCGAAGAGGTCGAGGAAGTCGAACTTGTCGAGCGCGACCGGGAACGTCTCCGCGGACCAGTTGGTGAGCGCGAGCAGTGGGATCTGCGCGGCGTGCAACTGCTTGAGTATGGCGACCGTGCCGTCGATCGGCGCGCGCAGCGACTCGCCGAAATTGGCTCGGTAGGAACGGATCTCGTCCGCGAGGTGCGGGAACTGCGCCGTTGCGGCGGCCTCACCGTCGGCGAACGTGCGGCCCGCGTCCTGCGCGTGGTTCCAGGCGCCGAAGTCGAACTCCCCGCCGGTGAGGAACGCCTCGGCACGCTCGTCACCGACACCCGCTGCGATCGCCGGCCGGGGGTCCCAGTCGATCAGCACGTTGCCGAGGTCGAAGACGACGGCGTCGACCGGTGACGGCTTCAGGTTCGGGTCCTCTGCGGTCAGCACTTGCTGCGAATTCATCACTCAGACACTAGCGATATCGGCGCGTCGGCCCGTTGCCGGGGCAAGGTCTCGTGACGGCGACTCAGAGCAGCGCGCCGCTCGGATCGACCCGGACCGTCACGGTGCCCGGCAGCTTGCGTGCGCTGCGCACCGCACGGGCGGCAGCGACCGCCCGGGAAGCCGCCGGGGCGTGCGGGAGCGCGGTCCGCAGCAGCAGCGCCGTCCCCTCGCCGCCACCCGGAGCGGGCATGGGTCCGATGCGCTCCAGCGGGATGCTGTCGTCGAGGGCGTGCCGTGCCGCGTCCGCGAACGCGCCCAGGTCGGCCGCGTCCCCGGTCACCAACGCCATCCAGGACGCGGGCGGTAGGTCCAGCTCGCGGCGCGCGGCCAGCTCGCGCTCAGCGAAGGTGGCTGGTGCCCAGCGGGCGAGCGCCTCCACCGGCGGCAGGGTGACACCGGAGGCCGCGCCGCAGACGACCACGGCGCCGCCCCGCGCCGCCGGCCGGGTGAGTGCGGCCGCGGCGAGCCACCGCCGCAGCGTCTCCTCCCCGGCGTCCAGTGCCGAGCGGTCCAGCAACGCCCAGGCGTCCAGCAGCAGCGTTGCGGCATACCCCGTCTCGGCGACCGGCTCGGCTCCCGGCGTGGCGATCACCAGCTTCGGCTCCGGGCCGACGTGACCGAGCACCTCCCCGGCCCCGGACCGCAGCACCGTGGTGCCGGGGAAGGCCCGCCCGAGCTCCTCGGCGGTGCGTCGTGCCCCGACGACGGCCGCGCGCAGGGCGGTGCCGTAGCACTCGGGGCAGCGCCAGGGGCTCGCCTGCCGCCCGCACCAGCGGCAGCTCGCCGGGGCCGTCGGCGCGGTCAGTCCGAGCGGTCCGTGGCAGGCGCCGCACCGGGCGATCTGCCGGCACTGGCCGCATCGCAGCGTCGGCAGGTAGCCGCGCCGTGGCACCTGCACCAGCACCGGGCCGTCAGCCAGGGCGGCGTGGGCGGTGGACCAGGCCACCGGTGGCAGGTGCGCGTGTGCCGCGGCGCCGGCCCGCTCCACCTCACGTTCGTCGCCGGCCACCACGACCCGCGGGACGGAGCCCGGGGCGGTCCGCGCGCTGACGTCGCGGACCGTGCCGGTCGCCAGCCAGCGTTGGACGGGCACCGAGCGGGCGAACCCGCCGAGCAGCAGCGCGGCACGCTCCCGGCCGGCGCGCACGCGCAGCACCTCACGGGTCTGCGGGTATGGCGAGCGCGGCTCGGCCAGTAGGTCGTCCCCGTCGTCCCAGCACGCCAGCAGCCCCAGGTCCCGCACCGGCGCCCAGGCCGCGGCGCGGGTGCCGATGACGCACCGGACGTGACCGCGCAGTGCCTTCAGCCAGGCGGTGTAGCGGGCCTGCGGACCCTGCTCGGCGGTCAGCCGCACGTGTCGGCCCTCGCCCAGCGCGGCGATCACCGCCGCCTCGAGCCGGTCCAGGTCCCGGTGGTCGGGCACGACGAGCACCGCACCACGCCCGCCGTGCAGCGTTGCGCGGGCGGCGTGGGCGAGCGCGGCCGGCCAGTCCTGGTCGGGATCGACCGTCGGCGCCGCGAGCCAGGACGCGGCCGGGTCGTCGCCGGCGGCCAGACGACGCAGGAAGGCGTCGCCGGCCGGATAGCGTTGCCAGGCGGTCGAATCCTCGCCGCCGGGCCGTGCCGGCTCCGTCACCGGTTTGGCGTCGAGCGCCTTCTCGGCGGCGGCGTGCCGCGGTGGCACCGCGAGTCGCAGCACATCGGCCAGGGGCCCCGCGTAGTGGTCGGCGATCGTGCGGGCGGCGGCCAGCACGGACGCCGTGAGCACCGGCTCGGGGCTGACGACCCGGCGCAGCGGCGTCAGCTTGCCGGTGTGCTCGGGTTCGTCCACCCGGTCGACGACGAAACCCGACACGTCCTTGCCGGCGAAGCGCACCTTCACCCGCACCCCGGGACGGGCGCTCTGAGCGAGGTCGGCCGGCACCGCGTATTCGAACGGCCGGTCCAGGTGCGCCAGCGACACGTCGAGCACCACGCGCGCGACCGGCTGCGGCACCGCAGGCTCGTCCGGCTCCGCACGCACCCGCTCCGCGACGACCCTCGGCGCCGCCGCGTGCAGCAGGTGCAACTGCTCGGGAGTGGCCGGTGCGGGCGGCTCGTCGGACGGCTGCATGCCCCTGTTTATACGCGACGTGTCGGACACGCCGACGCCATACCTCCCCCGGCCGCTGGCCAGCACCTCCCCCACCCTTCCCCCATTCCGCCGACAGGCTCAGAAACGCACCCAGAGGCCCAGTAATTCGGGCGGAAACCGGGCGAATCCGCTCGAACTACTGAGCCTCTGGGCGATAAGTAGGCCTGTCGGCCGGGAAGGCTAGAGCGCGCTGCGCAGCGCGTCGACCTTGTCGGTGCGCTCCCAGGTGAAGGCGTTCTCGACGCCGTCCGCCTTGGTGCGGCCGAAGTGACCGTATGCCGCAGTCGCCCTGTAGATCGGGCGCAGCAGGTCCAGCTCCTCGACGATGGCAGCGGGGCGCAGATCGAAGACGGTGGTGATGGCCTTCTCGATCTGCTCCAGCGGCTTGGTCTCGGTGCCGAAGGTCTCGACATACAGGCCCACCGGCTGTGCCTTGCCGATCGCGTAGGCGACCTGCACCTCGCACCGGTCGGCCAGACCCGCGGCCACGACGTTCTTGGCCACCCACCGGGTGGCGTATGCCGCCGAGCGGTCCACCTTCGACGGGTCCTTGCCGGAGAAGGCGCCGCCGCCGTGGCGCGCCATACCGCCGTAGGTGTCGACAATGATCTTGCGGCCGGTCAGACCGGCATCACCCATCGGGCCACCGATCTCGAACTTGCCGGTCGGGTTGATCAGCTTGCGGTAGGCCGAGGTGTCCAGCGAGTTGCCGCTGGCCGCGAGCTCCTCGAGCACCGGCCGGATCACGTGCTCGTCGATGTCCGGCTCGAGCATGCCCTCCAGCGAGATGTTCGGGGCGTGCTGGGTGGACAGCACCACGGTGTCCAGCCGGACCGCCTTGTCACCGTCGTAGGCGATGGTGACCTGGGTCTTGCCGTCCGGGCGCAGGTAGGCGAGTTCGCCGCTCTTGCGCACGCTGGTCAGCCGCTCGGAGAGGCGGTGGGCCAGGAAGATCGGCAGCGGCATCAGCTCGGCGGTGTCGGAGCACGCGTACCCGAACATCAGGCCCTGGTCACCGGCGCCCTGGGAGTCACGCTGCTCGGTGCCCCCCTCGGTGCGGTGCTCGTGCGCGGTGTCGACGCCCTGGGCGATGTCCACCGACTGGTCGCCGATCGAGATCGACACGCCGCAGGTGCGGCCGTCGAAGCCCTTGAGGGAGGAGTCGTACCCGACGTCGACGATGGTGTCCCGGACGAGCTTGGCGATCGGGACGTAGCTCTGGGTGCGCACCTCACCTGCGACGTGCACCAGACCGGTGGTGACCATGGTCTCGACCGCGACCCGGGATCCCGGGTCCTCGGCGAGCATGGCGTCCAGGATGGAGTCGCTGATCTGGTCGCAGATCTTGTCGGGGTGCCCCTCGGTCACGGATTCCGAGGTGAAGAGACGGGCCACAGGTTGCTCCTTCGTGTGCAGCGGCTGCTGGCTGGCCCGGCGATGTCGCAGGACCGCTTCGGATCTTAGACGGTTTCCAACTGGTGCTCGACGGCGTCCCAGATGGCTGCGGCCAACGTCACTTTGTCGGCCGGACCCACCGTGGTCTCGTCGCCCGCACGGCTCAGGATGTGTATGACGGCCTCGTCCTGGCCGAACGTCACACCCGGCCCGACCTCGTTGACCACCTGCAGATCACTGCCCTTGCGCGCGAACTTGGCACGCGCATGGTCCATGACCGAGCCGGTGGCGTCACCGGTCTCGGCCGCGAAACTGACGATGACCGGTGCGGTGGCCGCGCCGCGCGCCGCCACCAGCCCCTTGACGATGTCGGGGTTCTCGACCAGTTGCAGCACGAGGTCGTCGCCGCTCCCGGTCTTCTTGATCTTGTGGTCGGTGTATGCCGCAGAGCGGTAGTCCGCCGGCGCCGCCGCCATGACGACCGCGTCCGCGTCCTTGCCCGCAGCGGTCACGGCCTCCTGCAGCTGGACGGTCGTCTCGACCTCGACGAGGTCGACACCGTCCGGGACGGCAAGCGCGGCATTGGCGCTGACCAGGGTGACGCGCGCACCGCGCCGCGCGGCGACGGCAGCCAGCGCGTAACCCTGCTTCCCGCTCGACCGGTTGCCGATGAAACGCACCGGGTCGATCGGCTCCCGGGTGCCGCCGGCGGAGACCACGACGTGCCGGCCACTCAGCGACCCCTCGGCGGGCTGTACCAAACCCAGTGCGTAGGAGGCGATCTCGGCGGGTTCCCGCAGCCGGCCGGGGCCGGTGTCGGCACCGGTGAGCCGCCCCGACGCCGGGTCCATGACGTGCACGCCGCGTTCGCGCAGCGTTGCGACGTTGGCGACGGTCGCCGGGTGCAGCCACATCTCGGTGTGCATCGCGGGCGCGATGACGACCGGGCAGCGGGCGGTCAGCAGGGTGTTGGTCAGCAGGTCGTCGGCCAGGCCGTGTGCCGCCTTCGCGATCAGGTCGGCGGTGGCCGGTGCCACCACGACGAGGTCGGCCTGTTTGCCGAGCCGGACGTGCGGAACCTCCTCGACCCGGGTCCAGACGTCGTCGGCGACGGGTTTGCCGGACAGCGCGGACCAGGTGGGCGCCCCGACGAAGTTGAGTGCGGACGCGGTCGGGACGACGGTGACGTCGTGACCCGACTCGGTGAACCGGCGCAGCAGCAGGCATGCCTTGTAGGCGGCGATACCCCCGCTGACGCCGAGAACGATGCGCATGGAGCGGGGAGACTTAGGCTTCGACCTGCTCGATCGACAGCAGTCCATCGTTGATCTCACGCAGCGCGATCGACAGCGGCTTGTCGTTGACCTGGCTGTCGACGAGCGGCCCGACATACTCCAGCAGGCCTTCGGACAGCTGCGAGTAGTAGGCGTTGATCTGCCGCGCCCGCTTGGCGCCGTAGATGACCAGCGCGTACTTGGAGTCGGCGACCTGCAGCAGGTCGTCGATCGGCGGGTTGGTGATGCCCTCGGGGGCAGCCTTGGTGCCAGACACGAAGAAAATCTCGCTTCTAGTTGGTGGGTGTTTGACCGTCAGCACGAGCGCCACCCGGGGCGGCGCAGACATGCTGCTGCATCAATTGTACGAGTTCCTCGGCCGCACGCCGAACATCGTCGTTGACGATGGTCGTGTCGAACTCCTCCTGGGCCGCCAGCTCCCGGCGGGCGGTGGCCAGCCGGACCTCCCTCTCGGCCGCGCTTTCGGTGCCCCGCCCGACCAGTCGCCGCACGAGTTCGTCCCAGCTGGGCGGTGCCAGGAACACGAAGTAGGCCTCCGGCATCTGCTCCCGGACCTGTCGCGCGCCCTGCAGGTCGATCTCCAGCAACGGCAGTTTTCCCTCGGCTGCGGCTCGCAGCACCGGCCCGCGGGGCGTGCCGTAACTGGCCCGGCCGTGGACGACCGCGTGCTCGAGGAACTCGCCCTCGGCAACCATCCGGTCGAACCGCTGCTGGCTGATGAAGTGGTAGTGCTTGCCGTCGACCTCCCCCGGGCGGGCCGGCCGCGTGGTCGCCGAGACCGACAGCCAGACCTCAGGGTAGTGCTCACGGATGTATGCCGACACGGTGCCCTTGCCGACGGCGGTCGGACCGGCGAGTACGACCAACGGAGCGCAGTTCTTCGGAGCGGTCTCCTGACCGCTGTCGGGTTGCGCCGCTGCGGTCACGAATCCCCGTCCTGCTCAAAGTGTTCCAGCAGCCGCTGCACCTGGTTGGCGCCCAGCCCCCGCACCCGGCGGGTCTCCGCGATGCCGATCTCGGCCATGATCTGCCGGGCCCGGACCCGGCCGACCCCCGGCAGCGACTCCAGCAGGGCGGAAACCTTCATCTTGCCGATGACCTCGTTGTCCTTGCCCGCGTCGATCACCTCGCGCAGCGAACCCTGGGCATACTTCAGGCGGTTCTTGACCTCGGCCCGTTCTCGTCGCGCCGCTGCCGCCTTGGCGAGTGCCTCAGCGCGCTGTTCCGGCGTCAATTGCGGTAGGGCCACGTGTCTTTCTCCTGCGTGTGTCCGATGGGAGGAACTCGGTGTCCGTGCGGTTCGACCCGCACTCCAGCGAACCTAGCGACTGTCCGCGCGGTTCGGCAACGAGGGGTGTCATGTCGAGCGGTTACCGTGAGGGATGGCTTCCGACAATCGAGGCACCGCGGACCTC
The DNA here is from genome assembly GCF_014190805.1 of Flexivirga oryzae. Lineage (NCBI taxonomy): Bacteria > Bacillati > Actinomycetota > Actinomycetes > Micrococcales > Dermacoccaceae > Flexivirga > Flexivirga oryzae. The sequence continues at coordinate 1,406,773 of NZ_JACHVQ010000001.1, read as the reverse complement.
GTCGACACCCGCGCTCCGGCGCGCCTCACCCAGAAGTGGCGTGCCCTCTCCCCGCTGCAGCGACGGCTCGCGGTGGCAGCGGCAGCGATCGACACCGCGGCCAAGACGGCCGCGGTCATCGACCTCGCTCGCCGCCCGGCCGATGCGGTGCGCGGCCCGAAGGTGGCATGGGCGGTCGCACTTCCGGTCGTCAACTCCGCCGGGTTGCTGCCTGCCGCCTACTTCCTGTTCGGCCGGCGTCGCTGACCCGTGACCGACAGCCTGGTCGCGCTGATCCGTGCGGAGCTGGCCCGGGCCGCCGACCCGGGGCTCGCACCGGGTATGCAGGCGTACATGAAGTCGGCGCTGCCGTACTACGGGGTGCGGGTGCCGCGGGTGCGGACGCTGACGCGTGCCGCCGCGAGGCAGCTGCCGCCCGCGGATCTCGCTGAGCTCGCGGACGCCGCCCGCACCCTGTTCGATCGGGCAACGCACCGCGAGGAGTGGTATGCCGCCCTCGCGCTGGTCGGTATGCCGCTCGCCCGCGGCCGGCGCGAGCTGACCGGTCTGCACGAGCATTTCGCGGTCGCCGGCGCCTGGTGGGACGTCGTCGACGAGACCGCGCACCGCATCGCGGAGCTGCACGATGCGCAGCCTCGTCATACCGCCGGGATCGTGCGCCGCTGGAGCGTTCACGACGACATGTGGTTGCGCCGGTTGGCGATCATCAGCCAGCTGGGCCGGCGGAACCGGGTCGACGCACGGTTGCTGACCGAGGTGATCGAGGCGAACCAGGCGGACCGGGAGTTCTTCATCCGCAAGGCGATCGGCTGGGCGCTGCGGGAGTACGCCCGGCAGGAGCCGGAGTGGGTGCGCCGGTTCGTCGCCGATCACGAGCAGCTCAGCCCACTGTCGCGCCGGGAGGCGCTCAAGCACCTGCGCGGCTGAGCCGGCGACCGGCGCTCAGCGCACCACCGCGACCGGGCAGGGTGCGGTCGCGAGCAGCCGGCGGCTCACCGAGCCCAGTAGCAGCGACCGGAAACCGCCACGTCCACGGCTCCCGGCCACCAGGAGTCCGGCATCCTCGGCGATGCGGGCGATCTCGACCGCTGCCTGCCCGCGGGTGACCTCGGTGGTCACCATCAGGTCTGCGTGCCGGGCGAGGACGGTGCTGCGCGCGGCCTGCAGGTCGTCGTTGACGGCCTCCGCGATGTCGTTGACGTCGCCGATCGACGGCAGACCGTAGGTCATCGCCGGATCGTCCCAGGCGCCGACGATGTGCAAGGACGCACCCGATGCGGCGGCCGCTGCCGCCGCGAACTCGACGGCCCGTTGCGCCGGCTCCGATGCGTCATACGCGACGACCACGCGCGCCAGCGGGTCCACTCCGACGCCGCGGACGACGACCACCGGGCACGCCGCGTGCGCCGACACCGCGTGGCCCACCGAACCGAGCATCGTCTCGACCAGCTGGTGATGCCCTCGGTTACCCACGACCACGAGTGAAGCGTCCGACGACGCCTCGACCAGCGCATTGGCCGGGTTCGCCGAGACGCCAAGGGATTCCACCTCGGTGACGCCTTCCTCGCGGGCGACTCGCGCACCGTCGGCGGCGACCTTGGAGGCCTCCTCGGCGAACTCCTGGATGGCACTCGCCGGGAGGAACTCGCTGCCGTAGACCACCGGCATCGGGACCGCCGAGAGGATCTGCAGGGGTTCCTGCCGCCGCAGGGCCGCATGTGCGGCCCAGCGAACCGCCGCAGTGGATTGTTGTGAACCGTCATACCCGACAAGGATCATCAGCACTCATTCCTTCGCTGCCGACCAACGTCTCCGTGAGCGTAGCCTCGACTCCGTCGGCACGCCATCATTCTACTACGTCGGGTAGTAGATCAGACCGTCTCGTGCGTCACTGCTCGACCCGCAGACGCAGGCCGGAGGCCTCCTCCTGCACCGCGGACAGCGCTGCGCGCAGCGCTGCGACGTCCGGGCCGGCGGACAGGACCGCCCGGGACGTCGCGGGCAGCACCAGCGACGCGGCAACGCCGAAACCCCGCCCGACGTCACCGACGGTCGCGCCCTGTGCCCCCACGCCCGGCGCGAGCAGCGGCGCACGCGACTGGACCAGCCGCTCGGTGAGGCCGAGGTCGGCAATGTCCTTGCCGACGGTTGCACCCACCACCATGCCCACGTCACCGAAGCCGTCGGCAGGCGCCAGGGCGTTCAGCTCGGACACCGCATCGATGATGGCGCCGCCCACCGTGTCGCCGTCCCACACCGCGTGCTGCACGGACGCGCCCTCGGGATTCGACGTCATCGCCAGCACGAAGACTCCGCGCCCGGTCCGTCGAGCAAGATCGAAAGCCGGTGCCAGTGAACCAAGCCCGAGGAACGGGCTGACAGTGATCGCATCGGCACGAAGCGTCGACGAGTCGTCGAGGTAGGCCTGTGCGTAGGCGAGCATGGTCGAGCCGATGTCACCTCGTTTGACGTCGAGCAGGCTCAGCGTCCCCATCTCGCGCAGCCCGGCAAGGACATCCTCCAGGATCTCGATCCCGGCGGCGCCGAAGCGCTCGAAGAACGCACTCTGCGGCTTGACCAGCGCCACCTCGCCGCCGAACGCCTCGACGGCGATCTCGGCGAAACGCCGCAGGCCCTTCACCGACACCGGCAGGTCCCACGCCTCCAGCAGCGAAGGGTGCGGGTCGATCCCGGCACACACCGGGCCGTGCGCCTCGACCGCGGCACCGAGTCGGATGCCGAAAGGCTCGATGTCGTCGCTCATCCGATCACCCTCGCTCATCCCAGCGACCTGCCGTAGAGGTCGAGATCCTTGGCATGGTCCTGCAGCGGTTTCACCTTGAACGGCCCGGCCAGCTGGGCCTCGATGCCCTGCACCGCGGCCGCGAGCTGCTGCACCGTCGTGATGATCGGCCGGTCCATGCTGGTCGTCGCCGCGCGGATGGCGTAGCCGTCCTCGCGCGCGCCCTGTCCCGACGGGGTGTTGACCACCATCGCGACCTCCCCGTCCAGGATGCGGTCGACGATGGTCGGCTCACCGTTCGCGCCGGTGCCCTCGCTGTGCTTGCGGACAATCTGCGCTTCGATCCCGTTGCGGCGCAACACATCGGCCGTTCCGGTCGTGGCCAGTATGTCGAAACCGAGGTCGGCCAGTCGCTTCACCGGGAAGATCATCGCCCGCTTGTCGCGGTTGGCGACCGACACGAAGATGCAGCCCTCGCGAGGCAGTCCGGTCACCGAGCTGAGCTGGCTCTTGGCGAACGCGGCACCGAAGTCGTCGTCGAAACCCATGACCTCGCCGGTCGAGCGCATCTCCGGCCCGAGCAGACTGTCCACGACCTGTCCCTCGCGCGTCCGGAAGCGCTTGAACGGCAGCACCGCTTCCTTGACCGCGATCGCCGAGTCCGGCGGCAGCATGCCGCCGTCACCGGCGAGCGGCAGCAGACCGTCGTCGCGAAGCTCCTGGATCGACTCGCCGAGCATGACCCGTGCCGCAGCCTTGGCCAGGGGCACGCCGGTCGACTTCGCCACGAACGGAACCGTCCGGCTGGCACGAGGATTCGCCTCCAGCACATAGAGGGTGTCGTGCGCGAGCGCGTACTGCACGTTGATCAGACCGCGGACACCGACGCCCTCGGCCAGCAGGCGTGTCGAGGTCCGCACCCGCTCGATCTCCTGCGCGCCCAGGGTCACCGGCGGCAGGGTGCAGGCCGAGTCACCGGAATGGATGCCCGCCTCCTCGATGTGCTCCATGATGCCGCCGAGGTACATGTCGGTGCCGTCGAACAACGCGTCCACGTCGATCTCGACGGCATCGTCCAGGAACCGGTCGACCAGGACCGGGTGATCGCTGGAGGCGCGGGTCGCCCGGCTGACGTAGTCGGTCAGCGTCTCGTCGTCATACACGATCTCCATGCCGCGACCGCCGAGCACGTAGGACGGCCGCACCAGGACCGGGTAGCCGATCTCCCGCGCGACGACGAGTGCCTCGTCGACGCTGTATGCCGTGCCGTGCTTCGGCGACGGCAGCTCCGCCTCCGCGAGCACACGACCGAACGCACCGCGGTCCTCGGCGAGGTCGATCGCCTCCGGCGAGGTGCCGACGATCGGGACCCCGGCATCCTTGAGCGCCTGGGCCAGGCCGAGTGGCGTCTGGCCGCCGAGCTGCACGATGACGCCCGCGATGGGGCCGGCCTGCTGCTCGGCATGGACGACCTCGAGCACGTCCTCCAGCGTCAACGGCTCGAAGTAGAGCCGGCTGGAAGTGTCGTAGTCGGTCGACACCGTCTCCGGGTTGCAGTTGATCATGATGGTGTCGAAACCCTTGTCCTGCAATGCGAACGACGCGTGCACGCACGAGTAGTCGAACTCGACACCCTGGCCGATCCGGTTGGGGCCCGAGCCGAGGATGATCACCGCGGGCCGCTCACGCGGCAACACCTCCGACTCCTGGTCATAACTGGAGTAGTAGTACGGCGTCTGTGCGGCGAACTCGGCGGCGCAGGTGTCCACCGTCTTGTAGACAGGGCGCACCCCGAGGGCATAACGCAGACCCCGGACGACCGCCTCCGGCATACGTGCCAGCTGGGCGATCTGGGCATCGGAGAATCCATGACGCTTGGCCAGCTGCAGCAGCTCAGGCGTGAGCTGATCGGCGTCGGCGATGATCCCTGCGACCTTGTTGATCAATTGGATCTGATCGAGGAACCACGGGTCGATCTTGGTCCCTTCGTGCACCTCCTCGACGCTCAATCCCGCACGAAGAGCCTGCTGCACCAACACGATCCGGCCATCCGTCGGCGTGCCGGCCTGTTCCAGCAGGGCTTCGCCCATCTGCCGGCTCGGTGCGTTGTCGGGATCCCAGTGGAATGTCGCCCCATTGCGCTCCAGCGACCGCAGCGCCTTCTGCAGTGCCTCGGTGAAATTGCGGCCGATCGCCATGGCCTCGCCGACCGACTTCATCGTCGTGGTGAGGGTCGGGTCGGCGGCCGGGAACTTCTCGAACGCGAAACGCGGGACCTTCACCACCACGTAGTCGAGCGTCGGCTCGAAACTGGCCGGCGTCTCCCGCGTGATGTCGTTCGGCACCTCGTCCAGCGTGTAGCCGATCGCCATCTTCGCGGCGATCTTGGCGATCGGGAAACCCGTTGCCTTGGAAGCCAATGCGGATGACCGAGACACGCGCGGGTTCATCTCGATGACGATGATCCGGCCGTCCTCCGGGTTGACGGCGAACTGGATGTTGCAGCCACCGGTCTCGACACCGACCTCGCGGATGACCGCTATACCGATGTCACGCATCTTCTGGTACTCACGATCGGTCAGGGTCAGTGCGGGTGCGACGGTGATGGAGTCACCGGTGTGCACACCCATCGGGTCGAGATTCTCGATCGAACAGACGACGACCACGTTGTCGGCGCGGTCGCGCATGATCTCCAGCTCGTACTCCTTCCACCCCAGGATCGACTCCTCCAGGAGCACCTCGTGGGTGGGAGAGTCGTGCAGACCAGACCCTGCCATGCGGAGAAGATCCTCCTCGTTCCAGGCGAATCCGGAGCCGAGGCCACCCATGGTGAAGGACGGCCGCACGACCATCGGATAACCGAGTTCCTCTGCTGCGGAGAGACATTCATCCATGGTGTGGCAGATGTAGGACCGCGCGGACTCGGCGCCGACGTGATCGACCACTCCCTTGAACAGCTCGCGGTTCTCACCGAGCTGAATGGCCTCGAAGCTCGCGCCGATGAGCGGGCAGCCGTACTTCTCCAGGACACCGGCATCCTGCAGCGCGATCGCGGTGGTCAGCGCCGTCTGGCCGCCGAGGGTCGCGAGCACGGCGTCCGGGCGTTCCTTGGCGATGATCGTCTCGACCACCTCAGGGGTGATCGGCTCGACGTAGGTCGCGTCCGCGAACTCCGGGTCGGTCATGATCGTCGCCGGGTTGGAGTTGACCAGGATGACGCGCAGTCCCTCCTCGCGCAGCACCCGGCAGGCCTGTGTCCCCGAATAGTCGAACTCGCATGCCTGACCGATGACGATCGGACCGGAACCGATGACCAAAACGCTCTTGATGTCGTTCCTCTTCGGCATGGTCAGTTGCTCTCCTTCTGGGACGTCATCAGCTCCACGAACCGGTCGAAGAGGTATGCCGCATCGTGCGGCCCGGCTGCCGCCTCGGGATGGTATTGAACCGAAAATGCTGGTATGTCAAGGCATTCCAGACCTTCAACCACATTGTCGTTGAGGCCGATGTGCGAGACGCGCACCCGGCCGAACTGCTCCCCCGCGGGCGCCTGGACCGGCTCGCCGTCCCGCGGCGCGTCGACGGCGAAGCCGTGGTTGTGCGCGGTGACCTCGACCTTGTTCGTCGTGCGGTCCAGCACCGGCTGGTTGATACCCCGGTGGCCGTACTTCAGCTTGTAGGTGCCGAATCCGAGTGCGCGGCCCAGCAACTGGTTGCCGAAACAGATCCCGAAGAACGGGATCCCGGCTTCGAGGACCTGCTGCAGCACGGTCACCTGCGGGGCGGTCGACGGGTCACCCGGGCCGTTGGAGAAGAACACGCCGTCCGGGTGCACCGCCTGGATCTGCTCGAACGTGCAGTCCGCCGGAAGGACATGGACCTCGATGCCTCGCTCGGCCATCCGGTGCGGCGTCATCGCCTTGATGCCCAGATCGACGGCGGCGACGGTGAAACGCTTCTCACCCTGAGCCGGCACGACGTAGGCCTCGTCGGTGCTGACCTCGGACGCCAGCTCGGAGCCGGCCATCTCCGGCTGTTCACGCACCCGCTGGGCGAGAGCGTCCGCGGACGCGTCGGTCCGGGAGAAGATGCCGACCCGCATTGCCCCGGACTCGCGCAGGTGCCGGGTCAGTGCCCGGGTGTCGATGTCGCAGATGCCGACGACACCCTGCTCGGCCAACTCGTCCTCCAGGCTGCGCTGGGAGCGCCAGTTGGAGGGCCGCAGCGCGGGGTCCCGGACGACATAACCGCTGACCCAGATGCGCTTGGACTCCGGATCCTCATCATTGACACCGGTGTTGCCCACATGTGGGGCGGTCATCACGACGACCTGCCGGTGGTAGCTGGGGTCGGTCAGCGTCTCCTGGTAACCGGTCATCCCGGTGGAGAAGACGGCCTCGCCGAAGGTTTCCCCGATGGCGCCGTACGCCAACCCGGCGAAGGCGGTGCCGTCCTCGAGGACGAGGGTCGCACGACCGCGCCCGGTGAGTGGGTCGATGGTTGCGGTCATTGCGAAACCTCCTGGTCGAGAAGCGTGGGTCGGCCGCGCAGCAGGGTGGTCTGCACCGCGCCGGTGAGGGTCATGTCGTGCCACGGGTTGTTGCGCGACAGCGAGTGGGATGCGGCGCCATCGACCGTGACCGTCGCCGCCGGGTCGATCAGGGTGAGGTTGGCCGGTTCGCCCGCCTCGAGCGGGCGGCCGTGCCCGGTGAGCCCCGCGATCCGGGCCGGCGTCACGGACATGACCTCCGCGACCTGTGCCCAGGTCAGCAGACCCGGCTGCACCATCACGGTGTTGACGACCTGGAGCGCCTGCTCGAGGCCGAGCATTCCGAACGCGGCCTCGGCGAAAGCATGCTCCTTGTCGTGCCGCGCATGCGGGGCGTGGTCGGTGGCCACCGCGTCGATCGTGCCGTCCGCCAAGGCTTTTCGCAGCTCGGCGATGTCCTCGGCCGGACGCAGCGGCGGGTTGACCTTGTAGGTGGGGTCGTATGACGTCAGCTTGGTCGTGTCGAGCATCAGGTGGTGCGGGGTGACCTCTGCCGTCACCGCGATCCCCTGCGACTTGGCCCAGCGGATCACTTCGACGGAGCCGGCCGTCGACACGTGGGCGACATGCACCCGGGAGCCGGTGTGCCGCGCCAGCATCACGTCGCGCGCCACGATCACCTCTTCGGCCACTCCCGGCCAGCCCGGGAGCCCGAGCCGACCCGACAGCTCGCCCTCGTGGCAGCACGCGCTCTTGTCGGCGAGCCGTGGCTCCTGGGCGTGCTGTGACACCACACCGCCGAAGGCCTTGACGTATTCCAGCGCCCGGCGCATCAACCGTGCGTCGTGCACGCAGTGCCCGTCGTCGGAGAAGACCCGGACGGCGGCGCGGCTGCGTGCCATCAGGCCGAGCTCGGCGAGCTCCTCACCCGCGAGACCCTTGGAGACCGCGCCGATCGGCTGGACGTCGACCAGTCCGCGGGCGCGGCCGAGGTCGAAGACCCGCTCGGCGGCTTCCGCCGTGTCCGTCACCGGGCTGGTGTTCGCCATCGCGAGGATCGCGGTGTAACCGCCGGCCGCCGCCGCGGCGGAACCTGTCGCGACCGTCTCGGCGTCCTCCCTGCCCGGCTCCCGCAGGTGCGTGTGCAGGTCGACGAGGCCCGGCAGCGCGACCAACCCGTCCGCGTCGATGACGGTTGCGCCCTTCGCGGTGACCCGGCCGACCTCGGTGATCACGCCGTCGTCGACCAGCACGTCCTGCCGGCCCGCACCGAGCAGGTCGGCGCCCTTGATCAGATAGCTCTCACTCATGCTTGTTCCGCCCCTCCGAGCAGGTGGTACAGCACGCTCATCCGCACCGCGACCCCGGCCGAGACCTGGTCGAGGATCAGCGATCGTGCTTCGTCGGCCGCGTCGGCGGTGATCTCCAGCCCCCGGTTCATCGGCCCCGGGTGACAGATGACCGCGTGTTCGGGCAAGGCTCGGAGGCGTTCTCGCGTCAGGCCGTACCCGACGGTGTATTCGCGCGGCGTGGGGAAGAAGCCTCCCGTCATACGCTCCTTCTGGACGCGCAGCATCATCGCCGCGTCCAGCTCGGGCAGCACCTCGTCGAAGTCGTAGGAGTACGAGAACCCTGCCGCGCCGGCCCAGTCCGCGATGCCGCTGGGCATCAGCGTCGGCGGCGCCACCAGCGTGACCTCCGCGCCCAGGGTGCGCAACAGGATCAGGTTGCTGCGCACGACCCGTGAGTGGGTCAGGTCGCCGATGATGCCGACCCGCCGGCCCGCGAGGTCGCCGAGCTTCGAGCGCATCGTGTAGGCGTCGAGCAGGGCCTGGGTGGGGTGCTCGTGGGTGCCGTCGCCGGCATTCACGACGGCGGCATCCACCCACTGGGTGACCTGCGACGGTGCACCGCTCGCATGGTGCCGGATGACCAGCGCATCGACCCCCATGGCCGCGACCGTCATCACCGTGTCGCGCAGCGACTCACCCTTGCTGACCGAGGAGCCCTTCGCCGAGACGTTGATGACGTCCGCCGACAGCCACTTGCCGGCGATCTCGAAGGACGATCGGGTGCGGGTCGAATCCTCGAAGAACAGGTTCACCACGGTGCGCCCGCGCAGCACCGGCAGCTTCTTGACCTCCCGCCGCTGTACGTCGTGCATCTGGGCGGCCGTTGCCAGGATCTGCTCGGCCTCGTCGCGGCTCAGGTCGGCCGCTGACAACAGGTGCTTCATGAGGTCTCCTCGGCGTCCCCGTGAAGTGCTTCGTGAGGTGTGGCGATGCGGACTTCCTCGACGCCGTCGTGCTCGGACAGCCGGACGCTGACCCGTTCGGCGCGCGCCGTGGGGAGGTTCTTGCCCACGTGGTCGGCCCGGATCGGTAGCTCGCGGTGGCCACGGTCGACCAGCACCGCGAGCCGCACTGCGCGCGGGCGGCCGAGATCGCCGAGGGCGTCGAGCGCGGCCCGCACGGTGCGGCCGGAGTACAGCACGTCGTCCACGAGGACCACGGTGTGCCCGTCGACGCCGCCTTCGGGGATCGAGGTGTTCCCGACCGCGCGGGTCGGCTGGCTGCGCAGGTCGTCGCGGTACATCGTGACGTCGAGCGAGCCGACGGGCACGTCGGCGCCCTCGATCTCTCCGAGCAGGGTCACGATGCGCTGCGCGAGCACCTCGCCGCGCGTCGGGATGCCGAGCACGACGAGATCCTGCACACCCTTGTTGTGCTCGATGATCTCGTGCGCGATGCGGCGCAGGGCGCGGGAGATGTCGGAAGAAGTGAGAACAATGCGGCCGGCCGGGTCGGCGTCGGGCCTGGGTACAGCTGAGTCAGGACGCTCCATGCGTCGTAGACCTCCTTCGCCGCCTCACCGGACGGAATCGTTAAAGGATGTCGAACGAGGCAAGGTTACCGCCAGACCCGCTGTGACCCGCACCACGTCCACGCACCGGGCACCACCCCACGGCACCCGACCTCGCCCCCGGACCGGACACCAAGTGCACCGACAGGACAACAACGCGCCGAGCGGACACGAAAACTCGCCGGAATCCCGCGCTCCGGAGCGCCGTTTCGTGTCCTCTCGGTCTGTTTCGTGTCCCCTCGGCGTGGGGGTGGTTCAGGTGCGGAACTCGTTGATCAGCCAGAGGGCGCCATACACGACCGGCTGGTGGACCAGGTAGATCGCGAGGGTATGCCGCCCCGCCGCGGCCAGCGAGCGCACCGGAGCCGACGCGGGACGCCAGGCCCGCATCCGCGACCAACCCGCTTCCGTCGCCACTTCCTCGCCCGAAACCCCGGACAACCCCGAGCCACCCGCTACTGTCGCCACTTCCTCGTGCCCGTTGCCCGCCGCGTCCAGCAGCCACCGCATCATCCCGACCCCGGCGAAGGCCAGCGCGAGCCACGGCAGCACCGGCTGCCAGTCCAGCGCCGGCTGCGTGCCGTCGGCGAGACCGGTCCAGGAGACCCACGGCGAGCGGCCGGGCAGGTGCACCAGCCACGGCAGCGCGAGTGCGACGACTGCGAGCGCCCACGGCACGGCCCGGTGGGCCCGGACGGACGGCAGGACCAGCACCGAGGCGACCGCGATGGAGTGCAGGATCCCGAAGGTCACGACCTCCCGGGGCTGGTAGACCAGGCTGACGCCGGTGATCAGCAGTGCCAGCGCCACGAGTTTGAGCTCCCGGCGCCAGAACGCCGCCCAGCGGATCCCCCGCCGGTGGGCCAGCACCAGCGAGACGCCGACCAGCACCAGGAAGGTGCCCGCGATCGCGTGCGCGATCACCTTGCCCGACCAGTGCGCGCTGATCCGCCACGAGATCAGCCCGAGATCGCCGAGGTCCCAGGTGGTGTGGAAGGCGACGACTGCGACGATCGCGACGCCACGCAGAACGTCGACGACCGCCCACCGCGGGCGCGGTGAGCGGTCGGAATCCGGCAGTCCGCTACCGGCGTCAGCCGGTGCGTGGTCCGGACCGGTCGAGGAGACCGGTGCCTGGGCGGCTCTCGTCATACGCAGTGGGACTCACCCGATGCCGCTTCGGCTCCGTCAGACCAGCGACTGTTTGACGCCGGCGATCTTGTCGAGCAGGCCGTTGACGAATTTCGGCGAACTGTCCGTGGACAGCTCCTGGGCGAGCTTCACGGCCTCGGAGATCACCACCGGGGAGTCGACGTCGCTCCAGACCAGCTCCCAGGTCGCCGACCGCAGCAGCGCCCGGTCGACGGCGGGCATCCGCTCCGGCGGCCAGTCGCTGCTGCTGTAGGTCTGCAACGCGTCATTGATCGCGGCCCAGTGCTCGACGACGCCACGCACGATCTGCACGGTGTAGTCCGGCAGCGGCGTCTGCGTCGTCGGCTCGGCAACCCGCTGGTCGACGAGCTCCCGGGCGTTGACACCGCGCTGTTCGGCCTCGAAGAGCAGGTCGAGCGCCTTCTTGCGGGCCTTGCTGCGCGACCCGCGCCGCGCTGGGGTGCTCACGAACGGGGTCCCCGCGAAGTATCGGAGCGAGGTACGAGCGGAGAACTTCGTGGGGTGTTCATCAGCTGACGCGGCCCAGGTAGGAACCGTCCCGGGTGTCGACCTTGACCTTGGTGCCGGTCTCCAGGAAGAGCGGCACCTGGATCTCGGCGCCGGTCTCCAGCGTTGCGGGCTTGGTGCCGCCGGACGAGCGGTCACCCTGCAGGCCGGGCTCGGTGTGGCTGATCTCGAGCACCACGGAGGCGGGCAGTTCGACATACAGGACGGTGCCGTCGTGCTGGGCGACGATGGCTTCCTGGTTCTCCAGCAGGTAGTCGGCCGCCTTACCGACGACGTCGGCCGGGATCGGCAGCTGGTCGTAGGTCTTGGTGTCCATGAAGATGTAGTCGGTTCCGTCGTTGTAGAGGTACTGCATGTCGGAGCGGTCGACGTTGGCGGTCTCCACCTTCACGCCGGCGTTGAAGGTCCGGTCGACGGTCTTGCCGGACAGGACGTTCTTCAGCTTGGTCCGGACGAACGCCGGACCCTTGCCGGGCTTGACGTGCTGGAACTCGACCACGGACCACAGCTGGCCTTCGATGTTGAGCACCAGGCCGTTCTTCAGGTCGTTGGTTGATGCCACGTTCTGCTTTCTCCTTCGGTTGGGCGCCCGGGGGCGCTCAGAAATATGAGTCGACGTGCGCCTGCGGCGCTGACGGATGTATGCCGCGCCACGGCGACACGGGCTACGGATCCGGGCGTGGGGCAGCCGCGCAAAGTGGCGGGAGGCTCCAGTCTACCGGTCGACGGCCGGTGCTCCGGTCACGCGCCCGCCAGTTGCGCCTCGAACAGCGCCAGGGCGTCGGCCCCGAACAGTGCGAACGTGACCTCGGCCACGGAGGTCTCGGTCCCCTGCACGGTCCGCACCGCGATGCGTGCCGCGTCGTCCATGGGCCAGCCGAAGATGCCCGCCGAGATCGCCGGGAACGCGATGGTCCGTGCACCCACCTCGTCCGCCACGCGCAACGAGTTGCGGTAGCACCCGGCGAGCAGCGCGGAGCGGTCCTCCTGCCGGGAGTGGACCGGACCCACCGTGTGGATCACCCACCGTGCGGGCAGTTCACCGGCGGTGGTCGCCACCGCCTGACCGGTCGGCAATCCGTCGGGGTAGCGGGTCTCGCGCAGTTGCCGGCACTCCTCCAGGATCGTGCGGCCACCCGCCCGGTGGATCGCACCGTCGACTCCCCCGCCGCCCATCAGCGACGAATTCGCAGCATTGACAACGGCATCCACGTGCAATGTGGTGATGTCGGCAAGGACCGCAGACACGTTCATACTCACGACCGTACGGCGTCGAACGCCTCTCGCAACAGGTCCTCGTCCGGGCCGACGAGCCGGGTCGGCGCCGCGACGTCGGTCAGCGCCACGAAGCGCAGCGTGGAGCCCCGGGTCTTCTTGTCACGACCCATCGCCGCCCGTAGCGCGCGCCAGCGCTCGTCGACGTCCCCGTCGATGCTGTATGACGTGGGCAGACCGACCGTCTGCAGCGCCCGCCGGTGCCGCGCGACCAGGGCGTCGTCGATGAGGCCGGCCCGACGGGACAGCTCCGCGACATACACCATCCCGAGCGCGACGGCGTCGCCGTGCCGCCAGCTGAAGCCGGAGACCTGCTCGACCGCGTGCGCGAAGGTGTGTCCGTAGTTCAGGATCTCCCGCAGCCCGGCCTCGCGCAGGTCCGCGGACACCACATCGGCCTTGACCTGCACCGCACGGGCCACGAGTTCGGGCAGCACCGCGCCCTGCACGTCGAGCGCCGCGTCCGGATCCGCCGCCAGCTCCAGGATCCGCGGGTCGGCGATGAAGCCGCACTTGACCACCTCGGCGAGTCCGGCCACCAGATCGGCCCGGGGCAGGGTGTGCAGCAGGTCGAGGTCGCAGATCACCGCAGCGGGCGGATGGAACGACCCGACGAGGTTCTTGCCCTCGGGGATGTTGATGCCGGTCTTGCCGCCGACGGCGGCGTCGACCATCCCGAGCACCGTGCTGGGGACCTGCACCACCGGCACCCCGCGCAACCAGGTCGCCGCGACGAAACCGCCCAGGTCGGTCGTCGCGCCACCGCCGAGTGCGATCACCGCGTCGGTCCTGGTGAACCCGGCCTCGGCGAGCACCGACCAGAGCCGGATCGCCACGTCGGCCGTCTTGGCGGCCTCGGCGTCGGGCAACGACTCGACGAAGGGCTCCAGCCCCGCGGCGGTGGCCGCGGCGGCGATCGTTGCCGCGGCGTCGGCCATCACCGGTGCATGCACGACGAGGACCCGTTGGGCGCCGTCCGGCACCGCGGCGACCACCTGGTCCAACACGCCGTTGCCGATCACCACGTCGTAGTCGTCACCGACCCGGATCACATTGGCATTACTCATGATTCACCTTAGCCACGACCTCGGCCGCGACATCCTCGGCGACCCGGCCCTCGGTGTCGACCACCCAGGTCGCCAACCGCTCGTAGGTCGGGCGGCGCTCGGCCATCAGCCGCGTCCAGGTCGCGCGGGGGTTCACCGCCAGCAGCGGACGAGCCGTGGAGAAGCCGACCCGGACCGCCGCGTCGGCGATCGTCACGTCCAGGAAGACCACGGGCAGCGACTCCAGCAGGGCGGCCGTCGACTCGGTCATCGGCGCGCCGCCACCGACCGCGACGACGCCGTCCCAGGTCGTCGCGCGGGCGACCGCTTCCGCCTCCAGCTCACGGAAGTGCGGTTCGCCGTCCTCGACGAAGATCTCCGCGATCCGCCGACCCTGCTCGGCCTCGATCACCTGGTCGGTGTCGACGAACGGCACCTCGAGGGCCTTCGCGACCAGCTCCCCGACCGTGGTCTTGCCGGACCCGGGCGGGCCGATGAGCAGCACCACCGGCCCGCCGCTCGCCGGGGTCATCGAAGCAGCTCCGGGATGGCGGCAAGGTATGACGCATGGTTGCGCGCGACCTCGGCGACGCTGTCGCCGCCGAACTTCTCCAGTGCCGCCTTGGCCAGCACCAGCGCGACCATCGCCTCGGCGACGACTCCGGCCGCCGGCACGGCGCACACGTCGGACCGTTGATGTATGGCGGTGGCCTCCTCCCCGGTCGACACGTCGACGGTCCGCAACGCACGCGGCACCGTCGAGATCGGCTTCATCGCCGCGCGCACGCGCAGCACCTCGCCGGTCGACATACCGCCCTCGGTGCCGCCGGCACGGTTGGTCTCGCGGCGGATCCGGCCCTCCTCGCGGACGATCTCGTCGTGCGCAGCCGACCCGCGGCGCGCGGCGGTGCGGAATCCGTCGCCGACCTCGACGCCCTTGATCGCCTGGATCCCCATCAGTGCACCGGCGAGCTGGGAGTCCAGCCGCCGGTCCCCGTGCACGTGGGACCCGAGTCCCGGCGGGACGCCGTACGCGAGCACCTCGACGACCCCGCCGAGGGTGTCGCCGTCCTTCTTCGCCGCATCGATGACGGCGACCATCCGGGCCGAACCGTCCGCATCCAGGCTGCGCACCGGGTCGGCGTCGAGTTCGGCGACATCGTCCGGGCCGGGCAGCGGTGCGTCGTCGGCGACCTCCTCGCCGCCGATCGCGACCGTGTGCGAGACCAGCCGGATCCCGAGCGCCTGCTCCAGGAACGCCGCGGCCACCCGGCCGAGCGCGACCCGTGCTGCGGTCTCCCGGGCCGACGCGCGCTCCAGCACGGGACGGGCCTCGTCGAAGCCGTACTTCTGCATGCCCACCAGATCGGCATGTCCCGGGCGTGGCCGGGTCAGCGGCCGGTTGCGGGCGATCTCACCGGACGCACCCACGTCCGCGGCCGCCGCGAGCGCCTCCGGGTCGATCGCCTCGGGGCTCATCACGACCTGCCACTTGGGCCACTCGGTGTTGACGATGGTGATCGCGACCGGCGAGCCCAGGGTGCTGCCGTGCCGGACACCGCCGTTGAAGGACACCTTGTCCTGCTCGAACTTCATCCGGGCGCCACGCCCGTACCCGAGCCGGCGCCGCGCGAGCGCATCGGCGAGGTCTTGCGCGCTGATGGTGATCCCGGCCGGGAGCCCGTCGATCACGGCGGTCAGCTCCGGCCCGTGGGATTCACCTGCAGTCAACCAACGAAGCATGCCGCGATCTTTTCACGCGGCGCGGACCGGTCGCCGCGCGCCACCGTATGCCGGGACGCCCCGCCCCGCGCCGGGGCACGAGGAACCGACGACAGTAGTCAGTTGGGCGCGCCGTGGACCAGACCGGCGGCCGCACGACCCGCACGCTGCATCGCCTCCAGCGGCGCGGCATGCCCGGTCATCAGCTCCACCTGGGCCGCGCCCTGGTGGATCAGCATCTCGATCCCGGGCACCACCCGGGCACCGTATGACGCCGCGGCCTCGGCCAGCGCGGTCGGCCAGTCGGCATACACGACGTCGAGGAGCACCCCGCCGGCGACGGCGGCACCGGACCGCGCCGCCTCCTGTGCGACGGCGAGCGCCAGCGAGTCCGCCGCGCCCGCGGGCACGGCGCTGATCACGAGCGGGGACTGCAGCACCATCGCCGCTGCCTCCTGGTCACGCACCACGGACACGCGGAACCCGTGGTCCCGTGCCTGCGCGAGGGTCGACGCGCGCACGCGCTTGCGGACGGCGAACACGACCTCGGCGACACCGAGGTCGGCCAGTGCCGCGAGCGCGGAGCGGGCGGTGGCACCCGAGCCGACGACGACCGCCCGCGAGACCGGGTGACCGGAACCCACGCCGGCGTCCTTCAGCGCCTCCCGGATGCCGAACACGTCGGTGTTCTCCCCGTGCCACCGCGCGCCGTCGCGCACCAAGGTGTTGACGGCGCCGGTCTGCCGGGCGATGACGCTGGAGGTATCGGCGATCAGCAGCGCCTCCTCCTTCAGCGGCATGGTGAGCGACAGCCCGCGCCAGGTCGGTCCGAGGCCCGCGACGAGCTCGCGCAGACCGGCGGCGTCGCATTCGCGCACGTCGTAGGACCACTCGGCGAGGCCGAGCGCGTCGTAGGCCGCCCGGTGCAGCACCGGCGACAACGAATGGGCGATCGGCTTCCCGAGGACCGCCGCGCGATGGCGGGTCAGCACTTGCCCTGATGCTGTTTGCACCACGTGTGGAACACCTGCTCGTTCTTGTGTTGCTGGTCGAAGGTCGTCGCGAAGAGCGTCTTGCCGGTCTCCGGGTCGACGGTCACGAAGTAGAGCCAACTGCCCGGTGCCGGGTGCAGCGCGGAGGTGATGGAGTGCATCCCGGGGTTGTCGATCGGCGTGGGCGGCAGGCCCTGGTTGAGGTAGGTGTTGTACGGGCCCTTCTTGGCGCGCTCTGCGTCGGTCGTGGTGATCTTGCCACGCTTGCCCTCCGCATAGTGGATGGTCGAATCGAGTTGCAGCGGCATGTTCTTGGCCACCCGGTTGGTGATGACACGGGCGACCTTGGGACCGTCGTCGGGCAGTTTGGACTCGGCCTCCACCAGGGACGCGATCACCATGACGTCGTGCAGTTTCGCGGCCGGGATGTGCAACGGCTCGATCTTCTTGCGCCACTCGGCCACCATCGCGGTCAGTTGCTGCGTGGCGGTCATCCTGCTGGTGAAGTTGTAGGTGGAGGGGAAGAGGTAACCCTCCAGATGACCGTTCGCCGCCTTGGGCAGGCCGAGCGACGCCGCGGTGACCTTCTTGTAGTCGGCGACCGGGACACCGGTTCGCTGGGACAGCACCGAGAAGATCTGGCTGGCCCACAGCCCTTCGGGGATGGTGACCCCGGTGCTGGAGAAGCTCTTGGGGTCCAGCATCAGGTCGAGCGCTGCGCGCGCGCTCATCTTGCGGTGCAGGGTGTATCGGCCGGGCTGGATGGTGCTGAAGTCGCGGCTGACGTTGGCGACCTGCACGAACGCCGTGGTCGACTTGACGACACCGGCCTTGAGCAGCGTCTGTGCGATGTCCGCGCCGGTGTCACCCTCCTGCACGGTGATCTGGACCGTGCCGGAGCCGGTGCCGGAGTAGTCGGGAGCCCCCTGCGACAGGCCCGGCAACGAGATGTGCCCGAGCTTGCTGGCCGCATAGCCGAGGCCGCCGATGACCAGCACCATGACCAGGATCAGCAGCAGGCAGGACCGCCCGGCGCGCCGCTTGTGGTGCCGTTTCATGGCCTCGTATGACGTGTGCTGGCCCCGGATCCCGTGCTCCTCCGCACCCGACCAGTCGGAGAAGCCCTCCCAGGGTTCGTCGTCCGGATGGACCGCCACGAGCTCGCCGGTCTCGTCCTCGTCCGGCAGCGCTGCGGGAGCGTCGTCGACGTCGTCGGCGGCACCCTGCCCCAGGCGGGCCGCCTGCTCGCGAGCTTCCCGCCGGGTGCGCGGTGTCGGCTCACCGGCGGTGTCCGGGTTCGAGGGTGTGCTCATCGACCAGCCTCCGGTCGCCGGACGCGTCCGAGCACCACGTACTGCACCTTCACTCAACGCCTCTCCGTGCGGGTCCTCGACGAATGCCGGGGTTTGCGTCCGCCGAGCAACTCCCCGGAAGGTTGTCCGGAAACACGCTCGGCGTCAAGCGCGGCCTGCAGGATCAGCACTGCTGCCTGCTGATCGACGATCTCACGTCTGCCGCGTTCGCGCAGGCCACTCTCCCGCATCGCCCGATGTGCGGCAACTGTGGTCAGCCGCTCGTCGACCAGCCGGACCGGCAGCCCCGGGGCGCGGCGACGCAGCGCCGTTGCCCAGCCGCGTGCCGCCTCCGCGGCCGCGTGCTCGTGCCCGTCCAGGGACAGCGGCAGCCCGACGACGACCTCGACGGCCGCGCGGTCCGCCGCCAGGTCGGCGACAGCCTGTATGTCGGACTCGTCGCCGGCCCGGCGGAACGTGCCGACCGGGGTGGCCAGCAGTCCGTCCGGGTCGCACGAGGCGACGCCGACGCGGACACTGCCCACGTCGACGCCGACCCGCACACCCTGCCTCACTGGACCCCTGCGAGGTCGTGCAACTGGCGCTCGACGGCCTCCAGCGCCGCACCGACCGCGGACGAGTCGGTGCCACCGCCCTGGGCGATGTCCGGCTTGCCGCCGCCACCGCCGCCGAGGACCCCGGCCGCGACGCGCACCAGGTCGCCTGCCTTGATGCCACGGTCCCGGGCCGCCGCGTTCGTGGCGACGACGACGAGGGGACGGCCCTTGGCGGACCCGGTCACCGCCACGACCACCGGCGCCGCGTCGCCGAGGCGACCGCGCAATCCGGTCACGAGCGTGCGCACGTCGTCGGCGCCGGCATCGCCGGCGTCGTGGGTCAGCACCCGGATCCCGCCGATGTCGGTGGCCGACCGGACGAGCTCGCCGGCCTGCGCCTGCAGCTGTTGCTGGCGCAGCGCGGTGATCTCCCTCTCGGCGTTCTTCACCCGGGTGAGCAGCTCCTCGATGCGCTCGGTCAGCTCACCGGGTTGCGCCTTCACCAGGCGGGCCGCCTCGGCGACGATCGCGCGCTCCTTGGCGAGGTACCGCATCGCGTCCATGCCCACGAACGCCTCGACGCGGCGGACACCGGAGCCGACCGACGATTCGCCGGTGAGGGTGAGCGCCCCGATCTGCGAGGAATGGGCCACGTGGGTGCCACCGCACAGCTCGCGGGACCAGGGGCCGCCGATCTCGATGACCCGGACCTGCTCGTCATACGTCTCACCGAACAGGGCGAGCGCCCCCCACTCCCGTGCCTCGGGCAGCGTCATGTACTGCGAGGACACCGGCAGGTCCTGGCGCAGCGCCAGGTTGGCGACCTCCTCGATCTCGGAGCGGGTCTCCGCGGACAGGCCGCTGTTCCAGGCGAAGTCCAGCCGCAGGTAACCCGGCTTGTTGTACGAGCCGCTCTGCAGCGCCGACGGGCCGAGCACCTGCCGCAGCGCCGCGTGCACCACGTGGGTGCCCGAGTGCGCCTGGCACGCGGAGATGCGCCAGTCGGGGTCGACCTGCGCCTGCACCTCTTCGCCGACCTTCACCTCACCCGAGGCGACCTCGACCGTGTGCACTACCAGACCCTTGACGGGCCGCTGGACGTCGAGCACCCGCAGCTGCCCGGTCGAGGTGGTGATGACACCCTCGTCGGCGATCTGGCCGCCGGACTCCGCGTAGAACGTCGTCCGGTCGAGCACGACCTGCCCGGTCGTGCCCTCCGACATACCGTCGACACGCTGCCCGTCGACGACCAGCCCGACGATCTTGCCCTCGGTCGAAAGTGCCTGGTAGGCCTGCCAGTCGGTGGCGCCGAGCTCGCGCAGTTCCTTCCAGATCTCGGTGTGGGCGTGGCCACTCTTCTTCGCCTTCGCGTCCGCCTTCGCACGCTGGCGCTGCTCGGTCATCAACCGCCGGAAACCGTCACGGTCGACCTCGACGCCCTGCTCGCCCGCCATCTCCAGCGTCAGGTCGATCGGGAAACCGTAGGTGTCGTGCAGCGCGAACGCCTCGGAGCCGGGCAGCGTCGGGGTGCCGTTGCCACCGAGCGCCGCGGCCGACTGCTTCGCCTTGGTCACCGCGGTGTCCAGGATGGTGGTGCCCTGGTCGAGGGTGCGCCGGAACGCGTCCTCCTCGCCGTACGCGATCTGGCTGATCCGGCCGAAGTCGGTCTCCAGTTCGGGGTATGACGCCTTCATCCGCTCCAGGCTGACCGGCAGCAGCTCTGGCAGCGCCTTGTCGCGGTAGCCGAGCAGTCGCATGGCACGCACGGCCCGCCGCAGCATCCGGCGCAGCACGTACCCGCGGCCCTCGTTGCCGGGCGTCACACCGTCGCCGATCAGCATCAGCGACGACCGCACGTGATCCGCGACGACCCGCAGGTGCACATCGTCCGGGTGGCTGGAGGTCGCCGAGTGCCCGGAGTGTTCGCCGTAGATCTTGCCGGTCATCTGCGCCGCCTTGGCCAGCACCGGGTAGACCTCGTCGATCTCGTAGAGGTTGTCCTTGCCCTGCAGCAGGGTCGCCATCCGCTCCAGGCCCATGCCGGTGTCGATGTTGCGCTTGGGCAGCGGCCCGGCGACGTCGAAGTCGGCCTTGCTGCGCACCTCCGACAGCTCCTCCTGCATGAACACGAGGTTCCAGAACTCCATGAACCGGTCCTCGTCGACCGCGGGTCCGCCGTCGGCGCCGAACTCCGAGCCGCGGTCGTAGAACAGCTCCGAGCAGGGGCCGCCCGGTCCGGGAACACCCATGTGCCAGTAGTTGTCGTTGGCGTCCCGGCGGGTGATGCGCTCGGTGGGTATGCCGATCTGCTCGTGCCAGATCGCGAACGCCTCGTCGTCGTCGGTGTAGACCGTCGGCCAGATGCGCTCCGGGTCCAGGCCGTACCCGCCGTCGTCGCGGGACGCGGTGATCAGCCCCCAGGCGAGCCGGATGGCGCCTTCCTTGAAGTAGTCACCGAAGCTGAAGTTGCCGTTCATCTGGAAGAACGTGCCGTGCCGGGAGGTCTTGCCGACCTCCTCGATGTCACCGGTGCGCACGCACTTCTGCACGCTGGTGGCACGGTCCCAGGGTGGCGTCTGCTGGCCCAGGAAGTAGGGCTTGAACGGCACCATGCCGGCATTGACGAACAGCAGGTTCGGGTCGTCGTAGATCAGCGGTGCGGACGGCACCACCGTGTGGTTGTTCCGCTCGAAATAGTCCAGCCAACGTCGCCGGATCTCCGCGGTATCCATCATCAGTTCCTTTACGTTTCAGTCAAGTTCGCGTGCACGGGCGGCAACTCACACAGGTGTGGAGCGCCCGAGCCGTGCCTGGTCGGGAAGCGGGGCCTAGCGGCCCTCGATAGCTCGCGCGCCGTCGACCTGCTCGCCGGGCAGCGTCAGGTGGGTGTCCATCGCGAGCACCTCGCGAAGCTGGGCCTCCCGGGTGCCCATGCCGACCCGGACATCGCGGGAGAAGCGGGCACACGCCTCCCGGACCGCGGGCCGGCTCGCAACCGCGGCGCCCGCCGCGACGACGCCGACCGGGATCAGCCACCTCATGACCGCCCACCGGCCTTGTTCACCGGCTTGAGCCGCCGCACCTCGACGGCGGACCGGACACCGTAGGTGAACGCCGCGATCTTGATCAACGGGCGACCCACGGTCGCCGTCGCGACCGAGGTCAGCGCGCTGACGTTGGTGGTCATCGTGGCGACGTTCGAGGAAATGGTGTCCAGCCGCGCGACCTGCTGACCGGTGGCGGCGACGGTGTCGGTGACCTCACGGAGCAGCGGCACCGTCTCGTCGGTGATCTCGCGTACCCCGGCGCGGGTCTCGTCGAGCACCTTGCCCGCCTTGCCCACCACGGAGCCCATACGCAGCACGAGGACGACGAACGCCAGTGCGGCGATCATCCCGGCGATGTCTCCGAGGGAGATGCTCATAAGAGGACTCGTTCCATGATTGCGTCCCAGCCTACCCAACCCGGGCACGCCGGCCGGTAGTCATATCCGGACGCGCCGTACCGGGTCGCCGCGGTGCCGGTCCCCCGGACAGCGCCGGGCCCGTCCCACCGGCTGCGGTGGAACGGGCCCGGTCGGCACTGCGGCTGCGTCAGGACGCGTCGCTCTCGGCGACGAGGTCGGTCTTCACCTCCGGGAAGTGGCAGGCGATGACGTGCTCCGGCTTGTCCTTCGCCGGGTCCAGCGGCGGCTCCTCGGCGGCGCAGATCTCCTGTGCCTTCCAGCACCGGGTCCGGAATCGGCACCCGCTCGGCGGGTCGATCGGGCTCGGAACGTCACCGATCAGCCGGATCCGCTCGTTCGGGACGGCGCCGCGGACCACGTTCAGGTCCGGAGCGGCCGACAACAGTGCCTGCGTGTAGGGGTGCTGCGGGCGCTCGTAGATGTCCTCGCGGTCCCCGACCTCCACCATCTTGCCGAGGTACATGACCGCGATCCGGTCGCAGAAGTGCCGGACGATGCCCAGGTCGTGCGCGATGAACACGAACGCGATCCCGAGTTCGCGGCGCAGCTTGCTCATCAGGTTCATGACCTGTGCCTGGATCGACACGTCGAGCGCCGAGACCGGTTCGTCGGCGACGACGATCTTCGGCTCGACCGCCAGCGCCCGGGCGATACCGATCCGCTGGCGCTGCCCGCCGGAGAACTCGTTCGGGTAGCGGTTGACGTGCTCGGGGTTCAGGCCGACCAGCTCCAACAGCTCCTGGACCCGCGCCTTCACCTGGTTCTTGGGCACCATGCTGTGGATCTCCAGCGGGGCACCGATGATCTTCTCCACGGTGAAGCGGGGGTTCAGCGACCCGTACGGGTCCTGGAAGATCATCTGGATGTCCCGACGCAGCGGGCGCAGTTGCTTCTCCTTCAGGTGCGCGATGTCGTGCCCCTGGAATTCGATGCTGCCCGAGGTGGGATCCAGCAGCCGGGTCACCAGCCGGCCGGTGGTCGTCTTGCCGCAGCCGGACTCCCCCACCAGGCCGAGGGTCTCCCCCTTGGCCAGGTCGAAGCTGACCCCGTCGACCGCTCGTGTCTGCAGCGTCTTGGGGAACAGCCCGGTGTACTCCTTCACCGGGAAGTGCTTGACCAGGTCGGTGACGGTCAGCAGGATCTCGCGATCGCGATTCGAGTCGTGCACGACCGGCTCGGCGCCCTTGTCGAGAGTGAAGCCGGTGTCGCCCTCAGCCGGTCCGGCGTCCGGAGCAGCATCCGTGGTGTTGTCAGTCATCGATCACTCCAGGTTCGGGGCGACTTCGTCGGCGAAGATCGCGGCGGGGTCGGCCAGATGGCAGCGGGTCAGCCGTCCCGGCTCACCGGGGACCTCCAGGAACTCGGGCATCTCGGTCTTGCACCTGTCGCCCGGCACCCGGTCCGAGTAGGGGCACCGCGGCTCGAACGCGCAGCCGGCCGGGAGGTGGAGCATGCTCGGCGGGTTGCCCGGGATCGGCTTCAGGTCGGAGCCGATGTCGGCGGTCAGCGACGGCACCGAGCTGAGCAGACCCCACGTGTAGGGCATGCGCGGGTTGGCCAGCACCTCCTGGGCGGTGCCCTTCTCGACACTGCGCCCGGCGTACATGACCAACACGAAGTCCGCCACCTCGGCCACGACGGCCAGGTCGTGGGTGATCATGATGATCGCCGACCCGAACTCGCGTTGCAGGTCGTTCATCAGGTCGAGGATCTGCGCCTGGACGGTCACGTCCAGCGCGGTCGTCGGCTCGTCCGCGATCAGCAGCTTCGGGTCGTTGACCAGGCCCAGTGCGATCATCGCGCGCTGCCGCATACCGCCGGAGAACTCGAACGGGAACTGCTTGGCCCGGCGGGCCGGGTTGGGCACGCCCACCCGGTCCAGCATCTCCACGGCACGCTTCGCGGCGACCGACTTGGACACCTTGTGGTGCGCCAGGTAGGCCTCCGCGATCTGCGCCCCGACCTTCTTGAAGGGGTGCAGCGAGGACTGCGGGTCCTGGAAGATCATCGCCACGGTCTCGCTGCGCAGTTTGCGGAAGTGCGACTGCGACGCCCCGACGAGCTCGTCGCCGTCGAGCTTGATCGAGCCGCTGATCCGGCTGCGCTTCGGGTCGTGCAGGCCCATGACGGCCATCGACGAGACGCTCTTGCCCGAGCCCGACTCGCCGACGATCGCCAGTGTCTGGCCCGCCTTGACCTCGTAGGACACCCCGTTGACCGCGTTGACCAGACCGTCCTCGGTCGGGAACTGCACCTTGAGGTCCTCGACGGACAGGATGACCGGAGCGTTCGGGTCGAGCGGTGGGCGCCGCTGGGTGCCCGGCTCGCCGGCCGGGTTTGCCAATATCTCTGTCATGTCAGCTTCACAGTCGGGTCGACGGCAACGTAGAGGAGGTCGACGAGCAGGTTTCCGAGCACGATGAACGCGGCGCCGACCAGGACCGTTCCGGCGATCACCGGAAGGTCACTGGTGCTGATCGCGTTCAGGGCGAGTCGACCGATCCCGAGCACGTTGAAGACCTGCTCGGTGAAGATCGCACCGGTGAGCTCCAGGGACACGTTGACACCGACCAGCGTCAGGTACGGCGCCACCGTCGCCCGCAGCGCATGTCGCCATACGACACGTCTTTCCGAAATGCCCTTCGATCTGGCGGTCCGTACGAAATCGCTCGACAGCGTGTTGATCATGAACGCTCGGATGAACCGCACGTACGCCATCGAGTTGAAGATGCCGTAGATCACCCAGATCGCGAGGAATCCCGTGAACCAGGTGCCCGGGGACTCCGAGACCGGCGTGTAACTGGTGGCCGGCAGGACCCGCCAGCTGAACACCAGGTAGAGGTTGAAGATCAGCGCCACGGCGAAGTAGGGCATCGAGCTGATGACCTGCGAGACGCCGACGATCGCCCTGTCCAGGGGTGAGCCACGATTACGACCGCACACGACGCCCAACAGCAGGCCGAGCGGGATCCACACGAACATGCTGCCGAAGACGATGGAGAAGGTCACCGGCATGACCTGCTTCACCTGCGTCGTCACCGACTGGCTCTGCACGTAGGACCAGCCGAGGCAGGGCGCACCGCAGTGCCCGGTCACTTCTCCATCGCTGGTGATGTCGCGTCCGACGACCAGGCCCTTCATGTACTCGCCGAACTGCGAGACCACGGGCTGGTCGAGACCGAGGCGATGGTTCGTCGCTTGGACGATTTTGGTGGTGCAGTGCGTGCCGCACAGCTGGTAGGCGACGGCGTCCTTGGAGGGGCCGGCGAAGAACAGCCCGAAGGTCAGCACGACCGTGGCGAACATCACCGAGATCGCGAGCAACAACCGCCGCGCGATGTAGACGATCACGTAATGGCTCCTTGGAAGAGGGTTACCTGCCGGTGACCGGAGGGAGAGGTCATCTCCCTCCGGCCACCGTCAGTGTGACGAATCCGTCAGCTGGACACCCACAGCTGCGACAGCGTGGGCATGCTGATCAACGGGTTCAGCTGAACATTCTTGACGTTCTTGCCGAATGTCGCGGTGTTCATCGAGTACGAGTCCGGCAACGACGGGACGTACTTCGTCATGAGCTCCTTGTCCAGGGCGGCCCACTGCGGGGCGGCCTTGGCCGGGTCCATGGCGCTGATCGCGTCCATCTTCTTGTTGACGGCGGCGTTCTTGAACTGACCCACCGACAGACCGTCGGAGATGCCCGCACCGTTGAAGAGGACCGGGTAGACCGAGTCACCGGTCGGCCAGTCGTAGCACCAACCCGGGGTGCCCTGACCCATGTTGACCGGGGCCTTCGGGTCGGAGATCTTCTTGGTGTACTCGGCGGTCGAGACCGGGATGTCCTTGACCGTGAAGCCCGCCGCCTTCAGCGCCGCCTTCTTGGCGTTGTTGCTGTTGACGCTGGTCGGCTTGTCGCTGCGGTAGTAGTAGGACAGCTGGAAGCCGACCTTGTTCGCCTTCTGCAGGATGGCCTTGGCCTTGGCCGGGTCACCGTTGCCGGTGCCGGTCGCGTACGGCAGCGCCGGGTACTTCTTGAAGCCCTGCAGGCTGGGCGCCGCGAACGTGGTGGCCGGCTGGTAGTTCAGCGTCGACAGGCCGGCGGCCTTGCGCATCTGGTTGAACGGCCACGCGTAACCGATCGCCTTGCGGATGTCGAGCGGCACCTTGCGGGTGTCGATCTCCACGAAGTACTCACACGACGACGGGCCGATCGCGAACTGGCTCTTCTGCGCACCGGTGACCTTCGAGGCCAGCGAGGAGTCGATCGCGTCGATGTTCAGCGTGTTGGCGCCGACACCGCTGTTGGACAGGATCCGCTGCTGCGAGGGCAGGTCCTCGATGGAGAAGTTGATCTGCACCTTGTCCGGGTAGGCGTGCCGCACCGGGTCGCTGTTGGCGTCCCAGTTGGTGTTGCGCACCAGGATCATCTTCTGGCCCTTGGTGTAGGACTGCACCTTGTACGGACCCGTGGTCAGCGGGTTCATCTGGTACTTGTCCTTGGTGTCCTTGGCCTTCGGCACCGGGGTGAACTCCGGGAACGAGGCGAAGTAGTTGAACGCCGGGACCTTCTTGGCCAGGTGGAACACCAGCGTGTCGCTGCCCTCGGTGGTCACACCCGCGAACTTGGCGTTCGGCTGCTTGTAGGGACCCTTGTAGGTGTCGCCACCCTTGAGGTATTCCATCTGGTAGCCGGTGCCGTTGGCGCCGACGCTCTCCTTGGCGAAGGAGCGCTCGATGCCGTAGACGAAGTCCTCGATCTTGACCGGGGAACCGTCGGAGTACTTCAGACCCGAGCGGATCTTGAACTTCCAGGTCAGCCCGTCCGTCGAGGGCTCGCCGACGTTCTCGGCGAGGTCGGGCACCAGCACCGGCTTGCCGTCGACGATCTTGTACTGCGTCAGCGCACGGAACATGTACTGGGTGGCGAACGCGTTCGAGTCGACGTAGTAGATGCCGGCCGGGTCCATGGTCGGCGGGTTACCACCGTCGTCCAGGTAGAGCGTCCCGCCCTTCTTGGCGCCCTTGACCTCCGGTGCCGGACCCTTCAGGTTCGGGTCCTGCGCCGCAACAGCCGCCGACGTCTGCTGTCGGACAGCCGTGTTGTCGCCGCCGCCGCTTGCTCCGCCGCTGCCGCTACCCGACGGTCCTCCGCTGCTGCATGCCGCCAACGACACCGCAGTAGCGCCCGCGGCGGTCAGCGCAAGCAATTTCGTCCAGCGCATGTGTCATTCTCCCTTTTTCGTTACTTCCCGGCACTGCCCGGGAAGAGTCTTGTGGTCGCCCCTACGGCAGGTCATCAGCGCCGTGTGTTGGGGTTGAAGGCGTCGGAGACCGCGTCGCCGAGCAGGCTCAGACAGAGCACGAGGACCAGCAACCCGAACAGCGGCACGAGCATCGGCAGGGGGAAGTTCTGCATCTGCTGCTGCGCTTCGGAGATGTCCAGTCCCCAGTCAGCGGTCGGCGGTTGCAGTCCGACACCGAGGTAACACAGGCCGGCCTCCGCGCCGATCCAGGCGGGCAGGGCCGAGGTCGCCGACACCAGGATGATGCTCGTCAGGTTGGGCAGCATCTCCTTGAAGAGGATGCGACCGGTCGGCGCGCCGATGGACCGCGCGGCCTGCACGAACTCGCGTTCGCGCAAGGACAGCACCTCGCCGCGGATCAGGCGGCACAGTCCGGCCCAGCCGAAGAAGATCAGCACGACGAACATGGACACGATCCGGATCTGCTGCGCCTGCCCGGACGTCGCCTGACCGCCGGGGATCAGGTAGGCCGAGAGGATCGGCACCAGCGCGATCGCGAAGAGCAGGAACGGCAGCGACAGCGTGAAGTCGACCAGCCAGCCGATCACCCGGTCGATCCAGCCGCCGAAGAAGCCGGCGACCAGGCCGGCCACGACACCGATGATCGTGGTGCAGATGGTCACCGTCAGGGCGATCAGGAACGACGGCCGGATGCCGTAGACGAACCGCGCGAACACGTCGTAACCATTGTTCGAGGTGATGCCCAGCCAGTGTGAACCGTTGGTGTAGAAGGTCGGCAGGTTGTCGTCGCCGATCAGCTCGAAGTGCGGGGTCGTCGCCGACTGCCCCTCGAGGGCGGCCAACAACGGCGCGAAGATACCCATCAGCAGGAACAGCGCGATGACGACCGCGCAGGTCATCGCCACCCGATCCTTGCGCAGCCGCGCCAGTGCGATCCGGGACGGCGACTTGCTCTGCTGCGGCTGCTGCCCCTCCAGGTCCGGCTTACCGAGAACGGCTGTCGCGCCGTCGGTGTCGTGCACCCGGCCGATCTCGGCCAACGCCTCGTTGACGTCGCCTCCGCCTCCGCCTGGCCCAGCGGTCATCGATCCTCCATACGAGCTCGTGGGACGTCGGCCATCGTTCGCGATGCCGACTCGTGGTGGTCAATCGGCCGCGCCCCGCCCGCCGTGACGCATCAACGATGCCACAGCAGACGGGGCGTCGGGCCGTGTCCACATGATGGTCACCCAATCGTTACATTGGGCGCGGAACTGTCAACCGACCCAGATCTGGGCGAAGTCCGGCAGGCCCTTGTTCGGGTCGTTCGCGATGTTGTGCACCTTGTTGCCGAACACGTAACTGCTCTTGGAGTACGACAGCGGGATGCCCATGACCTGCTTGGTCATCTTCTTGTCGAACGCGAGCCACTTGGGGGCCGCCGCGGTCGGATCCATCGAGCTGATGTCGTTCAGCTCCTTGTCGATGGCGGCGGTCTGTAGGTTGGCGACGGACCGGCCGTCCTTGGCGGTGGTCGAGCTGAACAGCTGCGGGTAGATCGAGTCACCCGACGGCCAGTCGTAGCACCAGGAGCTGATCCCCTGCCCGAGGTTCTCCGGTGCGTTCTCGTCGGTCTCCTTCTCCGAGGCCTCGGCCGTGCTGACCGGCACATCCTTGACCTTGAAGCCGGCCTTCTGCAGCGCCGACTTGAGCGCGTTGTTGGCCGACACCGACTCGGGCTTGTCGCTCACGTAGTAGTACGAGAGCTCGAACCCGACCTTGTTCGCCTTCTGCAGCATCGCCTTGGCCTTCGCCGGGTTGCCCGGGCCGGTCCCGGTCAGGCCGTTGACCGGCGGGTACTGCTTCATCCCGGGAACCTGCGGGGGCGCGTAGGTGGTCGCCGGGTCGAAGGTGAGGGTGCTGTCGCCGCCGGCCTTGCGGGTCTGGTCGTACGGGTAGGCGATCGCGAGCGCCTTGCGGACCGCGAGCGGGATCTTCTGCGAGTTCAGCGGCAGGTAGGACTCACACGGCGACTGGCCGAAGACCACCTGGTCCGACTGCGACTTGGCCTTGCTCTCCACGCCCGCGTCGAGACCCGAGATGTCGATCGAGGTGGCACCGGTGCCGGAGTTGGCGAAGATCTGCTGCTGCTGGGTCAGCGCGGTGACACCGAGACGCACGTCGATCTCGTCGGGGTACTGGTGGCGCACCGGGTCGGACTTGGCGTCCCAGTTCGGGTTCTTCACCAGGGTGATGCGCTGACCCTTGGTGAACGTCTTGAACATGTACGGGCCGGTGGCCAGCGGGCTGTTCTGGTAGGCGCCCTTCTTCTCCGCCGACTGCGGAACGGGCGAGGCGGCCGGGAAGGCCAGGTAGTAGGGCAACGTCGGCCACTTGCGGACCAGGTGGAAGATCACGGTGTCGTCGCCCTGCGACGTCACACCCGCGAACTTCTTCCCCGCGTCCTGGAACGGGCCCTGGTAGGTGTCGCCGCCCTTCAGGTACGTCTTCAGGTAGGGCACCGGTCCGTTGCCGCCGAGATCCGGGTCGAAGGACCGCTCGACGGCATACACGAAGTCGGCGGCCTTGACCGTGTCACCGTTGCTGTACTTCATCCCCGGCTTGATCTTGAAGGTCCAGGTCAGCCCGTCCGAGGACGCCTTGCCCAGACCCTGGGCGAGGTCGGGCACGAGCGTCGAGACGCCCTTGCTGTTGATCTGGTAACCGGTCAGGCCGCGGGTGACGAGGCCGGACAGGATGCCCATCGAGAACTCGTAGTAGGCGCCCGCCGGGTCCCACGTCGGGGGCGAACCCGCGTCGGTGATCGTGAGAGTGCCACCCTTCTTCGCCCCGGCGACAGCCGGAGCCGGGCCCTGCACGGAGGCGTCCATCGCGGAGGCGGTGACCTTCGCCCTCGGCGTCGACGATGTCTTCTCCGAGGTGTTCTTGCTGCTCGGTCCGCTGCTGCTGCACGCCGCGAGCGGCATCGCCAACATCACCACAGCAGCCGCGATCTTGCTCGACCTACGCATTTGTTCTCTCCGATTCGGTGAAACGACGGGGGACGATGCACCGCACGGTGTCACGAAAACCGCGTGTACGTGCGGTATTTACGACTCCTGAAACGAGATCGTTACTTGTTTACCACTAGGTTTCGTACGGCGGAAGGGAATCTCACGAACCGCGTATGACGTCCCGCAGCGACTTCCAGCGCGGGCCGAGATTCTGCTCCCACCCGCGATCGGTCGGGTGGTAGTAGTCCGCGTCCAGCAGATCGTCGGGTAGGTACTGCTGCGGGCCGACACCGCCCGGTTCGTCATGGCTGTAACGGTAGCCGTCACCGTGGCCCAGGGCGGCCGCTCCGGCATACCCCGAACCACGCAGGTGCGGCGGCACCGCGCCGCCGCGTCCGGCGCGCACGTCCTCCAGTGCCGCGTTGATGCCGCTGTACGACGCGTTCGACTTCGGCGCCAGTGCGTTGTGC
Source organism: Flexivirga oryzae (assembly GCF_014190805.1). NCBI lineage: Bacteria > Bacillati > Actinomycetota > Actinomycetes > Micrococcales > Dermacoccaceae > Flexivirga > Flexivirga oryzae. Next base: position 1,375,925 of record NZ_JACHVQ010000001.1, on the reverse strand, counting down.
ACGACCGCCTGCGCCAGGATGATCCGGGCCTCCGGCATACCGATCTGCGCGACCGCGTGCATCGCCGCGACGGCGGTCTGCAGCGCCGTCGGATCCGCCATACCGACGTCCTCACTGGCACTGATCACGATGCGCCGAGCAATGAACCGCGGGTCCTCCCCCGCCTCGAGCATCCGTGCCAGGTAATGCAGCGCGGCGTCGACGTCGCTGCCGCGCATCGACTTGATCAGCGCGCTGGCCACGTCGTAGTGCTGGTCACCCGCGCGGTCGTAGCGGACGGCCGCGGTCGCCATCGCCTGCTCGACGTGCGCGAGCTCGATGGGCACCGGGTGGGCGTCGGAACCGGCCGCATCCAGGGCAACCCCGGCAGCCGCCTCCAGAGCGGTCAGCGAGCGCCGGCCGTCGCCGCCGGCCATCCGCACCAGATGTGCGCGGGCGTCGTCGGTCAGGGTGAACTCCCCTGCCAGGCCACGGTCCTCGGCGACGGCGTCGTCGAGCAGGCGGCTGACGTCGTCGTCGTCGAGGGACTCCAGCCGCACCAGCATGGAGCGCGAGAGCAGCGGCGCGATCACGCTGAAGCTGGGGTTCTCGGTGGTCGCGGCGACGAGCACGACCAGGCGGTTCTCGACGCCCGGGAGCAGCGCGTCCTGCTGGGCCTTGCTGAACCGGTGGATCTCGTCGAGGAAGAGCACCGTCTGCCGGCCGTAGAGGCTGCGGTCCCGGGTCGCCTGCTCCATCACGGCGCGCACGTCCTTGACGCCGGCGTTGATGGCGGACAGCTCGACGAACCGCCGGTCGGCGGCGTTGGCGACCAGGTGCGCCAGGGTCGTCTTCCCCGTCCCGGGCGGGCCCCACAGGATCGCGGAGATCGGGCCGGCCGCGCCTTTCGCCCCCTCGATCAGGCGACGCAGCGGACTACCGGGTTTCAGCGCCTCGCGCTGTCCGCGCACCTCGTCCAGCGACCGCGGGCGCATGCGCACGGCGAGCGGCGCCGCCGTCTCGCCCGCGGGCCCGTCGTCGCTGGTGGCGCTGAACAGATCATCGGACACGCGTGCCACGCTAATGCTTGTGCCGGACACCACGATTCGTCGCCTCCCCGGGAGCGCACTGCACGAGCTCTTCCCCGACGACCCGTTCCTGCGCTGGGACGTCGCGCGGCCGCATCGCACGACGGTGTGGGTGAACGGTGCCGCGGTCGCCTTCCAGCGGCGCTCGCACTCCCGGCACATCCACGGGGTGTCGCTGCTCGGCGCGGCGCACGACCTGCCGGCGCTGCTCGACGCCGTGCTGGAGCAGTTGCCGCCGCAGGTCAATGCGGTGTCTCTCGAACGGCCCTACCTGCCCTTGCTGGCCGACCGGCTGGGCGACCGGTTCGCGGGCGGCGGCGACTGGGATTGGCTGTGGACCGACGTGGCGCCGCCGCGGCTCGCGGCCGAGGACGCGCTCGTGCCGTTGGACGACCTGCGCGACGCCGCGGACATCACGGCGCTCAACGAGCTCGGGAACCCCAGCGCCGAGTCCGAGCCGGGCACCGGACGCACGGAGGTCTGGTTGGGTGCGCGGGAGCGCGGTCGGCTGGTCGCCGCGGGCGCCATACATCGAACGCCGGGTGGGGCACCGCACCTCGCGGGAATCGTCGTCGATCCGCAACTGCGCGGCCGCGGTCTCGGTCTCGCGCTGACCGCCGCCCTGACCAGGTGGGCGATCGCGAGCGACGGCGTCTGCACGCTGGGGATGTATGCCGACAACGACCGTGCGCGCGGCGTGTACGAGCGGCTCGGATTCACCGTGGCACGCGCGTGGGCCAGCCGCCGCCTCACACCCGCTCATACTGGCGGGTAGGGGTTCCGCCATCATGTCTTCATGAGCGAACTCGGCGACGCGCTGCGACTCGCACCATCCGACACCGGATGGACCGGCGAACTCAGCAACGACTGGGCGATCGGCGAGGCCGTCAACGGTGGCCTCCTGATGGCGTTGGCCACCACCGCCACCGCGCGGTCCAGTGAACAGGCCGGCGGTCACGTCGGCCCGCTCAGCTTCTCCGGCGTCTTCCTGTCCCCCGGCGCACCCGGTCGCGTCGATCTCGAGCCGCAGATCCTGCGTGTCGGACGGTCGATGACGAGCGCACAGGTGACGGTGAGCCAACCGGTCGACGGTGCACCCGTCGAGCGACTCCGGGCGCTGCTGACCCTCGGTGATCTGGACCGGTATGTCGAGCCGGTCCTGAAAACCGTTGCAGCACCTGAAATCCCACCACCGGACAAGTGTGTGTCGGCGCGTGGCGCGCCGCCGTCCTCGCTGACACAGTCCGGCTTCCTGAAGCGGTTCGACGCACGGATGGACCCGGCCACGATCGGCTGGGCGACGGGTGAGCCCAGCGGCGACGGCGAGATGCGCGGCTGGCTGCGGCTGGCCGACGGCGCCGAGATCGACGCCATCGGGCTGCTGCTCGTGCTCGACTCGTTCCCGCCGGTGTCGTTCGACCTCGGCTCGGTCGGCTGGGTGCCGACCGTGGAGTTCACCGGATACGTCCGCGGCAAACCCGCGCCGGGCTGGCTGCAGCTGCGGCTGCGCACCGAGCACGTCGCCGGCGGCCTGCTCAACGAGGACGCCCAGGTGTGGGACTCCACCGGCCGGCTCGTCGCGCACTCCCGGCAGCTGGCGTCGGCCCGCTTCCGCGCGCTGGTCGAGTAGGCCGAGCCGATAGGCGAGGCCGTATCGAGACCGCGCCAAGTCGCTACTGTCGTCGGTTACGCGGACGGGGCGCTCTCTGGGGTGCCCTTCTTCTCCGGTTTCGCGTCGACGCCGGCCTCCTTGCGCTGGGCCGCGGTGATCGGGGCCGGCGCCGCGGTGAGCGGGTCGTAGCCGCCGCCGGACTTCGGGAACGCGATGACCTCGCGGATCGAGTCGGCGCCGGCGAGCAGCGCGCAGATACGGTCCCAGCCGAACGCGATGCCGCCGTGCGGCGGTGCGCCGAAGGCGAAGGCGTCCAGCAGGAAGCCGAACTTCTCCTGCGCCTCCTCCTCCGACAGGCCCATCACCTTGAACACCCGCTCCTGAATGTCCTTGCGGTGAATACGGATCGAGCCGCCGCCGATCTCGTTGCCGTTGCACACCATGTCGTAGGCGTACGCGAGCGCCGAGCCGGGGTCGGTGTCGAAGGTGTCGAGGTATTCCTTCTTCGGCATGGTGAACGCGTGGTGCACCGCGGTCCACGCACCGGCACCGACCGCCACGTCACCGGAGGCGACGGCGTCCGCGGACGGCTCGAACAGCGGCGCGTCCAGCACCCACAGGAACGACCACTTGGACTCGTCGATGAGCTCGCACCGGCGGCCGATCTCCAACCGCGCGGCACCGAGCAGGGCACGCGACGACTTGGCGTCGCCCGCCCCGAAGAAGATGCAGTCGCCCGGCTTGGCGCCGACGTGCGCCGGCAGTGCGGCGAGCTCGGCCTCGGTGAGGTTCTTGGCGACCGGGCCGCTGAGCGTCCCGTCCTCCTTGACCAGGATGTACGCGAGACCCTTGGCGCCGCGCTGTTTTGCCCACTCCTGCCAGGCGTCGAGCTGGCGGCGGGGCTGCGACGCACCGCCGGGCATGACGACCGCTCCGACATACGGGGCCTGGAAAACCCGGAACGTCGTGTCCTTGAAAAGCTCTGTGCACTCGACGAGTTCGAGGTCGAAGCGCAGGTCCGGCTTGTCGGAGCCGTACTTGGCCATCGCGTCGGCATACGTCATCTGCGGGAACGGCGTCGGGATGTCGACCCCGATGACCGCCCACAGCGCCTTGGCGATCGCCTCACCGAGCTCGATGATGTCGGCCTGCTCGATGAAGCTCATCTCGATGTCGAGCTGGGTGAACTCCGGCTGCCGGTCGGCCCGGAAGTCCTCGTCGCGGTAGCACCGGGCGATCTGGTAGTAGCGCTCCATCCCGGCCACCATGAGCAGCTGTTTGAACAGCTGCGGGCTCTGCGGCAGGGCGTACCAGCTGCCCGGCTGCAGCCGGGCAGGCACCAGGAAGTCGCGGGCGCCCTCCGGCGTGGAGCGGGTCAGCGTCGGGGTCTCGATCTCGACGAAGTCGCGCTGCGCCAGGACGGCGCGTGCGGCGGCGTTCACCTTGGACCGCAACCGGATCGCGCCACCCTGCGCCGGACGGCGCAGGTCCAGGTAGCGGTACTTCAGCCGGGCTTCCTCACCGACGTTGATCCGCTCGTCGATCTGGAACGGCAGCGGCGCGGACGCGCTGAGCACCTCGATGGTGTCGGCGACGACATCGATCTCGCCGGTGGGCAGGTCTGTGTTGACGTCCTTGGCGTCACGCGGGGTGACCGTGCCGGTCACCGCGATGCAGTACTCGTTGCGCAGTCCGTGTGCGGCGCCGGTCAGCACCTCGTCACGGGCGACGACCTGGACCACACCGCTGGCGTCGCGCAGGTCGAGGAAGGCGACCCCGCCGTGGTCCCGGCGCCGGGCCACCCAGCCGGTGAGCGTCACGGTCTGTCCGGCGTCGGCGGCGCGCAGGGTGCCGGCGTCATGGGTTCGAAGCATGATGTGCGTTTCCTTTCGGGTCGGTTCCCGAAGGTCGCGCGATCGGCCACCTGTCGGGAAGGCAGCCCTGGAGGTGTGGGCGGGGGCCAGATCGCGGTGCCACCACACCTTCGCCGAGGAGACCTCGGCCTCTCGTCGGTGACGCCGCACGCGCGTCCCGCGGCCGGCATCCGGGGTATGACGCACCTGGTGCGTCATACCCGTCGTGTGCCTGGTGGGTCGTCACTCCACCACCGCAAGCGAGGCCCATCCTACGGTGTCGCGTCCCCTCACCCGAAACGGATAAGCCGCCCGCCGGGCGGACCCACCGCCATGCCACTACCCTCACGGGCAATGGATGCCGCCGAGATCATGCGTATCGCCGCCACCAGCTACTGGGTGCCGCCGGACAGCGAGCACGTCGTGCGCGATGGCTTCACGGTGGTGCGCTACGACAACGGATTCCAGTACGACACAGGCGTTTACGAGATCGACTCGGCGCGCCCGGCCGCCGACCTCTTCGCGGAAGTCACCTCGCTGGCCCGGTCCTGGGGACGCCCGGCGACCTACTGGAACGGACTCAACGAGCACATCCGGCCGGCATCGCTGATCGACGTGCTGCTCGCTCACGGTGGTGAGGAAGTGGAGCGGCTGGCGATCCTCGCCCTGGACCTGAACGACCGCACCGACCTCGCGGTGCCGGCGGACGTCACCGTCGAGGTTCCGCTGGACCGCGCGGGCTGCGAGGCGTCCGCCCGGGTGGCGGCCGAAGGGTTCGAGCGTGACGTCACACCGGTGACCGATGCCGAGATCGCCGCGCACCGACGAACGGTCGAGACCGGCTCGGGCATCTCCTTCGTGGCCCACGTGGACGGACGTCCCGCTGCGACGGGCGGCACCACGTATGTCGCCGACGGCCGGGCCGCGAAGCTCTGGGGCGGTGCGAGCACGATCCGGGATCGGGGCCGCGGCGCCTACCGCGCAGTGCTGGAGGCACGACTGCGGGCGGCGCAGGAACGCGGCTGCGAGGTCGCGATCGTCGGAGGACGGGTCGGCACGTCCGCGCCGATCCTGCGGCGGGCGGGCTTCCGGTCGTACGGCGAGGAGTTCATGCTCCGGGTGCCGGTCGGTCCGGCATACCCTGCGGACGACCGCCACCTAGGCTGAGCAGGTGACCACCTGCGACCACCCCGGAGCGCTGCTCGCGACGGGCGCGACCGCGTCGGTCTACGAATTGGCCGGCGGTCGCGTGCTCCGACGTTACCGGGACGAGTCGCGATCGGCGGGTCCGGCCGCGACCGCCACGCGGATCGCGTGGGAGGCCGGCGTGCCCACACCCCGGGTGCTGGCCAGTCGCGGACCGGACCTCGTGCTGGAGCGTGTCGACGGCCCGACCATGCTGGCCGAGATGACTGCCGGGCGACTGGCGATGGACGAGGCGATGCGGATGCTCGCCGATCTGCACCGGGTGACCCATGGCGTGCGCAAGCCCGAGGGCGCCAGCGAGTTGCCCGAACGTGACGGGGACGATCGGCTGATCCACCTCGACCTCCACCCGAACAACGTCCTGATGGCCGCCGGTGGCCCCCAGCTGATCGACTGGGAGAACGCCTGCTGGGGCCCGCCGGGCCTCGACGTGGCCGTCACTGCGGTGATCCTGGCCTGTTATGCGCTGGCCTACCGGGCCGAGGACGACTCGCTGGACGCCACCGACCTGCTCGACGCGTTCCTGCAGGCCGCCGAGCCGCTCACCCATCTCGACGAAGCGGTCGCCTTCCGCCGGGACCGCGTCGACTTCATGCCGGCCGCGGAGGCTGCGCAGCTGGACAACGCCGCCGGGCTGGTGCGCTACCTCGCCGATCGTCCGGTGCAGTAGTCGCCCGGATCAGTCGTCCGCGTCGAGGTAGAACCAGCGCCCGCCGCGCTTGGCGAAACGGCTGCGCTCGTGCAGCTCTCCCCCGTCGTATGACGCGACGAACTCCACGACCCCGGTGTCGTCGTCGGTCTGACCGTCGCGAACGTCCAGGATTCGCAGGCCGGTCCACGTCATCGACGGCTCGACTGCGACTTCCGGCGGACGCGTCCTCGGGTGCCAGGTGCGCCACAGGTGCTCCCGGTTGCCGTAGAAGTAGGCGGTGTACCGCGACCGCATGAGTTCCTCGGCGGTGCCGGCCAGCCGCTCGGTCGCGAGCAGCGGGCCGCAGCAGTCGTCATACACCCGGCCGGAGCCGCAGGGGCAGGGATCGTCGGTGCTCACCGTTCACACCGTAGACCGCCCGCCCGCGATCACGAGGAGGGCCGTAGGCTGCTGTGCCGTGTCGAAAGTGTTGAACTCCATCCCCGTCGGCGAGCGCGTCGGCATCGCCTTCTCCGGTGGCCTGGACACCTCGGTGGCCGTGGCCTGGATGCGCGACAAGGGCGCGGTGCCGTGCACGTACACCGCCGATCTGGGCCAGTACGACGAGCCGGACATCGACTCCGTCCCGGGTCGCGCCGGGCAGTACGGTGCCGAGCTGTCGCGCCTGGTCGACTGCAAACGACAGCTGGTCGAGGAAGGCCTGGCGGCGATCGCCTGCGGCGCCTTCCACATCCGCAACGGCGGCCGCGTCTACTTCAATACCACACCGCTGGGTCGCGCGGTGACCGGCACGCTGCTCGTGCGTGCGATGCGCGACGACGACGTGTCGATCTGGGGTGACGGATCGACGTTCAAGGGCAACGACATCGAGCGGTTCTACCGCTACGGTCTGCTGGCCAACCCCGACCTGCGGATCTACAAGCCGTGGCTGGACGCGCAGTTCGTGGACGAGCTCGGCGGGCGCCACGAGATGTCGGAGTGGCTGGTCGCCAAGGGTCTGCCCTACCGCGACTCGACCGAGAAGGCGTACTCGACCGACGCCAACATCCTCGGCGCGACGCACGAGGCGAAGAAGCTCGAACTGCTCGACACCTCCATGGAGATCGTCGAGCCGATCATGGGCGTGCGCTTCTGGGATCCCGACGTTGCCATCGAAACTGAAGACGTCACAGTGCGATTCGAGCGCGGCCGCCCGGTCTCGATCAACGGGCAGACGTTCGACGACGTGGTCGACCTGTTCAAGCTTGCCAACGAGGTCGGCGGACGACACGGCCTCGGGATGTCGGACCAGATCGAAAACCGCATCATCGAGGCGAAGTCGCGCGGCATCTACGAGGCGCCGGGCATGGCGCTGCTGTTCGCGGCATACGAGCGGCTGGTCAACGCCATCCACAACGAGGACACCATCGCGCAGTACCACAACGAGGGCCGGCGACTGGGTCGCCTTCTCTACGAAGGACGTTGGTTCGACCCGCAGTCGCTGATGATCCGCGAGGGCCTGCTTCGCTGGGTCGCGTCGGCGGTCACCGGCGAGGTGGTGCTGCGGCTGCGGCGCGGTGAGGACTACTCGATCATCGACACCCGCGGTGAGGCGTTCAGCTACCACCCCGACAAGCTGTCGATGGAGCGCACCGAGGACGCGGCGTTCGGCCCGACGGACCGCATCGGCCAGCTGACGATGCGCAACCTGGACATCGCCGACACCCGCTCCAAGCTGGAGCTGTATGCCGGGCTCGGCGCTCTCCCGCAACGCGAGACAGACCTGGTCGGCGAGCTGAAACCCGGTGGTGCCGCCGCGATTTCGGCGAACCCGGCAGTGGACAGCGACGAGGACGACGCACTGGATCGCGCTGCGATCGACTTCGGTGTCGACTGAGCACGTCGTCGCGGACACCGCCCTCGTCTTCGAGGGCGGTGCCATGCGCGGCAGCCATTCCGCGGGTCTGGTCGTGGCCCTCATCGAGGCACGCATCCGGATGACCTGGATGGTCGGCATCTCGGCCGGCGCGACCAACGCCTCGAACTACTTCACCCGTGATGCGTGGCGGGCGCACGCGTCGTTCACGACGTTCGCGCAGGAGCCGAACTTCGGCGGCTGGCGCACCTTCGTGCGCGGCAAGGGCATCTTCAACTCGCAGTTCATCTACCAGGAGTCCGGCCTGCCCGACAACGTGCTGCCGTTCGACTGGCAGACCTACGAGGACTCTTCAGATCAATGGCGGATCGGCGCCTTCGACGCGGGCACCGGTGAGACCGTCTACTGGGGCCGGGACGAGATGAAGACGCTGCCGGATCTGCTGGCGCGCGTGCAGGCCTCGGCCTCGATGCCGGTGCTGATGCCCCCGGTCCACCTGGACGGGCACGTGTATGTCGACGGCGCGCTCGGCACTTCCGGTGGCATCGCCCTGGACGCGGCGCAGGCCGACGGGTACGACAAGTTCTTCGTGGTGCTGACCCAGCCGCGGTCCTACGTCAAGGAGCCCGAGGGCAAGGACCTGTTCTTCAAGACGTACTACCGGAAGTACCCTGCGGTTGCCGAAGCGCTGCGGACCCGGGCGGCACGCTACAACCGGACGCGCGAAGAGTTGTTCGAGCTCGAAAAGGCCGGTAGAGCCTACGTTTTCGTGCCAGAGATCGAGCCGGTCGGCAACGGTGAGCGTCGTCTCCCGGTGCTCGAGGCGAGCTATCGCGCAGGCTACGAGCAGGCGCAGCGGGAGCTGCCCGCCATCCGCGAGTTCCTCGGCATCTCCTGACGGTCCGCCGGTCCGCCGGTCCGCCGGTCCGTCACACAACGACGTCGGCAACCCCCCGTCCGCCCCGGCCCGACCACCGACAGGCTCAGAAAATACCGATCGGCTCAGCAACTCCACCGATATTCCATCGCGGTACTGAGCCGGTGGACTACTTTTTGAGCCTGTCGGTGACGGACTTCGCCAGTTCGGAGGCACCGGGCGGATAGAGCGGATGGGACTCCGCCGCGTCGTCGACAGGACGCCACCAGACCGGCATCGGGTCGCCGTCGTCCGCGAACACCTTGCCGCCGGGCGGGATGATGCCGGGATCGGGCAGCTGCCCGCCATACACGAAGACCACCTCGTGTCCGAGGCGACCGTTGATCCGGAAGATGTTCTCCAGCACGTCGAGCAGCTCCGCGTCGGCCAGGGGCGCGCCGAGCTCCTCGAAGACCTCCCGGTCCAGCGCGTCCCGCGCCGTCTCCCCCGGTTCGATGTGCCCGCCGATCAACCGGTCGTAACCGTGCGGGTTCTCGGCCGTCGGGCGGAGCCGGGCAACGGCGTGCGCCGTCGCATCCGCGCTGGGCAGGATGATCATCGACTTGACCCGGATGTGGTCACCCTCCGCCATGGCCCCTCCTTCGCAGGCGATCGACTGCCGTGCACTGCGGCCACGATTGCACCACAGCGTCGACCTCCTGCGCCGCATCCTCGCTGCTCAGCTCGGTCGTGTCGACTTCCAGATCCTGGTCGCCGTGGCCGAACACCAGGCCCACCTGTGCGAGCGCAGTGCCCGGTACGCGGTCACCACGCTCCCGCTCCCGACGTTCCAACTCGGCGCGCGAAGCCGTCACGTGCACGAGCAAGGTCGGTATGCCGTCCAGCGCCAGCAGCAGATCCGCGATCCGCCACGGCTCGCTCAAGACGTGGTCACCGACGACGTCGTTGCCCGCCTGCGCCAAGCCCGCGAGCATCCGGTGATAGCCGGCACGGCTGCGCCGGAAGCTCTCCTGCCACCGCGTCCCGTCGGTCGGTAGATCCGCCATTGCCGCGGGACGCGACCGGATCGAGTGGACCAGGTCGACCGGCAGGTAGTGCCACGGTGTCGACTGCCGCGCGAGGAACGCCCGGGCCAGCGAGGACTTGCCCGCGCTGGAGGGTCCGTTGAGCAGCACGACCCTGCCCGGCGCACTCGTCGCGAAGCTCTTCGGCATACCCGCCATTCTCACCGACAGGCTCACAAACGCACTGAGCGGACACGAAAACCGGCGCCAGCGCACGCTCGAAGACCCGCTCGTGTGGGCCTCTCGGTGCGTTTGTGAGCCTCTGTAACGAAGATAGGTGCGTGGCGTTGTGTCCTGGGTTGTCAGGCTGCGGGTGTGAGGGTGACGGTGTAGCCGAGGTCGCGGAGCATTTTCAGGGCACGTGTTTTCGTGCGGTCCGGGCGTAGCCGGGTGTAGTAGTCAGCGCCGGGTTCCTGGTAGGGCTGGCCGGTGTGGCCCATGGCCCAAACGATGGACAGCAGGGTGCGTTCGATCGCGACGATGGCTTTGAGTTTGCCGCGGCGGGCAGCGATGCGGTGATACCGGGCGCCCAGGCGCGTGTTTCTGGTGCGGGAAACCGACATGGCCGCGATGCCCAGGGCGCCTTTGAGGTGGGAGTCCCCGGGACGGGCCGTGGTCGATCCCGTGCGTCCGGCGGACTCGTTTTGCCCGGGCGCGACCCCGGCCCACGCGGCCAGGTGCCCGGCGGTGGGAAACACGCTCATGTCCGCGCCGGTCTCGGCGATGATCACGTCCGCGACGGTGGTACTGATTCCCGGGATCGCGCAGATCAAGTCCCGGAAGGAGCGAAAGGGTTCGATCTGTGCCTCGATCCGCTGGGTCAACGCGGCGATCGCTGCGTCGTCCTGGGCGATGCGTTCCAGGGACATCCGCACCAAGAACGCGTGATGCTCAGTGAACCGGCCGGTCAGGGCTCGTTGCAGGTCCGGGCGCTTGTTGCGCATGCTGCCGCGGGCCAACTCCGACAGGGCGATCGGGTCGCGTTGCCCGGCGACCATCGCGGTCAGCATGTCGTGACAGGACACCCCGCTCAGGTTGGAGGCCACCGAGGACAGTTTGATCCCGGCGTCCTCCAACTGCTTTTCCAGCCGGGCGATCTTGCGGGTCCGTTCGTGGGTGATCACCTCCCGGGAACGGGTCAGATCCCGCAACGCCCGGATCGGTGCCGGCGGCACGAAGCTGGATCGCACCAGCCGGTGTGCGCACAAGTCCGACAGCCAGGTCGCGTCATTGACGTCGCTCTTGCGGCCGGGGATGTTCTTCACGTGCCGGGCATTGGCCAAGATCAGTTCGAACCCGGCGTCCTCGAGCAGGTAGTAGAACGGTTTCCAGTAGTCACTGGTCGATTCCATCAACACCCCGGTCACCTGCTGATCGATCAAGTACTGGCGTAACCCGAGGATGTCATCAGTCATCGAACCCCAGTCCGTGACCTCATACCCGGTCTTGCGGCGGCGAGTGCCTTGTACCCGGACACAGACTTTCGCGCCCTTTTTTGCGATATCGATCCCGGCACACCGGGCGTGTACTACTTCCATCACGGCCTCCTTCAGACCGCCGCCGGCCCGGCCCCAGGACCGGGGTCGGGTGCGTGTTGCGGGGAGGGCAGGAAAGAAATGAAGTCTGTAACGCGTGCTCGTAGCAACAATCCACGGTTCCCGTGGAGCCCTCCGCCACCATGCTCGGTGCCAGGCTCACCATGGCGCTAGAGAGGAACGGCGTCTAACCGCAACACACTCCACCAGTGTCCCGCCAACAGCCCACGAACAGCCAGCCACCACCACCAGAAATCTTCCCCACCCACGGTGGGCCAAGCGAAGCGGCCCGGCAAGCTCGGTGGGGGGAGCCGGGGCGCGCGGTCAGGCCTTGTCGCCGCTGCCGCTGTCGCCGTGGCCGCTGCCGCTGTCGCCGTGGCCGCTGCCGCTGTCGCCGTGGCCGCGGCCGCTGTCGCCGCCGCTGCTGCTGCTGCCCCGCCGCCGCCGTCAGATGATCGCGACGAGGCGGTCGAGCGCCTCGTCGAGCGCGTCCGTTGCCCCGCAGAAGCTCAGCCGGACGAACCGGTTGCCGTGCACCGGGTCGAAGTCGATGCCCGGCGCGATCGCGACCCCGGTCCGGTCGAGCACCTCCGCGCACCAGCGGGTGCTGTCGTCGGTCAGGTGCGACACGTCGCAGTAGGCGTAGAACGCCCCGTCCGGTGGCGCGAAGGAATGTATGCCGAGCTCGGGCAGCCGGCGCAGCAGCAGGTCGCGGTTGACGGCATACCGTTCCACGTGCCGCTGTAGCTCGGCGGTCGCTTCCGGCGAGAACGCCGCAACCGCAGCGTGTTGCGACACCGCCGGGGCACAGATCGCCAGGTTGCTCTGCAGCACGTCCACCGGTCGGCGCAACGCCGGCGGCAGGAGGTTCCAGCCGACCCGCCAGCCGGTCATCGACCAGAACTTGCTCAACGAACCGAGCACCACTGCCTCGGTCGAGAACACACGTGCGGTCTGCGCCGACGCGCCGTACGAGATGCCGTGGTAGATCTCGTCCGAGAGCAGCAGGACGCCGTGGGTCCCGCACCACGCGGCGATGTCGGCGAGTTCCTCGGCACCGATGATGGTGCCCGTCGGGTTTGCGGGGCTGGCGACGATCACGCCGGCCAGCGGCGCCACCGCGTGCTCGCGGTCGAGCTGGTCGACCGTCAGCTGGAAGCGCGTATCGGCGTCCACGTCGATCTCTACCGGTTGAAGTCCCAACGCACGCAACGTGTTCCGGTATGCCGGGTAGCCCGGCCGAGCCATCGCAACCCGGTCAGCGGTGTCGAAGGCCGCCAGCAGGAGCGTGCTGAAGCCACCGGACGATCCGGTGCTGACCAGGACCTCCTCGACACCGACCGGCACGTCGTAGACGCGCGCGTAGTGTGCGGCGATCGCTTCCCGCAGCGCAGGGATGCCGTCGCCCTCGGTGTAACCGAGCGCGTCGGTCTCCAGCACCGAATGCACCGCGTCCAGCACCGGCCGCGGCGCGGGTGTCGACGGTTGACCGACGCACAGCAGGATCATGTCGCCGTGGCTGCGCTGTCGCGCCGCCGCCGCGCGCACGACCTCCATGACGTGGAACGGCTCGACCGCGCTGCGCCGCGACGGCTGCCTGGCGACGCTCATCGGTATGCCGGATGCGCCGGCCACGGAGCGTCCGCCGGACGCAGTGCCGCCCAGTCGCCCTGACGCGCGATCTCGGTGGCGAGCACCGCGGAGACGGCGATGCCGTTGTGCACCCGTCCGGCCATGATCGCCTCGATGGCAGCCGGCAGTGACACCCAGCCGGTCGGCATACCGAGCTCTTCGCCCTCCCGCACGAAACCTTCGGCGACGGCCGGGTGCACGTCACGGGCGAGGAAGACACGCAGGTTCTCCGACAAGGCACCCGGAGAGGTGAACAGGTCGACCAGCACGTGCCACGTGCGCGCGTCCAGGTCCGCCTCCTCACGCAGCTCACGTGCCGCGGCATCGCGCGGGTCCTCACCCGGCTTGTCGAGCAGTCCTGCCGGAACCTCCCAGTCGAAGGTGCCCACCGGGTGGCGGTACTGCTGGATGAACAGCAGTTCCTCCGCGCCCGGATCACCACGCAGCGCCACCACCGCGACGGCCCCGGTATGACGCACGAAGTCGCGCGTGACCTCGCCGCCCGCGCCGAGGTGCACTCTCTCCGACATCACGTCCCAGACCCGGCCGTGGTAGACCAGCTCGGAGGATGTCACCTCTTGCGGCTCGACCCGGTCGGTCAGCGGGGTCGACAACCGATCATGCCCGGAGCTCATGCTGCCCTTTCGCGAAAATCACTGAACCGCAACCGGATCGGCCGCCTTCGGGCGCTCGACCTCTACAAGCCTGGCCGCACGCTGCTGGTCGATCGCCGCGCCGACCAACCCGGCGAAGAGCGGATGTGCCCGGTTGGGCCGGGACAGGAACTCCGGGTGGGCCTGGGTCGAGACGTAGTAGGGGTGAGCATCCTTCGGGATCTCGACGAACTCGACCAGCTCCCGGTCGGGCGACAGACCGCTGAAGACCAGTCCGGCCTGTTCCAGCTCCCCGCGGTAGGCGTTGTTGACCTCGTAACGGTGCCGGTGACGCTCGGAGACGCTGGTGGCGCCATACGCCTCGGCGACCACGCTGTCGGCGACCAGCTGCGCCGGGTAGGCGCCCAGCCGCATGGTCCCGCCCAGGTCCCCGGCACCCTCGACGAACGCCTTCTGCTCCTCCATCGTCGCGATGACCGGCGCGGGGGTCTCCGGGTCGAACTCGGTGGAGGACGCCCCGGCGATCCCGGCGACGTTGCGGGCGTACTCGATCACCATGCACTGCAGGCCGAGGCAGATGCCGAGTGTCGGCACCTGGTGTTCGCGCGCCCAGCGCAGCGCCCCCAGCTTGCCCTCGATGCCGCGGACGCCGAAGCCACCGGGCACGAGCACCGCGTCCACTCCGCCGAGCACCTTGGCGGCCCCGGCGGGTGTGGTGCAGTCGTCGCTCTTGACCCATCGGATGACGACTTTCGCGTCGTGGTGGAAACCACCCGAGCGCAGGGCTTCGGTGACCGACAGGTAGGCGTCCGGCAGATCGATGTACTTGCCGACCAGCGCGACCTCGACCCGGTGTTCCGGCTGGTGCACCCGCTCCAGCAGCAGATCCCAGTCGTGCCAGTCGACGTCCCGGAACGGCACGCCGAGCCGGCGTACGACGTAGGCGTCGATCCCCTCGGTGTGCAGCACCTTCGGGATGTCGTAGATGCTCGGGGCGTCGACGCACGCGGCCACGGCCTCGAGATCGACGTCGCACATCCGCGCGATCTTGTCCTTGATCCCGTCCGGCAGGTCCCGATCCGCCCGGAGCACAAGGGCATCGGGCTGGATACCGACCTGCCGGAGCGCCGCCACCGAGTGCTGGGTCGGCTTGGTCTTCAACTCACCGCTCGGGGCCAGGTAGGGCACCAGCGAGACGTGCAGGAAGAAGACGTTGTCCCGGCCGACGTCCTGGCGCACCTGCCGGGCCGCCTCCAGGAACGGCAACGACTCGATGTCGCCGACGGTGCCGCCGATCTCGGTGATGATCACGTCGACGTCCGCGGCCGCCTGGGCGCGCATCTGCGCCTTGATCTCGTTGGTGATGTGCGGGATGACCTGCACGGTGTCGCCGAGGTATTCGCCGCGTCGTTCCTTGGCGATGACCTGGCTGTAGACCTTGCCGGTCGTGACGTTGGCGTCCCCTGCCAGGTTGACGTCGAGGAACCGCTCGTAGTGGCCGATGTCCAGATCGGTCTCGGCGCCGTCCTCGGTGACGAACACCTCGCCGTGCTGGAACGGGTTCATGGTGCCCGGGTCGACGTTGATGTACGGGTCGAGCTTCTGCATCGTCACCCGTAACCCGCGAGCGCGGAGTAGGTGTCCGAGGCTGGAGGCGGTGAGCCCCTTGCCGAGCGAAGAGGCAACGCCTCCGGTCACGAAGATGTGTTTCGTCTGCTCCACCACGGGCTCCCAGTCTACGTCATGAAAAGGGTTCGGCCGTCACCACCGACGGCCGCGCGCTCATATCTGTGCGAGCTCGTCGAAAACCGTTGTCCTGACTCGTGTCTCGCGCGAGACCAGGATCGATCGCGGCGTGTTGCGCCGGTCCGGACGCTCAGTCGCGGCTGCCGCTCGCACCGTCCAGCAGTTCCTGGGCGTGTTCGCGTGCGGACGCACTGTCGCTGACCCCGCCGAGCATCCGGGCGAGTTCGGCGAGCCGGTCGGCACCGTCGACGACGGTCACGTCGCTGGCGGTCACGTGGTCGTCGCTGGACTTGCGCACCACCAGGTGCCGGTCGGCGTATGCCGCCACCTGTGCCAGGTGGGTCACGACGATGACCTGGGCGCCTTTCGCCAGTCTGGCCAGTCGCGCCCCGATGTCGAGTGCGGCTGCACCGCCGACCCCGGCGTCGACCTCGTCGAACACGAAGGTCGGGACCGTGCCACTGGCGGTGACCACCTCGAGGGCGAGCATCACCCGCGACAGCTCACCGCCCGACGCCGCCTTGGCGACGCTGCGCGGCGCGGACCCGGCGTTGGCGGCCAGCAGGATCTCCACGTCATCGGCGCCGTGCGGTCCGCGGTGCTGCGGATCGGTGGCCACCTGGACGGTCAGCTTCGCCGACCCCATGGCGAGATGCGCGAGCTCGGCGGTGACGGCCTTCTCCAGTTTCCGGGCCGCCCTGGTGCGGGCCTTGGTCAGCTCGGACGCCGCCTTGTCGAGCCTGGGCTCCAGCTCCGCGAGCGCGGCATGCAGGGTCTCGATCCGGTCGTCGGTGCCGGCGAGCTCCGCCGCCTCCGCCGCGGCGCTCTTGCTCCAGACCAGGACCTCGTCGATGCTCTCGCCGTACTTGCGCAGCAGGGCGGTCAGCTCGGCGCGCCGCAGCTGTACCTGTTCCAGCCGGGCGGGGTCCACCTCGAGATCCGCCAGGTATGACGCGAGGTCTCCCGCGAGGTCCGCGGCCAGCACACCGAGTTCGCGCAACCTGTCGTCGAACCCGGCGAGCGCTGCGTCGTGGTCCACGGAGCCGGCCAGCGCCTGCCGTGCCCGGGCGACGAGCGCGATGACGTGGGGTGCGTCGTCGGCGGCCTCGCTGCCGGCCAGTGCATCGTGTGCGGTGCCGGCGCCGTCGCGCAGGGCGTCCGCGTGGGTCAGCCGGTCCGACTCCGCGGCCAGCTCGAGATCCTCCCCCGGCACGGGGGCGACGCGCTCGATGTCCTCCAGCGCCGCGGTCAACAGGTCCAGCCGCTGTGCCCGGTCCCGTGCCCGGGTGGTCAGGTCGTGCAGTTCCTCGCGGGTCGCGTGCCACTGCTGGTGCAGCGCCCGGTAGGCCGTGAGCGCCTTCGCGACAGGTTGCCCGCCGAAGTCGTCGAGCATCACCCGGTGCTGTTCGGGTCGTTGCAGCCGCCACTGGTCCGCCTGGCCGTGGACCGCGACCAGCAGCTCCCCCAGCTCGGACAGCACCCCCACCGGCGCGCTGCGGCCGCCGACGTGCGCCCGGGACCGGCCGTGGCCGGAGACGGTCCTGGCGAGGATCAGCTCGTCGTCGACGTCGGCTCCGGCCTCCTGGGCACGCGTGACGGCGGCATGGTCCGCCGGCAACTCGACGATGCCTTCGACATACGCCTTGTCGGCGCCGCCGCGCACCAGCCCCGCGTCGCTGCGCCCACCGAGCAGCAGCCCCAGGCCCTGCACGACCATCGTCTTGCCGGCCCCGGTCTCGCCGGTGACGACGTTGAGGCCGGGCGACAACTCGAGCAGGGCGTCGTCGATGACGCCCAGGCCCTGGATCCGCAGTTCGCGCAACACGCCCCGCAGCCTAGTCACCTCGCGATGTTCACCGCTGGCCGCGCCGGGCGCCACGCCAACCCGACACCGACAGGTCGAACTTGGCGACCAGCCGATCGGTGAACGGTGCATCGGTGAGGCGCGCCAACCGCACCGGCTGGTCGCTGCGCCGGACCTCGATGCGTGCACCGCACGGGAGGTCGAACGAGCGGCGACCGTCACACCACAGCACCGCCTGCGCATCCGTGGTGTCCCGGAGGTCGATGGCGATGTGCACGTCGTGGCTGAGCACGAGCGGACGGGCGAAGAGTGCGTGGGCGGAAATGGGGACGACCAGGATCGCGGCGACCCCGGGCCAGACGATGGGGCCACCGGCGGAGAACGCGTATGCCGTGGAGCCCGTCGGCGTGGACATCACGACCCCGTCGCACCCCCAGGTCGACAGCGGGCGGCCGTCGATCTCCAGCGTCACCTCGAGCATCCGCTCACGTGCCGCCTTCTCGACGGAGGCCTCGTTGAGCGCCCAGTTGGTCCACAACGACTCGCCGGCGAGCGATGCCTCGACCTCGAGCGTCTCGCGTTCCTCGACGGTCCAGCCACGGTCGACGATCTTGCGCACGGTGTGGTGTATGTCGTCCCGCTCGGCCTCGGCGAGGAAGCCGACGTGGCCGAGGTTGATGCCCAGTAGGGGGACACCGCTCTCGCGGACGATCTCGGCGCCGCGCAGCAGGGTCCCGTCGCCGCCGAGCACGACTGCCAGCTCCGCGCCATCGGGCCGGGGCTTGTCGAGTCCGGTGACACCCGCTTCGCCGAGTACCCCGAAAGCACCGAGTTCGTCGGTCTGCCCGACCACTTCGATGCCGTTCGCGGTGAGGCCGTGCACCAGCTCCGCCGCGACGTCGAGGGCCTGCGGTCGACCGGGGTGTCCGACGAGCAGGACATGTCTGGTCATACCCGTCCGATTCCCTTCTCCTGCGCCAGCAGCCGCTCGAGCACGGTCCGCACCTCCATGTCCGACATACTGCCCCTCCCCTCGTGCCGGGCCCACAGCAGGTATTCGCGATTGCCGGTTCCACCTTCGATCGGGCTCGCCGTGAGACCGTGCACGGTCAGGCCGGCCGCCGCGACCGCGCCGAGCACATCGCGCAGCACGCGCTGCCGCTCGTGCGGTGAGGTCACGACCCCGGTGCGCGCGAGGCGGTCCCTGCCCACCTCGAACTGGGGCTTGACCAAGGTGATCAGATCGCCGGCCGGAGCGGTGAGCCGAGCCATGGTGTCCAGCACGAGACGCAGCGAGATGAAGCTCAGGTCGGCCACGACCAGCTCGAACGGTCCACCGAGGAGATCCGGTCCCACGTCGCGCACGTTCGTGCCCGAGCGTTCGACGACACGCGGGTCGGTGCGCACCGCCTCCGCCAGCTGGCCGTGGCCGACGTCGAGCGCCACGACCTGCCGGGCGCCGCGCCCGAGGAGCACCTGTGTGAAGCCGCCGGTGGACGCGCCGATGTCGAGGCAGCGCCGGCCCGACGGGTCGACCGGGAAGGCTTCCAGCGCCCCGAGCAGTTTGTATGCCGCCCGACCCACCCACGCGTCGATCTCGCCGCTGACGGTGAGATCGGCGGGGTCGACCGGGGTCGAAGCCTTGGTCACGCGGTTGCCCGCGGCCATCACCTGGCCCGCATCGATGAGCTCCTTGGCGACCGCACGTGACCGGGCCAGCCCCCGCTCCACCAGCGCTGCGTCTGCGCGCACCGGTCAGCCGGACAGGTCGGAGAGCCGTTGCTGGAGCCCGCGATGCACCGCCGTGGCTGCCGCGAGGTGTTCGTCCAACGGGCCGGGGTCGGGCAGCCCGCCGCCGAGGGCCGGCTCGTCCTGGCCGGCGGCGCTCTCCCGCTCGATCGGCGCGTCGGGAGCGGCGGCCGATCCACCGTGATGCGCCCGGGGATCGGGCAGCTGCGCGATCACCTCGTCGACCCGGGCATCTCCCGTCGGCGGGAATCGCGCAGCGGTCGTCGCGATCGTCGGCTCCTGGGCCTGCTCCTCGTCGGTCACCGGCCCATTATGACTGCGGTCGGCCACCGTCACTTGCCACCACCACGCTGCACGGACCTCTTGGCCGTCGTGCTCTTCCGGGTCGCCGCCGCCTTGGCCGCGGTCTTCTTCGCCCCGGACTTCGTGGCTGCGGACTTCGTGGCCGCGGGTTTGCGCGCGACGTTCTTCTGCGCCGCGGGCGCGGCGCCGGATGCTGCGCCCGCGGACACCTTCTCTGCTGCTGAGCTGCGAACGGCCGAGCGGGCCGGGCGTCGCCGCGACGTCGTCGCGGGAGTGGCGGAGGTGGGCGAGGCAGCGACCGGGGACCGGTCGGCGCGCAGTGACGCCACCTCGGCCTCCAGCGCTTCGATGCGGCGCTGCGCGGACTCCAGGTCGCTGCCTCGCACCAGCCCCAGACGCGTCAGCTGCCGCTCGAACTCGGTGCGCACCAGGTCGTGGACCAACTGCTGGTTCCCCGTCGCCGCCTGGAGGAGTTCCTCCGCCAGCTGAGTCACGCGCGTCGACGTGTCTCCGACACCGGGAAGCTCCAGCAGGGTCGCCGCGGCCTCCATCGCGCGAGCCCGCGTGAGTTCTCCGGCACCACTCAAGAGTTGCAGTGCCGTTCGAACGCTGTTGATCGCCATGTCCGCATCTCCCTGTATGTCGTCCGGTCAACCACGGTGTCGAAGCCCGCGGTATCGCCCGAGGGGCCACTCGACGCTTCTGCCAGGCTAGACGGGCCGGCGGGCCCGACACTGTCTTCGCCGCGAGCGGGTCAGCCGCGGACCGGCAACGCGGCGACGGCCTGGTCCGGGGTCAGCGCACCGGCGTCGAGTGACTCCCACAGCAGCGCCAACGCCAGCCGGAGCCGGACGATCCAGCTCGGCACACCGTTCTCTGCGGTGAACTCGATCCGGAACGTCTCCCCACCGCCGGACGCGGCGGCAGACGCATCGGCGAGGGTCCACCGGCCGTCGAGGACCCGTTGTGGCTCCTGATATGCCTCGCCGAGCGCACGCAGGTCCTCGGCCACGAACCGTGGCCGCAGGTCCGGTCGTGCGCGGACGAGGTCGGCGGGTCCGTGCACCCCGGTGAGAACGTGCAGAGCACTCAGGCCGGCGGCGTGCGCACCGGCGACGTCCGTCTCGAGTCGGTCACCCACCCCCAGGGTGTGCTCGACGTCGGTGCCCAACGCCTGCGCCGCGAGCTCGTAGAGCAGTGCGCCCGGTTTGCCGACCACCACCGGGTCCACCTCGACTGCGAGCCGCACCGCAGCGACGAGCGAACCGTTCCCCGGAGCCACCCCCCGATCGGTCGGCAGCGTGAGGTCGTCGTTGGTCGCCACCCAGCGGGCGCCGCCCTGGATCGCGTAAGCCGCCTCACCCAGTTGCGCCGCGGTCACCCCCGACCCGTAACCCTGCAGCACCGCATCGACGTGTACCTCCGGTGCCGCGTCGGGGCTCACCGGGCGAAATCCTGCGTCCTGCAAGGCTTCCGCGACGCCCGGTCCGCCGATGGCGAGCACCTGCGCGCCGGGCCGCAGATCCTCGGCAAGATGCCGCGCCCCGGCGATCGAACTGGTGAGGACGTCGTCGACGCCGACGGTGAGACCGAGGTGGCGAAGCGACTCGGCCACCACTGCGGGGGGACGTGACGCATTGTTGGTCGCGTAGACGATCCGTCCCCCCGACCGCGAGACAGCCGTCAGCGAGTCGACGGCGTGCGGCACTGCCTGCGCTCCGCGGTAGACGACGCCGTCGAGGTCGCACACCAGGCCGGGGAAGCGTTCGGCGAGCGTCGGCGGTGCGTCCCGCCGGGCGCCGTCGCCGCTCACCTCCAACGGTGCGCTCTTCCCACCCGGCGAACGGCCTGCTGCATTGTCGGACACGAGAGCCATCTTGCCGAGTCGCGTGTCACCTCGTCGCATCGGCCTCCTGACGGCGTGGCCCGATCGCCCGCCACCACTTGCGCTACTTCACAGCGCGCGCTTGGTCCGCCTCGACCTCGTAGCGGCTGGCAACACCGTGCGCGCCGCGCCAGAAGCGCCGGCGCAGCGCTCCGGTGACCTCGACCGTCTCGGTGCCCGTCCACGACATGGCGCGACGCCGCAGGTCTGCCTTCCAGCACGCGACGTCGATCGTGTCGACGGTGACCGGGCGAGTCCCGTCGGTGGTCGTCCGGCGAATCGAGCCGGCCGGCCGATCGACGACCAGCCGGAGTTGCACGACCTCTGCGCCGCTCGGCAGGTACTTCACCGCCGGTGGCGCGCTGAGCCGCCCCACCAGATGCACCTCGTTGCGCGCGAGGGTTCTCGGATCCGTGCTCCGACCTGCTCGGGCGCCATGGCCTCGGGTCTTCGTTTTCGTCGACATGCGGTCTCCTGGGTTGCGAACGTGTGTTCGCAACCCAGGATCGATGATCCGGGTCGCACCCGGTCATGTTTCCGCATGGCCTGTGGACGGGGGTCCGCTCGGCAGACAGGTGTGGACAAGTGGGCGTGCCGGTCGACGTCAGTCGTCGTCGGAGGCTGCCGCAGTTCCGGCTTCGTCGTCCTCGTCCGGAACCTCGTCGAGCAGGTCCGTCAACACCACGCCATCCAGTTCGTCGATCCGGTCAGCAGCGTCCGTCTGACCTTCGGCATCCGCGGCAGCGGCCTTGACGAACCATTCCCGCGCCTCGTCCTCGGAGCCGGAAGCAAGCAGGGCTTCAGCGTAGGCATAGAACAACCGTGCTGCCCACGGCTGCCCTGACGCCCGCTCCAGGGCAGGGATGCGCAGCACCATCTGGGCGGCCTCGGGCTGACCGAGGTCCCGGCGCACCCCTGACACGACGATCGCCAGCTCGATGTTGTCGGCTTCGCCCAGCGTGCGCGCCTCCGGTGAAGCGGCCAGGTCGAGCGCTCGTTCGTATCGACCGAGACCGCGTTCGCAATCGACGAGATACGGCAGCAGATGGTTGGAACCCGACAACCGCTTGGCGGTCCGGAATTCGCGGATCGCGTCGCTGAACTCGCCCCGCCGGTAGTGGACCAGCCCCAACGCCTCGCGCACCGCCGCGACGCGGCCGGCGCGACGCGCGGCGTGCTCGGCGTGTGCAAGTGCCAGATCCGGGTCGTCCTCCAGCAGGGTCGCCGCCGCGACCAGGTGCTTCGCGACGCCTTCCGCATTCTCCTTCGTCAGCGTTCGCAGTTCACGCCATACGGAACGGTCCAGTTCCTTGCCGGTGATGTCCTCCGGCAGCGCGGGCTCGACCCTGGTGTCGTGCGCCGACCGTTGCGATGGAGACGAGCGGTCCCATGACCTGGGGCCCCGGATACCCCTGTCCTGCTCGTCCCGGCCGCGGTCGCGGTCGTCCCTGCGGTCGCGGTCGTCCCTGCGGTCGCGCGGAGCCGATCCGCCGCCCTGCCGCGCACCGGTACGGTCGCCGTCGCGGAATGGGCGCCCGGTGCGTCGTTCGTCGTCCCTGCGCCTAGGGTCACCGCCGCGCGCGCGACCGCCGCGTGACCCCGCCTTCGCCGATCCCTGACCGCCCGAGCGGGCTGGGCGGCCCGAGCGATACCCGGACCCGCCGCCGGATGCACCGCGCTCGCCGCCGTGACCATCGCGACGACTCGATGGGCGACCCGTCGACTCGCGCCCCGGTCCCGACCTGCCGGCATCCCGCGCCGACGAGGAGTCACCGGCCCCGCCGGCGTCACCCGCGCTCTCGGACTCGCCCCCGGATCCGGCGTCGGAACGCCGCTCGCCGGATGCCCGTGACCAGCGGCCGGCAGGGGGTGGCTGCACCGACTCCGGTGGGGTCGCCTCGTCGTCGTTCGTCACGTCACCGCACCAACTCTCGTAGAACCGTCGCTCGGAAGTAGCCATCCGTCCCGGTCGGGCCAGGACCGGGCTCACGACAGTACGCCCACTCACCGCGTCGCCGACCGAGAGCAACGGCCAAAGAATATGACAAAGGGCCGGTCACGAGCACTCTCAAAGTGTTCATGACCGACCCTTTGCGGAATGTATGTTCGGCGGTGTCCTACTCTCCCACACCCTACCGAGTGCAGTACCATCGGCGCTGAAGGGCTTAGCTTCCGGGTTCGGGATGTGACCGGGCGTTTCCCACTTCGCTATGACCGCCGTAACCCTTGGAAACACAACCACACGGGTTACACGTCAACCAGTATTCAACTATTCCTGTTTCCGTGTACCAACCCTGCCGTCCCCGCTTGTACCGGGGGGTGTGTGGGTGTTGTTTCAGAATCGTATAGTGGACGCAAAGCATACTTGTTACATGGCCCCAAAAGAATGTTTTCTGGGGAAGTGTTTGGTAAGTTATCGGCTTATTAGTACCGGTCAGCTCCACACATTACTGTGCTTCCACATCCGGCCTATCAACCCAGTAGTCTCGCTGGGAGCCTCACCACCCACAAAGGAGTGTTGGAAACCTCATCTTGAAGCGTGCTTCCCGCTTAGATGCTTTCAGCGGTTATCACTTCCGAACGTAGCTAATCAGCGGTGCTCTTGGCAGAACAACTGACACACCAGTGGTTCGTCCATCCCGGTCCTCTCGTACTAGGGACAGGTCTTCTCAAGTTTCCTACGCGCGCAGCGGATAGGGACCGAACTGTCTCACGACGTTCTAAACCCAGCTCGCGTACCGCTTTAATGGGCGAACAGCCCAACCCTTGGGACCTACTCCAGCCCCAGGATGCGACGAGCCGACATCGAGGTGCCAAACCATGCCGTCGATATGAGCTCTTGGGCAAGATCAGCCTGTTATCCCCGGGGTACCTTTTATCCGTTGAGCGACGGCGCTTCCACAAGCCACCGTCGGGTCACTAGTCCCGACTTTCGTCTCTGCTCGACATGTCTGTCTCACAGTCAAGCTCCCTTGTGCACTTACACTCGAAACCTGATTACCAACCAGGCTGAGGGAACCTTTGGGCGCCTCCGTTACCCTTTGGGAGGCAACCGCCCCAGTTAAACTACCCACCAGGCACTGTCCCTGAACCAGATCATGGTCCGAAGTTAGGAGCCCAGAACGACCAGAGTGGTATTTCAACAATGACTCCACACACGCTGGCGCGTGCGCTTCACAGTCTCCCACCTATCCTACACAAGCCGCACCGAACACCAATACCAAGCTGTAGTAAAGGTCCCGGGGTCTTTCCGTCCTGCTGCGCGTAACGAGCATCTTTACTCGTAATGCAATTTCGCCGAGTTCGTGGTTGAGACAGTGGAGAAGTCGTTACGCCATTCGTGCAGGTCGGAACTTACCCGACAAGGAATTTCGCTACCTTAGGATGGTTATAGTTACCACCGCCGTTTACTGGCGCTTAAGTTCTCAGCTTCACACCGAAGTGTTAACCGGTCCCCTTAACGTTCCAGCACCGGGCAGGCGTCAGTCCGTATACATCGAATTACTTCTTCGCACGGACCTGTGTTTTTAGTAAACAGTCGCTTCTCCCTGGTCTCTGCGACCCCCACCCCTAGAGAGCAAGTCTCTTCAGAGCGGAAGGTCCCCCTTCTCCCGAAGTTACGGGGGCATTTTGCCGAATTCCTTAACCACGATTCACTCGATCGCCTTAGTATTCTCTACCTAACCACCTGAGTCGGTTTAGGGTACGGGCGGCTCGAACCTCGCTAGAAGTTTTTCTCGGCAGCATAGGATCACCCTACTTCCCACATTACGTGGTCACCATCACGCCTCAGCCCATATGACCAGCGGATTTACCTACCAGTCGGCTCGCACGCTTGGACGGGGACAACCATCGCCCCGCGGAGGCTACCTTCCTGCGTCACTCCATCGCTTACCTACTACAAGATCGGGTCCCACGCTCCCCACACACGACCCCACCCCGAAGGGCGAAGCACACGGTGGTTCGGGTGGTTAGCATCCCCTGATTCGATATGGGCGGTCCTTCGCCGGTTCCGGAATATCAACCGGATGTCCATCGACTACGCCTGTCGGCCTCGCCTTAGGTCCCGACTTACCCAGGGCAGATTAGCTTGACCCTGGAACCCTTGGTTATTCGGCGGACGGGTTTCTCACCCGTCATTCGCTACTCATGCCTGCATTCTCACTCGTGTCACCTCCACCCCTGGTTCACACCGGGACTTCACTGGTGACACGACGCTCCCCTACCCAACCACACCCCTGAAAACCATCCCGAAGAACAGTCCTAGAGTCTTGTGTGATTGCCACAGCTTCGGTGGTGTGCTTGAGCCCCGCTACATTGTCGGCGCGGAATCACTTGACCAGTGAGCTATTACGCACTCTTTAAAGGGTGGCTGCTTCTAAGCCAACCTCCTGGTTGTCACAGCAACTCCACATCCTTTTCCACTTAGCACACGCTTAGGGACCTTAGCTGGTGATCTGGGCTGTTTCCCTCTCGACTACGAACCTTATCGCCCGCAGTCTCACTGCCACGCTTACACTTACCGGCATTCGGAGTTTGGCTGACGTCAGTAACCTGGTGAGGCCCATCAGCCATCCAGTAGCTCTACCTCCGGCAAGAAACACGCAACGCTGCACCTAAATGCATTTCGGGGAGAACCAGCTATCACGGAGTTTGATTGGCCTTTCACCCCTACCCACAGCTCATCCCCTCCATTTTCAACTGAAGTGGGTTCGGTCCTCCACGACGTCTTACCGTCGCTTCAACCTGGCCATGGGTAGATCACTCCGCTTCGGGTCTAGACCCAGCGACTCAAAACGCCCTCTTCGGACTCGCTTTCGCTACGGCTACCCCACACGGGTTAACCTCGCCACTGAGCACTAACTCGCAGGCTCATTCTTCAAAAGGCACGCCATCACCCCACCAACGGAGGCTCTGACGGATTGTAAGCGCATGGTTTCAGGTACTATTTCACTCCCCTCCCGGGGTACTTTTCACCTTTCCCTCACGGTACTAGTCCGCTATCGGTCACCAGGGAATATTTAGGCTTACCAGGTGGTCCTGGCAGATTCACACGAGATTCCACGAGCCCCGTGCTACTTGGGAAATCACATCAACGCCGCGCCACGCATTTCGCCTACGGGACTCACACCCTCTACGGTCCAGCACTCACCACTGATTCGACTACACGCACGCAAACACGCCACCGCACTGTCAGACACGGTACGACACAACCCCAACAACCCCACGACTGCAACCCCTGACAGGTATCACACAACCATGGTTTAGCCTCCTCCGCTTTCGCTCGCCACTACTCACGGAATCACTATTGTTTTCTCTTCCTGTGGGTACTGAGATGTTTCACTTCCCCACGTTCCCTCCACGCACCCTATAAATTCAGGCACGGGTCACACCACATAACTGGTGCGGGGTTCCCCCATTCGGAAACCCTCGGATCACAGCCCGTTTATCGGCTCCCCGAGGCTTATCGCAGATTACTACGTCCTTCATCGGTTCCTGATGCCAAGGCATCCACCATGCGCCCTTAAAAACTTACACAAAAACCAGAAAAATCTTTAAAGCCACAAAGATGCTCGCGTCCACTATACAATTCTCAAACAACACACCAACACCACACAAACCATCCGCAACCACGAACAATCCATGCAGGCAGCACCAAGAAAACAACACAACGGTCGTTCCCTCAGGACCCAACAACGTGCCGACACCCCCACACCACGCACCCACGACACTTTCCCCAACACCACCCACCCCACCAGGGGGGCACGCACTGCTCGTACTCGTCCCGCCGGCACACACTGTGCAGGCACCATGATTGATGATCCACCCATGAGCCACCCCACTGTGCATTCGACAGTGAAAGGTGTTGATGCTCCTTAGAAAGGAGGTGATCCAGCCGCACCTTCCGGTACGGCTACCTTGTTACGACTTAGTCCCAATCGCCAATCCCACCTTCGACGGCTCCCCCCACAAGGGTTGGGCCACCGGCTTCGGGTGTTACCGACTTTCGTGACTTGACGGGCGGTGTGTACAAGGCCCGGGAACGTATTCACCGCAGCGTTGCTGATCTGCGATTACTAGCGACTCCAACTTCATGGGGTCGAGTTGCAGACCCCAATCCGAACTGAGACCAGTTTTAAGGGATTCGCTCCACCTCACGGCATCGCAACCCTCTGTACCAGCCATTGTAGCATGCGTGAAGCCCAAGACATAAGGGGCATGATGATTTGACGTCATCCCCACCTTCCTCCGAGTTGACCCCGGCAGTCTCCCATGAGTCCCCACCCGAAGTGCTGGCAACATGGAACGAGGGTTGCGCTCGTTGCGGGACTTAACCCAACATCTCACGACACGAGCTGACGACAACCATGCACCACCTGTACACCAGCCCAAAGGCTGCACCATCTCTGGCACATTCCGGTGTATGTCAAGCCTTGGTAAGGTTCTTCGCGTTGCATCGAATTAATCCGCATGCTCCGCCGCTTGTGCGGGCCCCCGTCAATTCCTTTGAGTTTTAGCCTTGCGGCCGTACTCCCCAGGCGGGGCGCTTAATGCGTTAGCTACGGCACGGAACTCGTGGAATGAGTCCCACACCTAGCGCCCAACGTTTACGGCATGGACTACCAGGGTATCTAATCCTGTTCGCTCCCCATGCTTTCGCTTCTCAGCGTCAGTAGTGGCCCAGAGACCTGCCTTCGCCATCGGTGTTCCTCCTGATATCTGCGCATTTCACCGCTACACCAGGAATTCCAGTCTCCCCTACCACACTCTAGCCTGCCCGTACCCACCGCAGACCCAGGGTTAAGCCCTGGGCTTTCACGGCAGACGCGACAAACCGCCTACAAGCTCTTTACGCCCAATAATTCCGGACAACGCTCGCACCCTACGTATTACCGCGGCTGCTGGCACGTAGTCAGCCGGTGCTTCTTCTGTAGGTACCGTCACAAAAAGCTTCGTCCCTACTGAAAGGAGTTTACAACCCGAAGGCCGTCATCCCCCACGCGGCGTCGCTGCATCAGGCTTCCGCCCATTGTGCAATATTCCCCACTGCTGCCTCCCGTAGGAGTCTGGGCCGTGTCTCAGTCCCAGTGTGGCCGGTCACCCTCTCAGGCCGGCTACCCGTCAAAGCCATGGTAGGCCACTACCCCACCATCAAGCTGATAGGCCGCGAGTCCATCCCCCACCACAAAAACTTTCCACACCCCACCATGCGACAGAATGTGAATATTCGGTATTAGACCCCGTTTCCAAGGCTTATCCCAAAGAGGAGGGCAGGTTACTCACGTGTTACTCACCCGTTCGCCACTAATCCACCAGTGCAAGCACCAGCTTCATCGTTCGACTTGCATGTGTTAAGCACGCCGCCAGCGTTCGTCCTGAGCCAGGATCAAACTCTCCAAAAAAAATTCAAAAAATTCGATACATGGCTAAAAAATCGATCAAG
Source organism: Flexivirga oryzae (assembly GCF_014190805.1). Classification (NCBI taxonomy): domain Bacteria; kingdom Bacillati; phylum Actinomycetota; class Actinomycetes; order Micrococcales; family Dermacoccaceae; genus Flexivirga; species Flexivirga oryzae. The sequence goes on along the minus strand of NZ_JACHVQ010000001.1, from coordinate 1,347,027 downwards.
AGCAAAAATGCTACAAAAACGATCAAAACCAACAAACAATTGGCATCAATCACTCGACACGCTGTTGAGTTCTCAAAAAACGACCGCACCCGTTTGCTTCGCGTTTCCGCTCCGCTCTTGGGGCTTTTAAAACTTAACACTCTCTTCGGTGTCTTTCCAAATCGCTGTTTTCGGCGAACCGAAAGTGATTGGAAGGATCGGGAAGGAGTGGATTCCGCTGCATCGGAACCGGCCGCCTGGCTCTCGCCTCTGGCGTCCGTGCCTCCCGGGCAACGAGGATCTAGCTTACCCGATGGCCGCCGTGGCGGACAACTCGAAACCGGACCCTGCTCCTGTGACGTCACGCACATCGGGCTGTCGCCGTCGTGCGCTCGCTTCCCAGGCGCGAGGAGAAACACTACCGATCGCCCACGAGCGACGCAAATCGGCTCTGTCCGGCCGCAATTGGCCGAACAGAGCCGATCCGACGCGGGAGCTGGTCAGGCCGCGAGGCGTGCCGCCGCGAGGTGCTTGCGGCCCCGCTTCAGCAGCGCGACCGCGCCGTGCAGGAAGGCGTCCGAGGCCAGCACGGCTTCGGCATCGGTGACCTTGACGTTGTTCACCGACACACCGCCTTCGCCGATGAGCCGTCGCGCTGCGTTGCGGGAGTCCGCGATACCGACGGCGATCAAGGCGTCGACCACGCTGATGCCGGCCGCCACCTCGGCGCCGGGTAGTTCGGCGGTGGCGTCACGAAGGGTCCTGTCATCGAGAGCTTCGACATCACCCTTGCCGAACAGTGCCTCTGAGGCGGCTTGCACCGCAGTCGTGGCGTCGGCGCCGTGCACGAGCGTCGTCATCTCGGCGGCAAGTGCCTTCTGCGCCGCTCGACGGTACGGTTCGTCGGCCACCTGGCGGGCGAAATCGTCGATCGTCGCCTGATCCTGGTCGGTGAAGACCCGCATCTTGTCGATCACGTCGGCGTCGTCCAGGTTGATCCAGAACTGGTAGAAGGCGTACGGCGACATACGGTCCGGGTTGAGCCACAGCGCGTTGCCCTCCGACTTGCCGTACTTGCGCCCACTCGCATCGGTGATCAGCGGCGTCGTCATGGCGTGCACCGCGCGTCCCTCCGCGGAGTGGATCAGGTCCACGCCGGCGAGCAGGTTGCCCCACTGGTCGCTCCCACCCAGTTGCAGCGTGCACCCCTCGGTGCGGTAGAGGTGCAGGAAGTCCAGGCCCTGCAGGATCTGGTAGCTGAACTCGGTGTAGCTGATCCCCTGGTCACTGTTCAGGCGGCGCGCAACGGCTTCCTTCTTGATCATAGCGTTGACCCGGAAGTGCTTGCCGTAGTCGCGCAGGAAGTCCAGCGCGGAGATGGGCGCTGTCCAGTCCAGGTTGTTGACCATGGTGGCCGGGTTGTCACCGTCGAACTCCAGCAGCGACGCCGCCTGCTGCCGGATGAGGTCGACGGCCGCGGCCACTTCCTCCTTGCTGCGCAGCACCCGCTCCGAGTCCGGCTTCGGATCACCGATCAGGCCGGTGGAGCCTCCGACCAGGCACAGCACGCGGTGACCCGCTCGCTGCATCTTCCGCGCGACGATGAGCTGCACGAGGTTGCCGATGTGCAGCGAGTCCGCGGAAGGGTCGAAACCCACATACATCGTGAGCGGCCCGTCGGCGAGTGCCTGGCGCAGCGCGGCCTCGTCGGTGGTCTGTGCCACCAGGCCCCGCCACTGCAGCTCGTCGAAGATGTCGTTCACGATGTGTTCCGTCCTTCCGGTTCCGTATGGCGGCGATCGTCCGCCGGGGTCAAGAGTGCCGCATCACGTCCGAGGGCGACGACGCGGTTTCGCCGGTCGGTATGCCGAGACGGTGGGGTCGCCGTCGACCCAGAACCGCCAGGGGTAGGTGTCGCCGTCGCCTCCCGCCCCGCTGACGCCGACCCGCGGACCGGTCCGTATGACGTCCGAGGGCAGCGCGGCCTGCCACTCGACCCGGACCGCAGAGCCAGTCGCGTGCAGGTCGACCCCCTTGTCCGACAGCTCGATCCCGAGCGCCTGCGTCAGGCAGGCGGGTCCGCGTGCCAGGGACCGATCGACGGTCGTGTGCCGTCGCTCGCGCGCCAAGCCGATGCCGTCGATCACCTCGCCGGCGCGCAGCAGCACGGCCGCCGCCTCACCGTCGGGGCCGCAGACGTAGTTGCAGCAGGTGTGCATGCCGTAGCTGAAATAGCAGTAGAGGTGCCCGGCCGGGCCGAACATCACCTCGTTGCGGGCGGTGCGGCCGCGGAAGGCGTGCGAGCCGGGGTCGCGCTCCCCGGCATACGCCTCGACCTCGGTGAGGCGGACCGTCACCGCACGGCCGATCAGGTGGGCACCCAGCAGCCGGCGCGCGGTCTCGAAGGGGTCAGTCGCGTCCATCGAGCCACTCCACGATCCGATCCGCCGTGTCGGTCGCGCTGGTCCGGGTCGTGTCGAGCCGCAGCGCGTCCGCGGGCGGCGGCGCGGCACCGAGCGAGACGATGTCGTCCAGCTTCGACGGGTCGCGCAGCTTGTTGCGGACCGCGCGGTCCGGCAGGGTCAACCGCCGGCCCATCTCGGCCGGTGCGCAGCTCAACCAGACCGAGTGGAACGTCGCACCGCGCTCCGCGGCGAGCTTGCGGACCACCTCGAAGGCAGCGGCGTCCTCGGGCGTGTCCACCAGCCAGCTGGTGAAGATGTGCGACGTCTCCGGCGGGGCCGCAAGGACCGCCTCGTGGACGATCCGTCGGACCCGCCCGGCCATCGGCAGGGCCTGCGGGTGCAGGCTGCCCATCCCGTTGACACCGAGCGCGGTGAACACCGGGTCGTTGATCAGATGGTTGTCCACCAGTGCTGCGCCGGTGCGCTCCGCCACCAGCGCTCCGATGGTCCGCTTACCGGACGCGGGAGGGCCGACCAACTGCAGGATGAACGCCATGGCCGCAGTCTGGCAGACGCTCCGTGCCGCCGCACCGCGATATCCGGCGTGACCGGATCGGTCCGGATGATGACCGGATCGGCTCTTCACCGGGCGCTCGTTCGCGGCGACGATTGGGGTATGACGCACACCGCGATCCTGGTCATCGACATCCAGCAGTCGTTCACCGCGCTGCCACGCTGGCGGGCGGTCTCCGACCCGCACATCGCCACCCGCGCGCAGCTCCTGGTCGACGACGCCCGCCGGTCCGGCGACGAGGTCATCTGGATCCTGCACGCCGAACCGGGCACCGGCACCGCGTTCGACCCGTCGACCGGGCTGGTCGAGCCCCAACCTGGACTCGACCCGGCGGACAGCGAGCCGGTCCTGATCAAGACCTCCCGTAATGCGTTCACCACCACGCGGTTACAACAGATGCTGACCGAACATGGCGTTCGCCGGCTGCGGGTCTGCGGCATTCAGACCGAGCAGTGCTGCGAGACCACCGCCCGGCTCGCAGCCGATCTCGGGTACGACGTCGACTTCGTCATCGACGCGACCGCGACGTTCCCGATCCCGCATCGAGACGCCAACCCCGACCAGCCGTACGAGCAACTCCTGCTTGATCCACGGACACTCGGCACGGCAGCGGTCATCGAACGCACCGAGTACGCGCTGGCGGGTCGATTCGCGCGGATTCTGACGATCGACGACGTACGCAGCGAACGGGCGGTGACGGTGCCACAATGACCGGATCATGACTCTTGTCGTTTTCGTCCTCGCGCCGCAGGTCCATCTGCTCGACGTCGCGGGCCCGGCACAGGTGTTCGCGTCGGCGGCCGACCTGGGCGCGACATACGACCTGCACTTCGTCGGGACACGGGCGCGGGTGGCGAGCCATCAGGGACTGCCGCTCGACGTGGCGACCTCGTGGCCGGCCCTGACGACCGACGACCTGGTCCTCGTGCCGGGCTGGAAGATCCCCGACCGGCCGGACTGGCGACAACCCGTGGACTGGACGCAATTGCAGAGGCTGATCCAGCACCACGACGCGGGTGGCACGGTGGGCAGCATCTGCGCCGGCGCCTTCGCGCTCGGTGCCGCCGGGTTGCTCGACGGCCGGCTGAGCACGACCCACCACGAGGTGCAGGACCTGCTGCAGCACCGGTATCCGGCGACCCGGGTCCTGCGCGACCGGCTGTTCGTCGAGGACGACCGGGTGGTCACGTCCGCGGGCATCGCCAGCGGGATCGACCTGGCCCTCGATCTGGTGGCCGGTCGCGACGGCCCGGCGCTGGCGGCGCGCGTTGCGCGCACGATGGTCGTCTACGGGCGCCGGAACGGTCAGGCGGAGCAACTGGGCGCGATGCTGCGCTGCCGCGATCACCTGCGTGAGACGGTGCACCGTGCGCAGGACTTCATCGACGCGCAGTTCGACCAGAAGCTGCCGCTTGCTCAGGTGGCGGCGGTCTGTGGCGTCAGCGAGCGGACGCTGACGCGGGCGTTCGTCGAGGCGACCGGTCTCACCCCGCTGCGCTACCAGCAACTACTGCGGTGCGAGAAGGCGGAGCTGCTGGTCACGCAGGGGGCGACCCGCGAAAGCGCAGCGCAAGCAGTCGGTTTCGACGACGCACGGATGCTGCGCAGGTTACGTGCCGGGACTCGGACGCGCCCGAGCTCCACCTGCTGAGCTCAGCGCACCCGCTGCGGGAAGTCGAGCTCCGCGGCCGCCCAGGTCCTGGCCGACGTGGCCGTGTCCCGGGCCTGCTGCAGTTGCTCGGCGACCCGCTGCGGTGCAGTGCCGCCCACACCGTCGCGCGACGCGAGTGAACCCTCGACGCTGAGCACCGAGCGCACCCGCGGGGTGAGCGCGGGGTTGATCGCGGCCAGGTCCTCGTCGGTCAGGTCCCACAGCTCGATGTCCCGCGATTCGCAGACACGGACGCACTCCCCCGCGACCTCGTGGGCGACGCGGAACGGGACGCCCTGCTTGACCAGCCACTCGGCCACGTCCGTCGCGAGTGCAAAGCCCTGCGGCGCAAGTGAACTGAGCCGATCGGCGTGGAAGGTCAGCGTGCCGACCATGCCGGAGAATGCAGGTAACAGCACCTCGAGGGTGTCGACCGCGTCGAACACCGGCTCCTTGTCCTCCTGCAGGTCCCGGTTGTAGGCCAGCGGCAACGCCTTGAGCGTCGTCAGCAGCCCGGCCAGGTCGCCGATGAGCCGGCCTGCCTTGCCGCGGGCGAGTTCGGCGACATCCGGGTTCTTCTTCTGCGGCATGATGCTGGACCCGGTCGAGAACGCATCGTCCAGCGTCACGAACGAGAACTCCTTGGTCGCCCAGAGCACCACCTCCTCGGCGATCCGGGAGACGTCGACAGCGGACATGGCTGCCACGAAGGAGAACTCGGCCACGAAGTCACGCGACGCGGTGCCGTCGATCGAGTTGCGGGTCGAGCTGCTGAAGCCCAGGTCCTGCGCGACCGCCTGCGGGTCCAGCCCCAGCGAGGAACCCGCCAAAGCACCTGAACCGTATGGCGATTCGTCTGTCCGGCGGTCCCAGTCGCGGAAGCGTTCGACGTCACGCAGCAACGCCCACGCGTGCGCGAGCAGGTGGTGGGCAAGCAGCACCGGCTGGGCGTGCTGCAGGTGCGTCCGACCCGGCATCGGGACGTCGGCGTGCTCCGCCGCCTGGGCCACCAGCGCATCCACGACGTCGAGCAGCAGCATCGACACGGAACGAGCGTGATCGCGCAGGTACATCCGGAACAACGTGGCTACCTGGTCGTTGCGGGATCGCCCGGCGCGCAGCCGGCCACCGACGTCGGCCCCGGCGCGTTCGATCAGACCGCGTTCCAGCGCGGTGTGCACGTCCTCGTCGTCGGCGGCGGGTTCGAACGCTCCGCCGCGCACGTCGTCGGCCAGCTGCTGCAGTGCGGTCAACATGGCGTCGAGCGTCCCGTCGTCGAGCAGACCCGCCCCGTGCAGCACGCGCGCGTGCGCCTTCGAGCCGGCGATGTCGTAGGGTGCCAGCCGCCAGTCGAAATGCGTCGATTTCGACAACGCAGCCAGCGCGTCGGCCGGGCCACCGGCGAAGCGGCCGCCCCACAGGCTCAGTCGTTCTTCGGAGTCGGTCACTGCATGCTCACTCTCAGTCGTGGTCGGTGTTTTGCATCGTCGTCGGTCTTCAGCCTTCGCCGGCCATCTCCAGCAGGGTCGCGCTCACCTCGGTGGCGCGCCCGTCGGCCGCGATGATCAGAATCGTGTCATCCCCGGCGATGGTGCCGAGCACGTCCGGCAGGTCCGCACGGTCGATCGCGGAGGCCAGGAAGTTGGCGGCCCCGGGCGGGGTGCGCAGGACCACCAGGTTGCCGGAAACCGTTGCCGTGACGAGTAGTTCAGCACAGATCCGCCGGAGGCGGTTGTCCGCCTCGGCGGCGTCGGCACCGGTGACCAGCGCCCGGTCACCGCCCTCACCCGGCACGGCATACACCTGCTGTCGCCCGAGCCGCACCTTCACCGCGCCGAGGTCCAGCAGGTCACGGGACAGGGTGGCCTGGGTGACGCGGATACCGTCCGTCTTCAGGCGCTGCGCGAGCGACGCCTGCGAACCGATCGACTCGCGGGTCAGGATGTCGACGATGCGCTGCTGGCGCGCCGCCCGGCTGCTCGCGAGAGAGCTGTCGTTCGTCATCGACCTCGACCGATCCGGCTGCGTGGACTCATGATTCGAGCAGGAACGACAGCACTGCCTTCTGCGCGTGCAACCTGTTCTCGGCCTCGTCCCACACCACCGACTGTGGTCCGTCGATCACGTCCCCGCTGATCTCGAAACCGCGGTAGGCGGGTAGACAGTGCATCACGATCGCGTCCTGCGCCGCGTGGTCCACCAGGCTGCGGTCGACCGCGAACTTGGCGAACGGGCTCTCGACGCCCTTGCGGTCGTCCGCCTCGGCCTCCTGCCCCATCGACACCCACGTGTCGGTGATGACGACGTCGGCACCCAGGACGGCCGAGATCGGGTCATCGGTGACGCTCACGGACCCGCCGGTTTCGGCGGCGATCTCACCGGCCCGCTGCAGGATGTCCGCACGGGGCTGGTGCGTCGAGGGTGCACCGATGCGCACGTGCATGCCGGCGGTGGCGCCGCCGAGCAGGTAGGAGTGCGCCATGTTGTTCGCGCCGTCCCCGACATACGTCATGGTGAGCCCGGCGAGCGCGCCCTTGTGCTCGGTGATCGTCAGCAGGTCGGCCAGGATCTGGCAGGGGTGGAAGTCATCGGTCAGCGCATTGACCACGGGGACAGTGGAATTCGCCGCCATCTCCTCGATGCGGTCCTGCCCGTAGGTGCGCCAGACGATCGCGGCCACGTGGCGCTCGATCACCCGGGTCACGTCGGCGACCGACTCGCGCGTCCCTATCTGGGCGAGGTTGCCGTCGACCACCATCGGGTGGCCGCCGAGTTCGGCGACGCCGACGGTGAACGACAACTGGGTTCGCAAGGTCGGCTTGTCGAAGATCAACGCGACCACCTGCGGGCCTTGCAGCGGGCGCAGGGCGAAGCGGTCCGCCTTCAGCGCAGCGGCGCGTTCGAGCACGGTGCGCTGTTCGGCCGGGGTGAGATCGTCGTCGCGCAGGAAATGCCTGGTCATTCTTCGGTTGCCTCCTGGATGATGTCGGGGAGCGCGGACACGAGTGCGTCCAGCTGCTCGGCCTGTATGACGAGCGGGGGCGCCAGCCGAATCGCTTCCGGCGCAACGGGATTGATGATGAAACCGGCGTCGCGGGCGGCCGTTGCTACCGCAGCACTGATCGGCCCGTCGAGGGTGATGGCACGCAGCAGCCCCTGGCCTCGTACCCCGGTCACGTGCGGGATGTCTGCGGCTGCGACGGCCGACTCCAGGTGCTCGCCCATCCGCTGGGCGTGGTCGAGCAGGCCTTCCTCCTCGATCGCCCCGAGCACGGCGAGCCCGGCCGCCGCCGCGAGCGGATTGCCGCCGAACGTCGTGCCGTGCTGACCTGCGGTCAGCAGGGCCGACACGTCGGGTCCGAAGGTGACCATGGCGCCGATCGGCACGCCGCCGCCGAGTCCCTTGGCGAGCGTGATCGCGTCCGGCACGATCCCGGCGTGCTGGAAGCCGAACCAGGTCCCGGTGCGGCCGATGCCGGTCTGGATCTCGTCGATGATCAGCAGCGCCCCGGCGGCCCGGGTGATGTCACGCGCCTCCCGCAGGAAGTCGACGGCCGGCGCGATGACGCCGGCCTCGCCCTGGACGGGTTCGAGCACCACGGCGCTCGTGGTCTCGTTCACGGCGTCGCGCAGGGCGTCCGTGTCGTCGTACGGCACGTGGGTGACACCGGGCAGCAGTGGCTCGAACGGCTCCCGGTAGGCGGCCTTGTGGGTCAGCGCCAGGGCGCCGGTCGTCCGGCCGTGGAAGGCGTGCTCCGCCGCGACGATGCCGGTGCGACCGGTGCGGCGAGCCAGTTTGATCGACGCCTCGATCGCCTCGGCCCCGGAGTTGCCGAAGAAGACCCGCGACCCCGCCGGAGCTCCGGAGATCTCCAGCAGGCGTTCGGCGAGCAGAACCTGCCCGGGCGAGGTGAAGAGGTTGGAGATGTGCAGCGCCTCCGAGGCCTGCTTGGAGACGGCGGAGACCATCGCCGGGTGCCCGTGGCCGAGCGCGTTGACTGCGATGCCGCCGACCAGATCCAGGTAACGCCGGCCGTCGACGTCCCAGACGTAGCAGCCGTCACCGTGCGACAACACAAGCGGTGGCGTGCCGAACACCCCGAGGATGCTGTCCGAATACCGTTGTAACCATTCGTTGTTCGTGGTCATGATGCCTCCGGGTCATCGGGGAGGACCATCGTGCCGATGCCCTCATCGGTGAAGATCTCCAGCAGGATCGAGTGTGCCGACCGGCCGTCGACGACGTGGGTCTGCGGCACGCCGCCGCGGATGGCGCGCACGCAGGCCTCCAGCTTCGGCACCATCCCGGCGTCGACGTGGTGGAGCAGCTCCTCGGCCTGGCTGACCGGCAGCGAGCTCAGCAGGCTGTCCTTGTCGGGCCAGTCGGCGTAGACGCCTTCGACATCGGTGAGCACGACCAGCTTGTGCGCCCCGAGGGCGACTGCCAGCGCTGCGGCTGCGGTGTCCGCGTTGACGTTCAGCACCTCGCCGTCGTGGTCCAGGTCGGGTGCCACCGACGACACGACCGGGATACGCCCGGCCGCGAGCAGGTCTTCGACCGCCTCCGGGTTCACGGTGACGACATCGCCCACATGGCCGATGTCCACCGTCTCGCCGTTGACGACAGCACCGCGGCGGCGGGCGCCGAACAGTGCGCCGTCCTCGCCCGACATACCCACCGCGAGCGGACCGTGCTGATTGATCAGGCCGACGAGTTCGCGGGACACCTGCCCGGTGAGCACCATGCGCACCACATCCATCGCCTCGGTCGAGGTGACCCGCAGGCCGCCCTTGAACTCCGATGCGATGCCGAGCCGGTCGAGCATGGCCTGGATCTGCGGGCCTCCGCCGTGCACGACGACGGGGCGCAGGCCGGCGTAGCGCAGGAACGCGACGTCCTGCGCGAAGCTCGCCTTGAGCTCGTCGTCGACCATGGCGTTGCCGCCGTACTTGACCACGACGAGCGCACCGCGGAAACGCTCCAGCCACGGCAGCGCCTGGACCAGGGTGTTCGCCTTGACCGTCGCCGTCGCCAGATCGGTGGGAATGCGCTTCATGTCGAGTAGGCCGAGTTCTCGTGGACGTAGTCGTGGGTCAGGTCGTTGGTCCAGATGGTCGCCGTCTCGTCGCCGGCGTCGAGGTCGACGACGATGTGCACGTCCCGGCCGGTGAGGTCGACCAGGTTGCGATCGTCACCGACGCCACCGTCGCGGCACACCTGGATCCCGTTGATGCACACGCCGAGCCTGCCCGGCTCGAACGCCGCCTTGGTGGTGCCGAGAGCGGCGAGGATGCGGCCCCAGTTGGGGTCCTGCCCGAAGATCGCACACTTGAAGAGGTTGTTGCGTGCGATCGCCCGGCCGACCTCGAGGGCATCCTCCAGTGTTGCCGCGTGCACGGTCTCGATGGTGATGTCGTGCGCCGCGCCTTCGGCGTCGCCGATGAGCTGTTGCGCGAGGTCGGTGCAGACCTCGGTCAGCGCCGCACCGAACTGCGCGGGGTCGGGCCGCGCGCCGGACGCACCGGACGCCATGAGCAGCACGGTGTCGTTGGTGGACTGGCATCCGTCGGAGTCGACCCGGTCGAAGCTGACCGACGTCGCCGCGCGGAGCGCTTCAGACGCCTGCGTCGGGTCGATCAGGGCGTCCGTGGTGACGACCACCAGCATCGTGGCGAGGGCGGGCGCGAGCATCCCGGCGCCCTTCGCCATGCCGCCGACGGTCCACCCGTCGCCGGTCGACACCGCCTCCTTGGCCACGGTGTCGGTTGTCATGATCGCCTCCGCAGCAGCGGAACCACCCTCTGCTGAAAGGGTTTCCACCGCTTCGTCGGCGCCGGCGAGCAGCTTGGGCATCGGCAGGAGTTCGCCGATGAGCCCGGTCGAGCACACGACCACGTCACCCGCGGAGACGCCGAGTCGGTCCGCCAGGTGCTCGGCCGTTGCGTGGGTGTCGGCGAAGCCCTGGCCGCCGGTGATCGCGTTGGCGCCGCCGGAGTTGAGGATCACCGCGTCCACCCGGCCGTCCGTGACGACCTGGCGTGACCAGGTCACCGGGGCCGCCTCGACGCGGTTGCTGGTGAACACCGCGGCGCCGACGTGCTCGGGGCCGTCGTTGACCACGACGGCGACGTCCGGCTTCCCGCTGGGCTTCAGACCGGCCGTGACGCCGGCGGCGCGGAAGCCCTTGGCGGCGGTGACACTCATGCTGTCGCTCCTTCGGTGGTGTCGATACGGGGCGCGTTGCTCGACCCTGCTCGACCGGCGAGGTCGGGGTGCAGGATCACGGTGCCACGCCCGTCACGGGAAGACCGAGCGTTTCGTCGAATCCCCGTGCCAGGTTGAGACATTGCACCGCTCCCCCGGCCGTCCCCTTGGTGAGGTTGTCCTCGGCGGCCACCACGATCAGCCGGCCCACCCGCTCGTCGACCGCCACCTGCACCTGGACGTTGTTGGACCCCAGGACCGCGCCGGTGGACGGCCACGCGCCTTCGGGCAGCAAGTGCACGAAGGCCTCCTCGTCGTACGCCTGCTGATAGGCGGCGCGCACCGACTCGGCGGTCACACCGTGCGCCAGCTTGGCCGAGCAGGTCGCCAGGATGCCACGCGGCATCGGTGCGAGCGTCGGCGTGAACGAGACGGCAACGGGCACCCCCGCGGCGCGTGAGAGGTTCTGGTCGATCTCGGGCGTATGCCGATGTCCGCCGCCGACACCGTACGGACTCATCGAGCCCATGACCTCTGCCCCGAGCAGGTGCGGCTTCAACGACTTGCCGGCGCCGGAGGTCCCGCTGGCGGCGACGATCACGACGTCCGAGCTCGCCAGACCGGCGGCGAACGCCGGCGCAAGGGCCAAGGAGCAGGCCGTCGGATAGCAGCCCGGCACCGCGATGTGCGACTGACCGGCGAGCTGCACCCGCTGTTTGGTGCGACCTTCGACGAGCAACTCCGGCAGGCCGTAGGCCCAGGTCCCGGCATGCTCGCTGCCGTAGAACTGTTGCCACGCCTGCGGATCCGACAAACGGAAATCGGCCCCGCAGTCGATGACGGTCACGTCGTCCGCGAGGTCGCCGGCCATCGCCGCCGAGGCTCCGTGCGGCAGCGCGAGGAACACGACGTCGTGCCCGGCCAGGGTTCCCGCCGTGGTCGGCGCAAGGATCCGGTCCGCCAACGGAGTCAGGTGCGGCTGGTGTCGTGCCAGCGGGTCACCCGCCGACGACGCAGCGGTCACCGCCCCGATCGACACCTCGGGATGCCCGATCAACAGGCGAAGGAGCTCACCGCCGGCATAGCCACTGGCCCCGGCCACTGCAACTGACAACACCTGCATGACTATACATGATTACGCATACTCATGCTGCCCACTCTCGAGAGGACACGAACGGCACCGAGCGGACACGAAATGCACCGCGATCCGGCCCGCAAGCCGGTGCATTACGTGCCCTGTCGGTGGTTGCTGGGCCTCTCGGTCAGGCGCGCTGAACGGCGCCGGTGGCCGCCGCCGCGGCGACCACTGCAGCGTCCCTCGCGGCGTTGACCTCCTCGGTCTTCAGAGTCCGGTCGGCCGCCCGGAACCCCATCCGGTAGGCGAGTGACTTCTTCCCCTCTCCCGCCTGATCACCTTGGTAGGCGTCGAAGAGCACGATCGACTCCAGCAACGGACCCGCTCCCTCTCGGAGCGCGGACTCCACTGCTGCCGCCGTGACCTCGCGATCCACCACGAGAGCGACATCGCTGCTCGCCAGCGGCATCGTGCTGATCTGGGTCGAGCGGACTGCCTGGTCGCTCACCGCGATCAGCACGTCGAGGTCGATCTCAGCACCCACTGTGCGCGCGGGCAGGCCGAGCCGCTGCACGACCTTCGGGTGCAACTCTCCCGCGTGTCCGACGAGTGTGCCGTCGGGCAGGGTGAACTTCGCGCACCGGCCCGGGTGGTATGGCGCCACGTCATCCGCGCCCGCCACCAGCGGAACTGCCAGCGCCTCCGCGATGCTGCGGACGGCAGCGGCAGCATCGCTCCACTCCGCCTGCCTGCCCGCGCCCCACCAGCCGCTGCGCTCCACCTCACCGGCCATGAGCAGGCCGATGTGGCGTGGCTGCGGCGGCACGGCGGCACGGATCCGGGTCAGCGCCTCCGGCCCCGGGAACACCCCTACCGGCGAGGTCGGAGCAGGCTGTTGACCGTCCTCCAACGCCACGACCAGACCCTGCTCGAAGATTGCCACGTCCTTGATGCCACGGGCGACGTTGCGCTTGAGCGCGTCGACCATCGTCGACAGGACCGAGATCCGCATCAGCGGTTGCTCCTCGGAGAGCGGGTTCGCGATCCGCACCGTCCGGGCACGCGCCGCGTCCGCCGGCCAGCCCATCGCCTCGTGCCGTTCATCGCTGACGAACGGCGCCGACCAGATCTCGCAGAACCCTTCCGCCGCCAGCACATCGGTCACCAGTCGGCGGACCTGCTGGGCGTGCGTGAGGCCACGGCCACCGGGCGGGGTCGGCAGCACCGACGGGATCTTGTCGTATCCGACCACGCGGGCCACTTCCTCGACGAGGTCCGGCCCGGTCTGCAGGTCGGGCCGCCACGACGGTGCCGTCACATGCCAGGGCACCGAGGTCGAGTCGATCTCGCACCCGACGTCCTGCAGCACCTTGGCGACCTGCTCGTCGGAGTACGACATGCCGACCAGCGAGGAAGCCAGCGCTGGATCGAAGTCGACCCCTGCAGCTTCCGCGGTGTTGTCGACGTCCGTGACACCCGCGTCGGCGGTGCCGCCGCCGAACTCCACGAGCAACTGCACGACGAGTTCGACAGCTGCCGGCGCGAGCTGCGGGTCGACGCCGCGCTCGAAGCGACGCGAGGCCTCCGACGGCAGCTTGTGCCGACGCGCCGAGCGCGCCACGGTGATCGGGTCGAAATGGGCTCCCTCGATCAACAGGTCGGTCGTGGAGTCGCTCACCTCGGAGTCGAAACCGCCCATGACACCCGCGATGCCGAGGCCACGCTCACCGTCGTCGGTGATCAAGAGGTCTTCGGGGAAGAGCGAACGCTCCTGGCCGTCAAGCGTTTTCAACGTCTCGCCGTCCCGCGCGCGACGCACGACGATCGGCCCGTCGATGGTGGCCAGATCGTAGGCGTGCAACGGCTGCCCCAGACCGAGCATCACGTAGTTGGTGATGTCGACCGGAAGCGAGATGGGTCGCATACCCGCCTCGGTCAGCCGTGTCGCCATCCAGGCGGGCGTCGGTGCCGCGACATCGACCCCGCGCACGGTGCGAGCCACGAAGCGGTCACAGCCGACCGTGCCACGCAGCGGTGCAGCGTCCTCGATGCGGACCGGGTGCCCCTCAGCGTTGTCCGAGGGAGCGGCGGCACCGAGCTTCGCCGTCGGGTCGGTGAACGGAATGTCCTTGGACAGTGCGTATTCGCGCGCCACCCCACGGATCGCGAAGCAGTAACCCCGGTCGGGCGTGACGTTGATCTCGACGGTCTCACGGTCCAGGCCGAGCAGTGGTATGACGTCCTGGCCCGGCGTCAGCGGGACACCGGGCACCCGCTCCGCGAGACGGATGATGCCGCCGGACCCGTCGTCCGGCAGCCCCAGCTCGTCCGCTGCGCAGATCATGCCGGCCGAGACGTGACCGTAGGTCTTGCGCGCCGAGATCGCGAACCCGCCGGGAAGTTCCGCACCGGGAAGCACCACCACCACGAAGTCGCCCGGCGCGAAGTTGTGCGCGCCGCAGACGATGCCCTGCGGTTCGCCGGTCCCGTTGGCGTCGCCGACGTCGACCGTGCACCAGTTGATCGTCTTGCCGTTCTTCTGCGGCTCGGGCTCCATGGTGCGGACCCTGCCCACGACGAGCGGCCCGGTGACCTCGCCGCCGTGCAGGCCCTCCTCCTCGAGGCCGACCCGCACCAGCGTCGCCGCGACGTCGGCCCCGGTCGCACCGGCGGCCAGCTCGGCATACTCCCCCAGCCAATCCAACGGAATCCGCATCAGATCTCCATCCCGAACTGCGCGTCGAAACGCACGTCGCCCTCGATCAGCTCCCGCATGTCCGACTGCCCGGTGCGGAACTGCAGTGCCCTGTCGATGCCCATCCCGAAGGCGAATCCGGTGTAGACGTCCGGATCGACCCCGCACGCCCGCAACACGTTGCGGTTGACCATGCCGCAACCGCCCCATTCGATCCAGCCGGTGCCGCTGCAGGACCGGCACTCCGGGTCCGTGCCACGGCACACGAAGCAGCGCAGGTCCATCTCGGCGGACGGCTCGGTGAACGGGAAGAACGACGGGCGCAGCCGCGTCGTGATGCCTTCGCCGAAGAGTTCACTCGCCATCCGGTCGAGCGTGCCCTTCAGGTGCGCCATGGTGATGCCCTTGTCGACCGCGATGCCCTCGATCTGGTGGAACGCCGGCATGTGGGTCGCGTCCAGGTCGTCGGTGCGGAAGACGCGGCCGATGCACCCGACGTACAGCGGCACCCCGCGTTCCAACAGTGAACGCGCCTGCACCGGCGAGGTGTGGGTGCGCAGCACGAGGCCGCTGTCCTCGGGCGCGATGTAGAACGTGTCCTGCATCTGCCGGGCGGGGTGGTCGACGTCGAAGTTCAGCGCGTCGAAGTTGAACCACTCGGCCTCGATCTCGGGCCCTTCGGCGATCTCCCAGCCCATCCCGACCAGCAGGTCGGCGATGCGCTCACCCATCAGTTCGACCGGGTGGCGCCGACCGAGCGGCCGGCGAGCGGGCACCATCGTGACGTCGACGGCCTCCTCGACGAGGATGCGCTCGTCCCGTTCGGCCTCCAGTTGCGCCTGCCGCTCCTTCAGGGCGGCGCCGACCTGACCACGTGCTTGGCCGACCCGCTTGCCCGCCTCCGCCTTCGCCGAAGGCGGGAGCGCACCGATCTCGCGGTTGGCGAGTGCGAGCGGGCTCTTGTCCCCCTGGTGCGCCGTCCGAGCGACCTTCAGCTCCTCGAGGGTGCCCGCCGCGGCGAACGCGGCCAGGGCATCCTGGACGGCTTGCTCGATGGCACCGGGGTCGAGGGCGGCCACCTCGACGGGATCGTATGACGTGTTGGGACCTGACACGCTGCCCAAGTCTAAATCACCCCACGAAGTTCTCCTCCGCTGCGCTCCTCCGATACTTCGCGGGGACCCCGATCCGGTCACACCGTTGTCCGAACAGTTCAGGCGCTCGCCTGCGGCCCACCGTCCGCCGGCAGCGTCACCCGAAACGTCGCGCCGTCCGCCCGGTCCAGCACTTCGATCGTGCCACCGTGCGCGCGCACCAGGCCGTGCACGACATACAGACCGAGACCGTTGCCGCCGTGGCGTCCCCGCGCCTGCCAGAAGCGGGAGAAGACCAGTGCCCGGTGCTCGGGTGCGATGCCGGGCCCGTCATCGGAGACGTCGAACCGGACGCTGCCGCTGCGCTGTTCGACGGTGATCGTGACCGGACCGCCGCCGTGCCGGACTGCGTTCTCCAGCAGGTTGGACAGGATCTGGGTGAGTCGGTCGGGGTCCGCCTGCAGCGGCACCTCGCTGTCGGCGCTGAGGACTCGGAACGGACCCGAATCGGTGGCGGCGGACTCCATCCGCTCGATCGCGGCGTCCAGTTGCGCCAGCAGATCGACCTGGCGGAGGTTCAGAACCAATCTGCCGGCATCGATGCGGGAGATGTCGAGCAGCTCCGCCACCTGGCGCTCCAGCCGCGCGGCGTCCGCCTCGATGGCCGCCACCATCCACAGCTTCTGATCGTCGCGCAGCTGGGTCCAGCGGTTGCGCAGCGTGTGGGAGAAGCCGCGCACGGCACCGAGTGGCGAGCGCAACTCGTGCGCGACGGTCGTCACCAACGCAGCCGTCTCGGCCTCGATGCGGTCGCGAACGGTCGTGCTGCGCATCGTCATCACCAGCCACTGCAGGGTGCGCTGGGCGCCGCTGCGCACGTGCCGCGTCGCGACCAGCACGCTTCGACCCCCGGGGAGCACCAGCCGCTGCTCGGGTGAACCGCTGCGGGTGCGCAGCCCACCCCAGGGGTCGTCGGTCGCCCAGTAGGAACGGCCGTCGACACCGGTGAGTGGCAGCACGTCGCGGACGTCCGCGCCGAGCCGGTCGGTGAGCCGGATCCCGGTGAGGCGCTCGGCACGCCGGTTGACGAGCACGAGCTTGCGTTCGGCATCGGCCACGACCACGCCCTCGGGCAGCTGCTCCAGCAGCGCCCGGTAGAGCACCAGCGCAAGCTCGGGCTCCACCCCGTCCGGTGCACCGCCGGGTTGCCCGGGACCTCGGTCCCCGAGGGAACTCATGACGTGGCCCGGTCGGCGCTGGCGTACATGCACACCGTGGCGGCGAGTGCGAGGTTCAACGACTCGGCGTGCCCGTGGATCGGCACGCGCACCACGTCGTCGGCGAGTCCGCGGATCTCCTCGTCGAGTCCCCACGCCTCGTTGCCCATCAACCAGGCGTGCGGTCCGGACAGGTCGGCCGCGGGCAGCAACGTGGTGCCTGCGCCGTCCGCCGCCAGGACCCGGCGGCCGCGGGCCCGGCATGCCGCGATCAGCCCGGGGACGTCGCCGCCGAGGGCGATCGGCAGATGCCACAGCGAACCCGCCGTCGACCGCACCACCTTGGGGTTGTAGAGGTCGACGCTCGCGTCGGACAGGATGACCGCTCGGGCCCCCGCGGCGTCGGCGGAGCGTATGACGGTCCCGGCGTTGCCGGGATCACGCACGTGCGCGAGCACGACGACGAAGCCGTCAGCGGCCGCCAACGCGTCGGCGACCGGGACGTCGACCGGCCGGCACACGGCGACGATGCCCTGGGGGTGCTGGGTGTCGACCAGGGCCGACATGACGGCCGTATCGCACTGGTGGACAGGCAGGTTCGCGCTCCGCGCAGCGTCGATCAGGTCGCCGTGCCGGCCCTGCGCCGAGCCCTCGACATACACCTCGACGACCGTGCCGGGAGCGAACCGGAGCACCTCGCGCACGCCCTGCGGGCCGTCGACGACGAAGCGCCCCGCGCGTTGACGCGCAGAACGCCGGCCGAGCGCCCGGACCGCCTTCACCCGCTCCGCGCGGGGGTTGGTGAGGACGGACAAAGCGGCTCGGCCGGCGTTCGAGAATGCCTTGGGTGCTCGGTCAGGCGACCGAGTCGGCCTTCGCGTCGGTGGTCGAGGGCACGTTGGCCTTGGCGATCTCCACCAGCGCGGTGAAGGCGGCGGCGTCGTTGACGGCCAGCTCGGCCAGCATGCGACGGTCGACCTCGACCTCGGCGGCCTTCAGCCCCTGGATGAACCGGTTGTAGGTCATGCCGTTGGCGCGGGCACCGGCGTTGATGCGCTGGATCCACAGGCGACGGAAGTCACCCTTGCGGGCGCGACGGTCGCGGTAGCTGTAGCCGAGGCTGTGGGTGACCTGCTCCTTGGCCTTGCGGTACAGGCGCGAACGCTGTCCGCGGTAGCCGCTCGCCTGCTCCAGAACGGTGCGGCGCTTCTTCTGGGCGTTGACCGCCCGCTTCACGCGTGCCACGTGAATCTCCTTCTAGTACGTGTGGATTTGAGTGAAGCGGGGCTTACTTGCCCAGCAGCTTCTTGATCTTCTTGCTGTCGGGGGCCGACGCCTCGACGTTGGGCACCAGGCGGCGGGCCTGGCTGCTGGTGCGCTCCTGGAACTTGTGCACGTGGCGTGCACGCTGCCGGATGACCTTGCCGGACCCGCTGATCTTGAAGCGCTTCTTGGCGCCGCTGTGGGTCTTCATCTTCGGCATCGCCGAACTCCTTCGTTACGTGACGTACCCGCCCGCCGTAGGGCAGGGCTGGCTTGCGAACTCACGCGCAACGGGCGCGCGAGGTGGCTCAGGCTTCGGCGCTCGCGGTCTGCTCCGCTTGCGCCTTCTCGCGGCGGCGCCGGCCCTCGGCCCGTGCCTCCGCCTTCTTCTTGGTCGGTCCGAGCACCATGATCATGTTGCGGCCGTCCTGCTTGGGCGCGCTCTCCACGAAGCCCAGCTCCTGGACGTCGTCGGCGAGCCGCTGCAGCAGCCGGAAGCCGAGCTCCGGGCGGGACTGCTCACGCCCGCGGAACATGATCGTCACCTTGACCTTGTCGCCCGCCGACAGGAACCGCTCGACGTGGCCTTTCTTGGTGCCGTAGTCGTGCGGGTCGATCTTCGGGCGGAGCTTGATCTCCTTGATGACGGTGTTGACCTGGTTCTTGCGCGACTCGCGGGCCTTCATGGCGGCTTCGTACTTGAACTTGCCGTAGTCCATGAGTTTCGCCACGGGCGGCTTGGCCTGGGGTGCGACCTCGACCAGGTCGAGGTCTGCTTCGGCGGCCAGCCGCAGCGCGTCCTCGACGCGCACGATGCCGACCTGCTCTCCGTTCGGCCCAACCAACCGCACCTCCGGAACCCGGATGCGGTCGTTGATACGAGGCTCAGCGCTGATGTGAAGCTCCTTCATTCGTGTTCGATGCTGCTGCGGGAAACGAAGAAAGGCTCCTCGTCACCCAGAGGGTGCTCGAGAAGCCTCAGCCTGCAGCACAATGGTGACGTGGTCACCGAGCCGTCGTATGACGTCAGCGGTGACCACTCATCACTGGACCGGACCTGGCGGCATGCCTGCCGCGCGAGGTGGAAGCTTCCGCTTCTCTTGCACACCGGACCGGCTCACGCCGGACCAGTCGGTAAGTCAATGGTAACAGTGCCGTCCTCGACGCCGAAATCGAGGACGGCACTGCCGTTACGGCGTCAGCCGACGGGCACCGGCTCGCCGGGTGCTGTCGCGCTCGGCGGGGGTTCCACCGCCGCCGCGGGTGCGTCGACCTCGAGCATGCTCTCGTCGAAGGGCGCCGCGCCGCTGAGCACGGCGGTCAGCTGCTGCCTGTCCAGGTTGCCGGTCCAGTGTCCGACCAGCACGGTGGCGATCGAGTTGCCGGCGAAGTTGGTCAGCGCCCGGGCCTCGCTCATCATCCGGTCGATGCCGACGATCAGCCCGACCCCCTGGACCAGGTCGGGGCGGTGCGACTGCAGGCCACCGGCGAGGGTTGCGAGGCCGGCACCGGTGACACCCGCAGCGCCCTTGGACGCGATCACCATGAAGACCAGCAGGGAGATCTGCTGCCCGAGGCTGAACGGCTTGTCCAACGCGTCGGCGATGAACAGCGATCCCATCGTCAGGTAGATCGCGGTGCCGTCCAGGTTGAAGGAGTAACCGGTCGGGACCGTGATGCCGACCACCGGACGGGAGACGCCCAGGTGCTCCATCTTGGCGATCAGCCGCGGCAGCGCCGACTCCGAGGACGACGTCGACAGGATCAGCAGGAACTCGCGGGCGAGGTAGCGCAACAGCGAGAAGACGTTCACCCGGGCGGACACCCACAGGATGGCCCCGAGGACGCCGAACACGAAGATCGCACAGGTGATGTAGAACGCGATCATCACGACCGCCAGGCCCTGCAGGGCCTTCCAGCCGGTGGCGCCGACGACCGCCGCCATCGCGCCGAAGGCGCCGACCGGCGCGACATACATGATCATCTGCATCAGCTTGAAGACCAGCCGCTCGCAGTGCTTGATGCCGGCCAGGATCGGCTCACCGGCCGGACCCAGCTTCTGCAGCGCGAAGCCGACCAGCAGCGCGACGAGCAGGGTCTGCAGCACCGATCCGGACGTCAGCGACGACACCAGGGTGTCCGGGAGCAGGCCGAGCACGAAGTCGACCGTGCCGCTGGCCTCGGTGCTGACCTGGCTGTGCCCGGTCGCCGCCAGCTCCTTGGTCAGGTGCAGGCCCGAGCCGGGATGTATGACGTTGCCGACGACCAGCCCGATGGCCAGCGCCACCGTCGACATGGCCAGGAAGTAGCCGAGCGCGAGGCCGCCGATCCGGCCCACCTGCGCGGCTTTGCGGACCGAGCCGATGCCCAGGACGATGGTGCAGAAGATGATCGGCGAGATCATCATCTTGATCAGGTTCACGAACCCGGTGCCCAGCCATTTCAGCTGGATGCCGAAGTCCGGCCAGATGATGCCGACGGCGATGCCGGCGATCATGGCGGCGACGACGGCGACATACAGGTAGTGCGTGGTGTCTTTGCGCCGCGACGGAGTGCCGTCGGGTGCGGTGCCCTTCACAGTTGAGGTCATTGTCATCTCCCGTGACTCGTGTCCCCTGCCGGATGTGGGGAACGTCCACGACAATGGCCGGTGACGTGACGCAGGTCACCGTTGTGTTCATTGAGTTCACCGTGTGCGCCAGCGGACAGGAGCCACCATGCGCCGAGTAGTGCCCGTGCGGTCGCCGCGCCGGTGGTCGGTCGCGACGCAGACGTTCGCGCTGCAGGTCGTGGTCGGACTGCTGGTCATCGCGGCGGGGGTGGGCGGGGCGTTCCTCCAGGCGCGTCGCTACAGCACCAGCCGGGCCACCGCACAGGTGCTGGCGGTCGCCACCTCGGTGGCCGCGACGCCGCAGGTCGTCGCGGCGCTGCACAGCGACGATCCGTCCAAGACCCTGCAGCCGCTCGCCGAAGGTGTCCGCAAACGCACCGGCACCGATTTCGTGGTCATCATGAGCCCGGCCGGGACGCGCTACAGCCATCCCAACCCGGCGCGCATCGGTGAGAAGTTCGTCGGCCACATCGCCCCGGCGGTCGCCGGCGGTGAGGTCGTCGAGGACTACACGGGGACGCTGGGGCCGTCCCGCCGTTGTGTCGTCCCGGTGACCGACCGTGGAAGGGTCATCGGGCTCGTCTCGGTCGGGATCCGCAAGCAGGCCGTCAGCCACCGGGTCACCGAGCAACTACCGACCGTGCTGGGTGCCGGGCTGGCGGCGGCCCTGCTGGTCGGGCTGGGGACGGCGCTGGTCACCCGGCGGGTCCGCCGGCAGACCCGGGGGTTGCGCGCGCAGGAGCTGCAGGAGATGTACGACTACTACGACGCGGTCCTGCACGCGGTGACCGACGGGCTGCTGCTCACGGATCTGACCGGCCGCATCCGCATCGCCAACGACGAAGCGGTCCGCCTGCTCGGCCTGCCGGAGGACTTCACCGAGCGCCCCGCCGACGAGCTCGGGCTGCCGACCCCGATGGTCGCGACGCTGACCGACGACGTCGTCCGGCACGACGAGCTGCAGCTCGCCGGTGGGCGCACGCTGGTGGTCAGCAAGGCCGTCGTCGCGCCGGGCGGGCGATCGCTCGGGTATGTCGTCACGATGCGTGATCGCACCGAACTCGTCGCATTGACAGGGGAGCTCGACTCGACCCGCAGTCTGGCGGAGGCCCTGAGGTCGCAGACCCACGAAGCCTCGAACCGACTGCACACCATCGTCTCGCTCATCGAGCTCGGCCACGCCGACCGGGCCCTGTCGTTCGCCACCGAGGAGCTCGACCAGGCGCAGGGGCTGGCCGACCGGGTGGTCGGCGCGGTCGACGGCGAACCCGCTCTCACCGCGCTGCTGCTCGGCAAGTCCGCGCAGGCCCGCGAACGTGGCATCACCCTGCGGATCGACCCGGACACGTCCTGGCCGGAGAACGCGATGCCGACGGCGGACCTGGTGACGGTCGTCGGCAACCTGGTGGACAACGCCTTCGACGCGGTGGGCGAGCTGCCGGGCGAGCGGGTCGTGAGCTTCGCCGCCGGTGCGTCCGGCGGCCGGGCGACCCTCACCGTCACCGACAACGGACCGGGCCTGTCCGGCGACGTGGAGCAGGCGTTCCGCCGCGGGTACTCGACCAAGGACTCCGGGCACGCCGGACGACGCGGGGTCGGCCTGGCCCTGGTTGCGCAGACCGTGGACCGCTTGCACGGCACCATCGAGGTGCGCGACGATCCGACGCGTTTCGTCATACACCTGCCCGTCCCGGGAGGAGACCCGAATGTCTGAGATGCAGGTGCTCGTCGTCGAGGACGAGCCGATCGCGGCCGAGGCACACACCGCGTATGTCGGACGCGTCGACGGGTTCCGGGTGGTCGCCACCGTCGGCACCTGCAAGGAGGCCATCCAGGTGCTGCAGGAGCGGCCGGTGGACGTGGTGCTGCTGGACATGAACCTGCCGGACCGGCACGGGCTGGAGATCCTGCGTGCGCTGCGGTCGGCGCGGCACCGGGCGGATGTCATCGCGGTGACGTCCGCGCGCGAGCTCGACGTCGTGCGGTCGGCGGTGTCGCTGGGCGTCGTGCAGTACGTCCTCAAGCCGTTCACGTTCGCGACGCTGCGGGACCGTCTGGAGGCCTACCGGGCCTACGCCGAGCACGCCTCCGCCGGCTCGGCGGTGGCCAGCCAGTCCGAGGTCGACGAGATGTTCGGCGCGCTGCGTCCGGCGAAGGCGGTGCAACTGCCCAAGGGGCTGTCCGAGCAACTGCTCGACCGGGTCAGCGCGGTGCTCCGCGACTCCGGCGACGGCCTGTCGGCGCGGGACCTGGCCGGACGGCTGCCGGTGAGCCGGGTGACCGCGCGGCGTTACGCCGAATACCTCTGCGAGACCGGGCTCGCCACCCGGCGCTCACGGTATGCCGGAGCCGGTCGCCCCGAGGTGGAGTACCACTGGGGGTGACGGGTCAGCCCGCTCTGCGCAGCTGCGCCGCGAGCGCGGGCGCGAGGTCGCCACGGCCGGCGACCCGGACATCGTCCAGCCCGAGCCAGTCGGCCAGCTCCCGCAAGGACTCGACGAGCTCGGGCGCGGTGCGCTCAGGGGCACCCGGCTCGGCATACGACCCGAGCACGTGCAGCACCCGTCCCTGCCGGTCGGCCTTCAGGTCGACCCGGGCGGCCATCCGGTCACCCAGCAGGAACGGCAGCACGTAATAGCCGTGCACCCGCTTGGCCTCGGGCACGTAGATCTCGATCCGGTAGAAGAAGTCGAAGAGTGCCTCGGTGCGCTCCCGGTGCCACACCAGCGGGTCGAACGGGCTGAGCAGTGCGCGCGCGTCGACCCTGCGCGGGATGGTCACGTTGCGTTGCAGGTATGCCGGACGGCGCCAACCCTCGACCGTGACCGGCAGCAGCTCACCGTCGTCCACCAGCGACTGCAGCGCGGTCGCGACCTGCTCGCGATGGACCGGGGACTCCTGCATGCGGAAGTAGTCGCGCAGGTCGAACTCGGTTGCCACGCCATAGGATCGGGCTGCGCGCCGCAGCAGCTCACGGGCCGCCTCGAGCGGAGTGGGCTCGGGCTGGTCGAGGATCGGGGCGGGGATGACGCGCTCGGGCAGGTCGTAGACCCGCTCGAACGCGGTGTTGCGCCGGGCGACGCTCAGCTCGCCGGCGAAGAAGAGGAACTCCAGCGCCTTCTTGGTCTTCGACCAGTTCCAGCCCCAGTTGTCGCGGGTGCGGGGCAGCCCGTCGTCAAGGTCGCGGGCTGTTGCCGGACCGCCCTGCTCGATCTCGCGGAGCAGTGCGCGGGGCAGGCCGGGATCGTCGGGCAGGCCGAACCATTCGTGGCCCCTGCCCCGGTGGTACTGCATGCGGTGCACCATGACCGGCCACAGCTCCACCGGCATGTATGCCGCGCAGTGCGCCCAGTACTCGACGAGCCGCCGCGGGCTGCGGCCGGACGCGCGGTCGAGCAGCCCCACGTCATACGGGCCCATGCGGGAGAACAGCGGCATGAAGTGCGCGCGCTGCAGCACGTTGACCGAGTCGATCTGCAACAGGCCGGTGCGCTCGACGGTGCGGGTCAGCGTCCGCATCGTCGGCCGCTGATGGCGGGTGTCGCGAAAACCTTGCGCCACCAGGGTGATCCGCCGTGCCTGGGCCGCTGACAACGATCCGGTGCTGGGGGGTGAGCTCACCTCGCCGACTCTACGTGGCACCACCGACACGGTCGCGGAACGCCGCCGCGGCGTCGTCCCCGGAGAGCCCGGACGCCAGCAGGGCCACGAGCAACAATCGGGCCTTGTAGGCATCCAGGCTCCCCGCGGGGAGCAGGCCGCGCGCCACGAGGTCGATCTCGTTGCCCGGACCGCCGTAGGTGGCGACGTGGACGGTGCCCGCGCCGGTGCGGGAGGCGAGCACGACCGGGCGATCGGCAGCGAGTGCGGCGGCGCGGTCGGCGATCTCCGGGCGCAGGTGCCCGACCCCGAAGGCGGCCACCACCAGTCCGTCCGCGTCCGCCACCGCGTCGAAGAGACCTCCGTCGTCGTCGAGCACGGTCACCATGAGCGGCACACGGACGGTGCGCGTGGGCGGTTGGATCGGGGTATGCCGCGCCACCCGCGTCACGACCCGGACCACACCCTCCTCGACGCGACCGAGCGGCCCCGCGCCCGGGGACACGAACGCACCGACGCTGCTGGTGTGCCGCTTCGCGACGAACCGCGCGGCGTGCACCTCGTCGTCCATGACGACGAGCGCACCGAGCCCGGCGCAGGCCGGTTCGGCGGCGACGCGCAGTGCCGCCACCAGGTTCGCCGGCCCGTCGGGGCCGGGCAGGCCCGGGTTGCGCATCGCGCCGGTGAACACGATGGGCTCGTCCCGGGCCCACCACAGGTCGAGGAGGAAGGAACTCTCCTCCAGGGTGTCGGTGCCCTGGACGACCACCACGCCGTCCGCACCGTCCACGACGGCCCGGTCCGCTGCTGCGTACAACTCCGCGAGGTCGGCGACGGTCAGCCGCGAGCTGCCGACGGACCGGAAGTCGATCACCTCGGCCGCGATACCGAGACCCGCAATGGCGGGCGCCTGCAGCAGGTCACCGCCCGAGAGCCGGACCACGGCACCGCCGCCGTCGGTGCCGGTCATGCTGATGGTGCCGCCGAGGAAGAACACCGCAAGTCGAGTCACGGCAGCAACCCTACGGTTCGGGGGCTACCCGTACTCGGGTTCGCGACGCGCGTGTGCCCTCAGGCCGCGAGCGCGTGCTGTGCAACACGTCCGCGGTGCACCTGGAGTGCGGCATACCCGGCGAGCGCCACGGCCGCACCGACACCCGACACGAGCAGGAATCCGCCGCCGAAGCCCCAGATGTCGATGGCCGCACCGGCGACCGGCGCCCCGAGCGCAGACCCGGCCGTCATGAACGAGCCGTGCCAACCCAGCGCCTCACCCCTGGCCACCGACGGGACCACCCGGCTCACCGCATCAACGGTCGAGGTGATCGTCGGCGCACAGAACAGGCCGGACAGCAGCGCGAGGAACGCCAGGGACCAGGTCCCGACCGCGAACGCCATCGGCGCCGTGACGACCGCCAGCCCGAGCAGCAGGAGGAACGGCTGCACCGGACGGGACAAGGCACCGTAGATCAGCCCGCCGATCAACGAGCCGGCTCCCCACGGAATGAGCACGATCCCCATCGAGCTCACGGCGTCGAAGTCACGCATCGCGGCGACGATGGCGACGTCGCTGCCACCGAGCACGATCGTCGACGCGGCCGCGGCCGCGCAGATCGCGAGGAAGCCCGCACGGAACCAGGCCCGGCGCGGGACGACCTGCCCGGCCGCGTCGGTCTCCGGGTCGGCAGAGCGCAACGGCGGGTTGACGACATACAGGACCAGACCGACGAGCACCCCGAGCATCTGCAGGCCGAAGAGCACCAGCCGCGTGTCGAAGACCGTCGCCAGCCAGACCGCGACGACGGGTCCGATCATGAAGGACAACTCGACACTCATCCCGTCGAGGGACAGCCCGGTGCGGCGGTCCTTCTCGG
The DNA here is from genome assembly GCF_014190805.1 of Flexivirga oryzae. NCBI lineage: Bacteria > Bacillati > Actinomycetota > Actinomycetes > Micrococcales > Dermacoccaceae > Flexivirga > Flexivirga oryzae. The sequence continues at coordinate 1,320,784 of NZ_JACHVQ010000001.1, read as the reverse complement.
GCACCGCGGCAATGACACCCTGCCGGATGATGGAAAACGTGGGTACGACGAAAAGCCCTGCGATCGTTGCGAGTACGAGCAGCAACCAGTAGCCGACGAAGGGCGCGACGGCCCAGCAGACCGCGTTGATCACGAGCGAGGGAAGCACGACGCGGCGCAGGCCCAGCCGGTCGAGCAACCGTCCGCGCCACGGGCCCGACACCGCGATGGCGATGGTGGACCCGGCGGCCACCAGACCGGCCTCCGAGTAGGACCGGCCGAGCGACTGCACCACGTGCAGGGTGAGGACGACGCCCGCCGAGAAGATCGGGATCCGCAGCAGGAAACCGAGGAACAGCACCCGTCTCGCGTCGGTGATGTTCAGGACGTGCCGGTAGGGACGCAGGGACATGCGGGTGTCACTCCTTCGAGGTGTCGGAAATGCTTGGGCGATCCACGAAGGACCGTCTTCAATACTTCCATATCGAAGTTCGCCGAGCGACCGATTTATGCCCCGGGCGCGGGAATTCGGTTGTGACTCCCAGCACATCCGGAGCCGCCGCACATCGCTGCCGAAGATTTTTCGAAGAAGCTGGTCGCATCGGGAATTATCCGGAGTAACCCTCCGTTAACCCTTGTGTCCGAGGAGCCAGCCAGTGAAAGGACATCCGGATGCCACCACACACCTCACCGGTCGTACGACGCACAACGTCACGACTGCTCGACCAGGTGCACCGCGACACCGTGACCCGTAGCAACGCACAGGCGACGTCAGGACGCTGGCGGGAACTCCCCCGCATGCGACCCTACGCCGAACAGCTCGCATACGAGCGCGGCGAGGACTGACAACAACCACGCGACGAGCCGGCCCGTTCGAATCCTGTTACCAGGGAGTCGAATCGGCCGGCTCCCGACATTTTCCGGGGGCGTCGGTCCTCAGCCGACAGGCGCTCCCGGGTGCGTCGCGCCGAGCACCTCGCGATAACGCTGCGCTGCGAGCGCACCGGCGGCCGGATCGGACGGCTCGACCGTCGCGGCCACGGGCACACTCCAGTCCGGGGGCGTGTCGGCCCCGGACAGCGCCCAGGCGGCCTGCCGCGCGGCGCCGAGGGCGACATACTCCCCCGGCTCCGGCACGAGCACCGGGACACCGAAGATGTCCGATGCCGCAGCACGGACCGTCTGCGCGGCGGCGGCGCCACCGATCAGCAGCACTCGACGCGCGTGGATCCCGTTGCGGGACAACGCATCGATGCAGCCCTTGAGGTTGCACAACATGCCCTCGACGTAGGCGCGGGCCAGATGCGCGGGAGTGGAGTTCGCCCGGGTGATGCCGGCGAGCGTGCCGCGTGCGGTGGGCAGGTTGGGCGAGCGCTCACCGTCGAGGAAGGGCAGCAGCGTCAGTCCGCCGGCCCCGATCGGCGCCTGCGCCGCCAGCGCGTCCAACCCCTGGAGATCGACGTCCAGCGTCGCGGCCGCAGCCACCAACACCCGCGCCGCGTTGAGCGTCGCGAGCAGTGGCAGATGACGTCCCGTGGCGTCGGCGAAACCCGCCACCGCACCGCTGACGTCTCCGACCGCCCGGTCGTGCACGGCGAAGACCGCCCCGCTGGTGCCGAGTGAGACCACGACGTCGCCGGGCTCGATCGCCAATCCCAGTGCTGCCGCAGCGTTGTCGCCGGTGCCCGCGGCGACGAGCATGCCGGCCGCTGTGCGCCCGGCCGCCTCCGCGGGGCCGAGGACCCGCGGCAACCCGACATCCCGGCCGAAGGCCAACCGGACCAGGTCGCGACGGTACTCCTCCGTCACCGGAGACCAGTAGGCCGTGCCCGACGCGTCACCGCGATCGGTCGTCCATCCCTCGAACCCGTTGCCGTCAGCCAGGATCCGCCCGGTCAGCCAGTCATGTGGCAGCACCACCGTCTCGGTCCGCGCAGCATTGTCCGGCTCGTTGTCGACCAGCCAGCGCAGTTTGGTGCCGGTGAAACTGGCCACCGGCACCAGGTCGACCGCCTCGACCCAGGCTGGTGGCCCGCCGAACTCGTCGATCAACCGGGCCGCCTGCGGGGCCGAGCTCGTGTCGTTCCAGAGCATGGCATCGCGGACCAGCTCACCGGCCGCGTCCAGGGTGACCATGCCGTGCTGCTGACCACCGACGGCGATCGCGCTGACACCGTCCAGCAGGCCGCCGGAGCGGGCCGACTCGAAGGCGGTCCACCAGGCGGCCGCGGAGACCTGCGTCCCGTCCGGATGACTCGCCCTCGCCTGCCGTACGACGCGGCCGGTCGCGGCCTCGCAGACGACGATCTTGCACGACTGGGTCGAGCTGTCGACTCCGGCAACCAGTGGCTCACTCATCGACGGGTCCCTGGATCAGCATGACGCGAGGCTATCGGGTCCCGGATTGGCGGTCCCGGGAACACGGTCTATGCTCGGGTCGTTAGTTAAGGCTTGCCTAATCCGAGCGGAGAGGTGTCCGGTGCTCGCGACGTTCGTGATCGGCCTGCGTGAAGGTCTCGAGGCCGCCCTGATCGTCGGCATCATCGCGACGTTCCTGCGCAGCAACGGCCGCCGCCTGACGCCGATGTGGATCGGCGTCACCATCGCCATCCTGATCAGCGTTGCCGTCGGTGTCGTGCTGCGCCTCGTCGAGACCACGCTGCCGCAGGCCGCGCAGGAAGGCATGGAGACGGTCATCGGCGCCGTGGCCATCGTCTTCGTGACCGGCATGGTGCTCTGGATGGCGACGCACGCCCGCTTCATGAAGCGGGAGCTCGAGTCGGCCGCGCAGGACGCGCTCGGCGACGGCACCTCGCGCGCGCTCGCGGTCATGGCCTTCCTCGCCGTGCTCAAGGAAGGCTTCGAGACCGCGGTCTTCCTGCTCGCGACCTTCCAGGCGGCCAGCGACACCGCCGCCGCCGCCGGTGGCGCCGTCCTCGGCGTCTTCGCCGCGGCCCTGATCGGGATCGGCATCTTCCGCGGTGGAGTGCGGCTCAATCTGGGCCGCTTCTTCAAGGTCACCAGCGCCTTCCTGGTCCTCGTGGCTGCCGGGCTGGTGCTGACCGCGCTGCGCACGGCACACGAGGCGCACTGGCTCAACGCCGGCCAGCAACGCACGATCGACCTGCACTGGCTGGCACCCAACGGCTCGATCCGGGGCGCGCTGTTCACCGGCGTCCTCGGCATCCCGCCGGACCCGCGGGTCGTCGAGGTGCTGGGCTGGCTCTGCTACCTGGTGCCGATGACGCTCATCCTCTTCTGGCCGCAACACCACCGCCCCGGCGCCGCCGCGAGCCGCCGGATCAAGGTCGTCGCCGCCGGCACCTGCGTCGTCGGTGCAGCGGTCCTCTTCTTCGCCATACCGGCCGCAAGCCTGCAGGCGCCCGCGAGCGCCGGTTTGGTCGACGCCGGTGGCCAGCAGGTGGGCACCGCACGGCTGACCGGCGACTCGCCGCCCGCCCTCGTGCTGACCAGTGGTGGCACGACCAGCAAGGTGGCACTCTCGCACCCGGCCACCGAGAGCCACGCCGGCTTGACCACGACCCGCTACGTCGGTCACCCGAAGGCGACCGGGGCCACACCGGGCACGATCACCCTCGAGCAACTGATCGCGATGACCGGCAACAAGCTGCCGGTCGGATTCGACCCGACCCGCAACCCGGGTCCGTTCACCGCCCACTGGTCGCGCACGGCGACCGTCGACGTCTGGAGCTACGAGCACCACCTGCTCGACGCCACCGGCCGCCGCACACAGGTCGTGACCCTCACCGGTGGCGGCCTCACCACGCCGCGGACCATGTCGGTCACGCCGTCCGACGGCATCACCGCTGGCACCTGGTCGGTGGCTCCGTCATACGTCGACCGGGTCGGTCACGCCGCCCAGGCCCGGGACAACACCGCCGCCGAACGCGACTTCTGGCGGCACGTCGTACCCGCCGGTCTGCTCATCGCCGCGGTGGCGCTGCTCGCAGCCGCGCTGTGGTCGGCCCGTTCATCGTCCGAAACCTCCGTCACCGCCAAGGTCCCGGCCCGCTCGGCCGCCTGACCCGGCGTCCATCTCAACACCGATCGAATCACCTCACAAGGAGCACGCATGTCCCGTCGTACAACTCGCCGCGTCGCGGCGTCCACTCTCACCGCTGGTATGGCGGTGGCCCTGGCCGCCTGCGGTTCGTCCTCGAGTGGCGGCTCCACGGGATCCGGCTCATCGGCGGCCGGCGGTGCCGCGAAGTCGAGCAACGGCGTGACGCAGGTGCACATCACGTTGACCGGCGGCGACAGCGACACGTGCACGCTGGACACCACGACGGCCGCAGCGGGTCCGATCACCTTCCACGTCACCAACAAGAGCTCGACCGCGATCACCGAGGTCGAGCTGCAGAGCGACCAGCGGATCCTCGGTGAGAAGGAGAACCTCGCCCCGGGCCTGGCACCGGTGAAGTTCACCCTGACGCTGACCGGTGGCACCTACCAGGTCTACTGCCCCGGCGCGAAGCAGGAGATGCAGGACTTCAAGGTCACCGGTTCCGCACCGAAGTCGACCGGCGGCACCGCCAGCACGCTGCTGAACCAGGGTGTGAAGGGCTACGCGAAGTACGTCACGGGCACGGTGCAGTCGATGCAGACCGCCGTGAACAATCTGGTGGCCGCCGTCAACAGCGGAGACCTGGAGAAGGCGAAGAAGGAGTACGCACTCGCGCGCCCCTTCTACGAGAAGATCGAGTCCGACGTCGACGGCTTCGTGCTGCCCGGCTTCAAACCGACCGACAACGCGGGCAACCTCGACTACCTGATCGACATGCGACAGTCCAACCTGGACCCGAAGGTCGGCTGGCACGGCTTCCACGCCATCGAGAAGGACCTGTGGCAGGGCGGCAAGATCACCGGCAGCACCAAGAAGCTCGCCGCGGAGCTGAAGACCAACGTCGGCAAGCTGGTGGGCCTGACCAAGACGCTGAGCTACAAGCCGGAGGACCTGGCCAACGGTGCGGCGGGGCTGCTCGAAGAGGTGCAGACCGAGAAGATCAAGGGCGAGGAGGAGAAGTACAGCCACCTCGACCTGGTCGACTTCAACGCCAACGTCGAGGGCGCGCAGCAGGCCTTCGCCTTCCTCAAGCCCGGCCTGGACAAGATCGATCCCGCCCTCAGCAAGACCATCGCGAAGCAGTTCTCAGCCGTCGAGGGCAAACTGAACAAGTACCGTGACAGCAAGATCGCGGGCGGCTTCGTCTACTGGACGCCGGCGCTGCGCGCGAAGGACGCTTCGACTCTCAGCCAGACCGTGCAAGGTCTGCAGGACCCGCTGTCGAAGGTGGGTGAAAAGGTGGCGACTGCACAATGACCGATGGACACAGTGACGTCTCCCGGCGGCGCCTCTTCCAGGGTGCCGCCGGGGGCGTCGCGGTGGGAGCGATCGCGGCCGGAGGCGCCGCCTGGGGCCTGTGGCCCGAACAGGCGGCGGCCGCCGACCGCGATCAGATCGACCTGACGAACGCGCACCCGTTCTACGACGAGGCGCACCCGGCCGGCATCGCCACTCCCCCACAGCGTTACGCCATCTACATGACGTTCGACCTGGTCGACGGCACCCTCGCGACCGACCTACAGACGCTGCTCGCCCGCTGGACGGCCGCCATCGCACAGCTCATGCGCGGCCGTCCGGTCGGTCAGGTCCAGCCGACGCGCATCGACGCGGTCGGGGGCGACAGCGGTGAGGCCACCGGACTCGACCCGGCCAGCCTCAGCGTCACGGTCGGCCTCGGTCCGGGAGTCTTCGACAAGCGGTTCGGGTTGGCGGACAAGAAGCCTGCTCTGCTCGCCGATCTGCCTGCGCTACCGAGCGACCGCCTGACGAAGGCGACCACGGGTGGCGATCTGAGCCTGCAGGTCTGCTCCGACGACCCGCAGGTCGCCTACCACGCCGTGCGCAACCTTGCCCGGATGGTGCGGGATACCGCACAGACCCGCTGGGCGGTCCTCGGTTTCGGCCGCGCGTCCGCCGGGCAGGGGCAGGAGACACCGCGCAACCTCTTCGGTTTCAAGGACGGCACCCGCAACATCCGCACAACCGCCGATCTGGACAGGCACGTGTGGGTGAAGGACGGTTGGCTGGCCGGCGGCACCTACCAGGTGGTGCGCAAGGTGCAGATGAACCTGGAGATCTGGGACGCCGACATGGTCAGCGACCAGGAGACCATCTTCGGACGCACCAAGCTCGAAGGCGGACCCCTGTCCGGTGGAGGGGAGATGGCGACCCCCGACTTCACCGCCAAGGGCAAGGACGGGAAGACCAAGATCTCGCTGCGCTCGCACATCGCCCTGGCCGCCCACGAGAACAACAACGGCATCAAGATCCTGCGTCGCAACTACAACTACACCGACGGCATCAACCAGTTCGGTCAGCTGGACGCCGGGCTCCTGGTCCTCACCTACCAGAACGACCCCGCCAGCTTCATCGCGCTGCAGACCAAGCTCGGCGCATCCGACCTGCTGAACGAATACATCCAGCACATCGGGTCGGGCGTCTTCGCGGTGCCGCCGGCCCCCAGGACCGGCCACTACATCGGCGAGCAGCTCTTCGCATAACCCCATTCACCGACAGGCCCACCAATCACCGACAGGCCCAGAAACTCCACCTCCTCAGGCCCCGATAAGGGCGTATTGCTGAGCCCCTCGATCCTTAGGTGAGCCTGTCAGTTGGGAAGAACGCCCGTTTGGGGAGCGGGCCATCCGGCACGGGCCAACCACCGTCGAGCACCGCGCGCAGTCCGTATGCCGCAAGCACGGTGTGCAGCTTGCCGGGAGGCAGTGCTTCACCCCAGTCCCACCGCGCAACGTCATCGATCTCCGGGTGGCGGCGCAGGCGTTGCTCTCGCCTTTTCTCCGCGAGCAGGGCATCGACAGCACGTTGACCCGGATCTCCTTCTGCCACTCCGTATTTCAGGTCACCGTCGCTCTCGCCAACCAGCCCCAGCTGCGGCCAGTAGAAGTCGGTGCGGCCGACCTGGCCGTCGGTGTCGTCGAACCACTGCTGCAACTCCGGCATCGGCAGACTCGCTTGGAACATGCGGGTCCGGCTCAGGGACTCCAGTGGGGACTCCGCCCGGGCATCGGCCAGATGTATGGCGAGGTTCGCCATACTCCGGCCCCGTGCGCCCCTGGGCACCCGCTCCAGTTCGGCGAGAAGAGCCTCGCGTGTGGTGAGGCCCAGATGCAGTGCGCTGTCACACGCCGCAACGCCCGACTCGAGCCGTGCGTGCCGGGCGTGGTCGACGATCGTCCGCTCGTACGGCGTCACGCGCAGCGCACCGATCCCGACAAAGGCACTCGCCAACCCGGTTCGACGGCGCCGTACATGCGGCGTCCGACCACGCGTGCCCGGCGGCACGATGTACTCGACACGTGCAGGCGGCCGACCGATGGCCGGCAGGCCCCAGATGATCCGCGCAGTCTCGTGGGAGAGCGTCGGCGGCGCGCCAGCTGCGTCACTCACCGCGCACGCCATCAGGATGTGCGCGTCGTCGTCGCTGAGCCCATCGCACTCCGACGTGCAATATGCGTTGCGTCGCAGCTTGGCCGGCCGGATCCGCCCGGTGCCGCCGAGGTCGTTCAGAGCTCGCAACCGAAGCTCCGGCATCGAGTGCACCATCAAGTGGAGGCGTTCGACGTGTGCAGTTCGATCTTCGATGTGCCGGCTCAGTGCGGATGCCACGTCCGGGACTTCCGATACCAGGTTCATGAGCACTGACCGTGGCACGTGGCGCTCCGGGGCTGCAGAAGTTATCCACAAGGTCAGCGGCGACGGCTGAGCCGAGCGGCCCAGCAACGCTCGACAGGCTCAGCAACACGGCGGTTGCCCGCCGGATTTGCTAGGCCTGTCGAGCGTTTTCTGAGCCTTTCGGCAATGGATGGCCGACTGGGTGCCGCGTGTCGTGTGTCGAAGAGGTCAGCGGCGGCCGGCCGCGGAGCGTGTCAGTCAGTCGCCGAGGCGGGTGATCGTGTCCCGCAGCGTCTGCGCCGCGCCCTGGGCGTGCAGCGACTCCAGCGCCGCGATGTATGGCGCGGTGAACTCCTCCCGTTGCGCCAGGTCCCCGAACAGGCTCGGGTCGCGGATGAACGCCAGCCGGTCGTCGTCCTGCTGCGCTGCCGCGGCCATCACCTGCTCCTTGCGGTGATCGACGATCTCGATGGGTTCGCCGCGCTCGTCGACGCCCTCGGCATACCTCGCCCAGGATGCGACGACCAGCGCCGATCTGTCCACCGGACGGCCGGCCTCCAGGTCGGCCCGGATCACCGGAACCAGCCACTTCGGGATGCGGTCGCTGCTCTCGGCACACAGCCGCGCGAGCGTGTCGCGGATCTCCGGGTTGGCGAACCGTTCGATCAGCTCGTGCTCGTATGCCGTGAGGTCGACGCCCGGCACCGGCGGCAGCGTCGGCTCGCCCTCGTTCTTCATGTAACCGAACAGGAACCGGGCGAAGACGTCGTCCTGGGCGACCTCGTGGGCGTAGCGATGACCTGCGAGATAGCCGAGGTAGCACAGCGCCTGGTGACTGGCGTTGAGCAGCCGCAGCTTCATCAGCTCGTAGGGCATCACGTCGGGCACCACCTGGACGCCGGCGTCCTCCAACGGCGGTCTGCCGGTGGGGAATTCGTCCTCCAGCACCCACTGGGTGAACGGTTCGGTCACCACCGGCCAGCCGTCCTCGATGCCGAACTCGTCGGCCAGCCGCGCGATGTCCTCATCGGTGGTGACCGGGGTGATCCGGTCCACCATCGAGTTGGGGAAGGACACGTTGGCGTCGATCCAGTCGCCGAGGTCGGCGTCCTTCAGCCGGGCGAACGCGGTGATGGTGCGGCGTGCGACGTCCCCGTTGCCCGGGAGGTTGTCGCAGGTCATCACCGTGAACGGTGCGACACCGGCGGCCCGACGGCGCCGCAGTGCCTCGACGATGAAGCCGAAAGCCGTTGACGGCACGGCGCCGTCGACCAGATCGGGCTGGATCGACGGATGCTTCGGGTCGAACTCCCCCGTCACCTGGTCGATCAAGTAGCTGCCCTCGGTGATCGTCAACGACACGATGCGGGTCGCCGGGTCGGTCATCACCGCCAGCACCGCCTCGGGGTCGCTCGGTGCGTGCAGCAGCCGTTGGATCGAGCCGATGACCCGGGGTTCGAGCCGCCCGTCGGGATGCTTGACGACCAGGGTGTAGAGGCCGTCCTGCGCGTTCAGGACCTCCACGATCCGGTCATCCTTGGGCAGCACCCCGACACCGGTGAACGCCCAGTCGCCGGCGGCCCCTCCCGCCATCAGGTTGTCGACATACATCGCCTGATGCGCCCGGTGGAACCCGCCGACGCCCAGGTGGACGATGCCGGTGGTCATCGACGATCGGTCGTATGACGGCACCACCACCCGGGGATCGAGCGAATCGACCGTTGCGGCAGAGAGTTTCGTCGGCATCGACGTCACCGTACCGCGCCCATGGACAGACCCTGGACGAGCTTGTCCTGGGCAGCGAACCCAGCCGCGAGCACCGGCAGCGACACGACGAACGACGCTGCGCACACCTGGGCGAGGAACAGGCCCTGACTGGTCACGAACCCGGTCAGGAAGACCGGTGCCGTCTCCGCCCGGGTGCCGGTCAGCACCCGCGCGAAGAGCAGCTCGTTCCAGCTGAAGATGAAGCAGATCAGCGCCGCGGAGGCGATGCCGGGCATCACGACGGGTGCGATGATCTCGCGCAGCGTGCGGATCAGCCCGGCACCGTCGACCTGTGCGGCTTCCAGCATCTCCGCCGGGATCTCGGCGAGGAACGATCGCAACATCCAGACCGCGATCGGCAGATTCATCGACGTGTAGAGGATGATCAGCAGCCAGATGTTGTCCAGGAAGTGCACCTTCTCGGCGAACAGGTAGACCGGCAGCAGCGCTGCCACGACCGGCATGAACTTCGTCGACAGGAAGAAGAAGAGCACGTCGCTCCACTTCTTCACCGGCCGGATCGACAAGGCGTATGCCGCCGGCAGTGCCAGGCACAGCACCAGGATCGTCGAAATGACGCTCGCGGTCAGCGAGTTCAGGATCGGCGGCCACGGGTTACTCCCGAAAAATGACCGGTAGCCCTGAACGCTGAACGCCGACAACACTTTCGGTGGGTTGGCCGCTGCGTCCGTCTCCGAGTGGAAGGAGGTCCAGATCATCCAGACGACCGGGAAGACGAACAGCACCGAGATGATCCAGGTTGCCCCGGTGAGGAGCACTCCGGTGCGCTTCTTGCCGCCGGCTACCCGCATTTGTGGCCCGGCCTGAGCTGCTTTGACGGTAGTCATTTAGCGAGTCTCCTCACGGAAGAGGCTGAGCACGGTGCGCAGCGCGAAGGTCGCGATGATGATCGAACCGATCACCACGATCACACCGGCAGCGGACGCGGTGCCGTAATTGTGTGCGGAATAGAAGGTTTCGTAGATGTAGTACGGGAGGTTGGCGGTACCCAGACCACCGGAGGTGATGGTGAAGACCGCGTCGAAGTTCTGCACGATGTAGATCGCGCCGAGCAGTCCGGACAGCTCGATGTACTGCCGCAGGTGCGGGAGCGTCATGTTGGTGAAGATCTGCCAGCCGGAGGCGCCGTCGATCTTCGCCGCCTCCACCACGTCCATCGGGCGACTCTGCAGCCCTGCCAGCAGGATCAGCATCATGAACGGCGTCCACTGCCAGACCAGCGCGACGATGATCGAGATCAGCGGATGATCGCTGATCCAGTCCGGTTGGGGCGCACCGTCGCCGAAGACCCATTTCAGCACGCCGTTCAGCAGGCCGTACTGCGCGTTGTACAGCGCGTGCTTCCACAGCAGTGCTGCCGCTACCGGCACGATGAGGAAGGGCGTGATCATCAGCGTGCGCGCGACACTGCGGCCGCGGAACTTCCGGTCCAGCAGCAGGGCGATCGCGAGCCCGAGCACGAGGCTGACGACGACCACACCGACGGTGAGCAGGATCGTGACGATGATCGCCTCACGCGCGTCGACGTCGGTGAGCACCGTCTTGAAGTTGTCGATGCCTGCGAACCCACGGTTGTTCGGGTAGTAGGCGTTCCAGTTCATGAAGGAGATCACGACTGTCGCGAGGAACGGGATCTGCGTGACGATGATCATGAAGATCAAGGCGGGAAGCAGCGGCGCCCTGCGGGCCCACGCGCCGGCCTTCGCCAGCGACGAATTGCTCTGTGCGACTGCAGGTTCCGATGTCATGGTGGTGTCGGCACTCATGTCAGTCCTCCCCCGCTCGCTTGCGGTATTGCTTGGCCACGTCATCGGCTCGCTGCTGCCCGCTGCTCAGGGCGCTCTTGACCGACATCTTCCCGGCGATCGCCGAGCTGATGTCCTGACTCACCTCGGTGCCGAGGTTGGTGAACTCGGGTATGTCGACGAACTGCACACCGGGCGCCGGGCGTGCCTGGACGCCTGGGTTGTTCGGATCGACCGAGGAGATCGCGTTGAGCGTCGGCTCGGCGAACGCCTTGGCCTGGGCGACATACTTCGGGTTGGAGTAGAGCGATTTCCGGTAACCGGACGGCACCTGGGTCCAGCCCAGCTTCTGACCGACCAGCTGCTCGTACTGCTTGCTGCTCGCCCAGGAGATGAACTTCCAGGCGGCATCCTTCTTGGTGCTGGCCTGCTCGATCGCCCACGCCCAGGTGTAGAGCCAGCCGGAGTTCTTGGTCTTCACGACCGGCGCGGCGACGTAGCCGATCTTGCCCTTCACCGGCGAACCGGTGGCCTCCAACGACCCGGCTGCCGAGGTCGCGTCGTACCACATGGCGACGCTGCCTTGTGTCAGATCGTTGAGGCACTCGGTGAATCCGGCCTGGGCAGCGCCCTTCTCGCCATACTTGCGGACCAGGTCGACGTAGAACTGGGTGGCGTCGGTGAAGCCCTTGCCGTCGACCTGCGCCTGCCAGTCCTTGGTGAACCAGGTGCCGCCGAAGGTGTTGACCACGGTGGTGAGCGGCGCCATCACCTGGCCCCAGCCGGGCTGACCGCGCAGGCAGATGCCCGCCATCCCCGGCTTGGCACCGTTGACCTTCTTGGCGATGTCGGCGACCTGCTGCCAGGTCGGGTGCTTCGGCATCGTGATGCCCTTGGCCTTCAGGATGTCCTTGCGGTACATCAGGAAGGACGACTCCCCGTAGAACGGCTCTGCGTAGACCTTGCCGTTGACAGTGAGTGCCTGGCGCATCGGTTTCAGGATGTCCTGCTGGTCGAAGCCGGGGTCCTTGGCGATGTAGCCCGACAGTGGTGCGACCCAACCGGTCTTGGCGTAGATCGGGATCTCGAAGTTGGACAGGCTCGCCACGTCGTACTGACCGGCCTGCGCCGAGAACTCCTGGCTCGCCTTGTCACGCAGGTCGTCCTCCGGCAGCACCGTGTAGTTGACCTTGATCCCGGTCTTCGCGGTGAAGTACTTGTCGGTCAGCTTCTGCAGATCGACCATCTGCGGGTTGTTGACCATCAGCACGTTGATGGTGTTACCGCCGCCGCCGCCGACGCCACCACCCCATCCCGCAGCCGCACCGCAGCCGGTCACCGTCGTCATGGCGACAGCGCCCGCAGCGAGCACGGCGATCCGTCTCCTACGAACAGTCATGCGTCCTCCTGGTTTGCTCATATGAGCGTTATGGTGCGCAGATGAGTACAGTGTGGCATAAGCCACACTGTCGTGGGGACAAACCGGAGGACCACGTTGACGGAGGAAGCAGGATGAGCGACGACCCACAGCCCGGCGGCAGCACCGCGGCATCGGGACGAGCGCTGCTCGTCGACGTCGCCCGGCGCTTCTACCTGCAGGACCAGTCGAAGGTCGAGATCGCGGGGCACCTCGGGCTGTCCAGGTTCAAGGTCGCGCGGCTGCTGGAGACCGCGCGCTCGACCGGCGTGGTGCGGATCGAGATCGTCGGAGAACCGACCATCGACTACGCCCTGTCGACCCGCCTGTCCGAGGCACTCGGCCTCGACGGAGCGCTCGTGGTGCGCAGCCACGAGGGCCAGACCGCTGCGGAGACGCGACGTGACATCGGCGCCGTCGCGGCCGGCGAACTGACCCGCCTGCTCGGTCCGTCGGACGTCCTGGGCCTGCCGTGGTCACGTAGCGTCGCGGCAACCGTCGGCGCGCTGCGCAGCCTGCCGCCGGTGCCGATCGTGCAACTGTCGGGCGCGCTGGCCATCCCCGACCTGCAGTCGCCGGTCGATCTTGTGCGCTCCGCCGCCAACCTGAGCGGCGGTGAGGCCCATCACTTCTACGCGCCCCTGGTGGCGACCGACCCGGCGAGTGCGGACATGCTGCGCCGGCAGCCGGGCACCAGCGAAGCACTCGCGCACGTCGCGGACGTCACGGTCGCGGTGGTGGGTGTCGGCGGCTGGGCGGCCGGTGAGTCCACCCTGTTCGACCTCGCCACGACCGACGAGCGCGTCGCCATGCGCAACGCCGGCGCCATCGGGGAGATCAGCGGTGTCTTCATCGACGACGCGGGAGATGCGGTCGACGGAGGGCTCGCGGACCGCATCATCACGCTGTCCGACGAGCAGCTGGTCGGCATACCGACCGTCATCGGCCTGGTGAGTGGCGCGCCGCGCGCACCGGTCGTGCGCGCTGCGATCGCCGGCGGCAAGGTCAACCGCCTGGTGATCGATGAGACGCTTGCGCAGGCGCTGCTGGGATAGCGATATCGTCATACCGTGGCACAACACTTTGACGTCGTCGTCCTCGGTGCAGGCCCTGGTGGGTATGTCGCAGCGATCCGCGCGAGCCAGCTCGGCCTCAAGACCGCCATCATCGAGAAGAAGTACTGGGGTGGTGTCTGTCTCAACGTCGGTTGCATCCCGTCCAAAGCGCTGCTGCGCAATGCGGAGATCTCGCACATCCTGACCAAGGAGGCCAAGACCTTCGGCATCTCCGGGGAGGTGTCGATGGACTTCGGTGCCGCCTGGAAGCGCAGCCGCGGCGTGGCCGACGCCAGCGCCAAGGGCGTGCACTACCTGATGAAGAAGAACTCCATCACCGAGCTCGAGGGCACCGGCACGTTCACCGACGCGCACACGATCCAGGTGCAGCTCACCTCGGGCAGCACCGAGACGGTGACCGCCGACAACGTCATCATCGCGACCGGCGCGACAACCCGCCTCATCCCGGGCACCGAGCTCTCCGACCGGGTCGTCACCTACGAGGAGCAGATCCTCACCGAGGAGCTCCCGGGGTCGATCATCATCGCCGGGTCGGGAGCCATCGGCGTCGAGTTCGCTTACGTCCTCTCCAATTACGGCGTCGACGTGACGATCGTGGAGTTCCTGGACCGCATGGTGCCGACCGAGGATGCGGACGTGTCCAAGGAGCTGCTGCGGCACTACAAGAAGCTCGGCGTCAAGGTGATGCTCTCGACCAAGGTCGAGAAGATCGAGGACTCCGGCTCCGGTCCGGTCAAGGTCACCGTCTCCCCTGCCGGCGGTGGCGACTCCACCGTGTTGGAGGCCGACAAGGTGCTGCAGGCCATCGGGTTCGCGCCGCGACTGGACGGCTACGGTCTGGAGGCGACCGGTGTCGGCACGAGCGACCGGGGTGCGATCGCCGTCGACGAGCGCGGCCGCACCAACGTCGCCGGCGTCTACGCGATCGGTGACGTGACCGGCAAGCTGATGCTGGCGCACACGGCCGAGGCGATGGGTGTCGTCGCGGCCGAGACGATCGGCAACGCCGAGACCGTCGAGATCGACTTCGACATGATCCCGCGGGCGACGTTCTGCCAGCCGCAGATCGCGTCCTTCGGCTACTCCGAGCAGCAGGCGAAGGACAAGGGGTATGACGTCAAGACCGCGTCGTTCCCCTTCTCGGCCAACGGCAAGGCCCGCGGTATGGCGGAGACGGCCGGCTTCGTGAAGATCGTGGCGGACGCCAAGCACAACGAGCTGCTCGGCGCCCACCTGATCGGCCCGGAGGCCACCGAGCTGCTGCCTGCGCTGACCCTGGCCCAGAAGTGGGACCTGACCGCCGACGAGATCGCGCGCAACGTCTTCGCCCACCCGACGCTGTCCGAGGCGATGAAGGAAGCCGTCGAGGGCATCGTCGGCCACATGATCAACCTCTGACGCGCAAGCGGGGTCTCGCGGACGGGAGGCCCCCCCACCTGCCGAAAGGCTCAGAATCACCCCGAAAGGCCCAGCAAACCGCCACGATCTGCGGCGGTTTGCTGGGCCTTTCGGCAGTTTGTGGGCCTGTCGGTAGTCTGTTTGGGGCCGGTCGTCGAAGTGGGTCAGCCTGCCGAGACGACGGAGAACGCGAGGCCGTCGATGCGGGCGCGGGTCTCGCCGTCGGTCGCGATCTGCTCGCCCACCCGCTGTGCCAGCGCCTGCAGCTCCTGCTGGGTGAGTCCGGGCCGCACCGCGAGCACGACGCGCAGCTCCCCGGGGGCGCTGCCGGCCTCGCACCTGGCCTCGGCAATGTCGGGTTCGTCGGCAACGGCCTTCGAAACCGCCTGTCGGACATGGTCATCCAGGTGTGGCGGCCGCCAGCTGGCTCGCTGGGCCAGTGCCCACACCATGCTCGGCCGCAACACCAGCGACCGGGTGGCGACATCCAGCACCATCACGTCGCACTGCTCGGCGATCGCGGCCTGAGCCGCCAGCTCGGCTCGCACCGGCGATGGGCGAGCTTCTGGATCCCAGGCTGCGAGCGATGCCGTGTCGGTGAAGACCGGCAGCGCCCGCTCGCCCGACGGCGCGGTCAGCGTGACCACCGCCATGTCGGTGCTCTTCTCGACGACGTGCTCCCCCGACTCGTCCGCCTCCGCCAGCGTGGCGACGATCGGCACGAGCAACCGTGCCTGCGCCAGCGCGGCCATCAGACCCCCCTCGTCGCCCGCATCCTGCAGCGCGATGGCGAGCTGGGGGTCGATCGACCCGTCGTCGTTGTCGAACCCGGTGCCGGTCACCGCCCTCCCGGAGAAGGTCTGACCCGCGGAGTCGAAATGCTCGTGCGTCATGCGGTCGCCGGACGGCCGGCGAGGTCGAGGGCGTCCCCGAGCTCGAAGGCTCCCTTGTAGAGCGCCGAGCCGATGATCGCGCCCTCGACGCCGACCGGCACGAGCTCACGCAACGCGCGGATGTCGTCCAGGGTGGACACCCCGCCGGAGGCGACGACCGGTCGATCGGTGCGCGCGCAAACGTCTTGCAGGAGCGTGACATTGGGCCCCTGCAGCATGCCGTCCTTGGCGACGTCCGTGACGACGTAGCGGGCACAGCCCTCTCCGTCGAGACGCTCGAGGGTCTCCCACAGGTCACCACCCTCCCTGGTCCAGCCGCGCGCCGCGAGGGTAGTGCCGCGCACGTCGAGACCGACCGCGATGCGATCCCCGTGGGTCGCGATGGCCCGCGCCGTCCACTCCGGGTCCTCCAGCGCAGCGGTGCCGAGGTTCACGCGCCGGCACCCCGTCGCCAGTGCCGCGGTCAAGGACGCCTCGTCGCGTATGCCGCCCGACAGCTCGACCTTCAGGTCCAGCCGGCCGATGATGCTCGCCAGGAGCTCGGCGTTGCTGCCCCGACCGAACGCCGCGTCGAGGTCGACCAGGTGCAGCCACTCGGCCCCCGCGTCCTGCCACGCCGTGGCGGCCGCGAGAGGGTCTCCGAACTGGCCCCCGGTGCCGGCGACACCCTGGACGAGCTGGACGGCCTGGCCGTCGGCCACGTCCACGGCGGGCAAGAGCTCGAGTCTCGGCGCCTCGTCAACCATCGAAATCTCCTTGTGTTGTGACGTTTTCGATTGTGCAGGTGGTGGTCTCGATACGCCCTCCGCTAGCGCTCCGGGCTACTCGACCCGCGTGGGGGAACCCGCCGCTAGCGCTCCGGGCTACTCGACGGGCTCGGGCGATCACAGTGTGCGCAGCCAGTTCTGCACCAGGTGGGCGCCGGCATCGCCCGACTTCTCCGGGTGGAACTGGGTGCCCGTCAGCGGCCCGTCCTCGACCGCCGCGACGAAGCTCGCACCGTGCTGCGCGGTCGTCACCAGCGGGTTCCCCGCAACCCGGCTGTCGAGCAGCTGCGCGGCGGCATACGAGTGGACGAAGTAGAAACGTTGGTCCTCGACCCCCGCGAGCAGGCGCGAACCGGCGGCGGGCGAGAGCAGACTCCACCCCATGTGCGGCACGACGGGTGCGTCGAGGCGTTCGACGGTCCCAGAGAAGTACCCGAGGCCACTGGTTACGGGCCGGATGGACGTGGGTTCGGTCGACCCGTCGAAGAGCACCTGGAAACCGACACACACCCCGAGGACCGGTCTCCCGACTCGCAGCCGCTCGGCGATGATCTGCGGTCCACCGGCGTCCCGCAGCCCGACCATGCACGCGTGGAACGCACCGACACCCGGCACGTAGAGGCCGTCGGCATCCAGCGCGGCCTGCCGATCGGCGGTCAGCGTGACGTCCGCGCCGACCCGCTCGAGCATGCGGACCACGGAGCGGACGTTGCCGCTGCCGTAGTCGAAAACGACGATCCGACTGCTCACAGCTGCTCCAACTCGGTGCGGATTTCTTTGTCTTCCTTGGTGACTCGGGAGAATCGCTCGACGGCGCGCGCCGCTGGTTCGACCAGCACAGCACCCTCGGCGTCCTTGACCTGCCCATTGATGAGGCGTTCCCCCGGCAGCGCGAGCACCCCCATCAGGTCGGCGAGCACGTCGTCGATCAGTGCGGTGGGGTCGGTGAGGATCTCCCGGATCGCTCGCACGGACTCGGGTACGACTCCGGCAGCCATCGCCATGTCGCCTGGCCGGGCGGCCGGATGGCCCGGCAGCCCGGAGACCCCGTCGCCGCGCTCCCAGACCAGCCACCGCGGTAGCGCACGCCAGCCGCGCGGGTGTACGACCACGACACCCCTGTCGTCCAGCCGGAACAGTCCGAGCGCCGCGCGCATCCGGCTCGGCACGCGGCGGGCGAGCAGCAGGTGCACCGCATCGTCGTACGGCTTGCCGGCCTGCGACGGGCCGCCGGGCACGACGGCGGTCCAACCCGCCAGGGGTACGACGTAGGAAGGGACGACCCCCTGGCGCACCCATGCGGACACGGTCTTGACGTCGCCGTGCAACAGGAGCACGCCGGATCGTCGGGAGCGGACGGCGCGGGGCATGCGACCTACAGTGCACCCTTGGCGCTCGGGATGCCGACGACACGCGGATCCCGCGCGATCGCGGCGCGCAACGCCCTGGCGACCGCCTTGAACTGTGCCTCGACGATGTGGTGCGGGTCGCGGCCGGACAGGACACGCACGTGCAACGCGATCGCAGCGTGATGGCCGAAGCTCTCCAGCACGTGCTGGGTCAGCGAACCCGCATAGTTGCCACCGATGACCGCGTAGATCTGGCCTTCGGGCTCCCCGGTGTGCACGACATACGGACGCCCCGCGACATCGACGACAGCGTGCACCAGCGCCTCGTCCAACGGCACTGTGGCGTCACCGAAGCGGGAGATGCCGCTCTTGTCGCCCAGCGCCTCCCGCACGGCCTGGCCGAGCACGATCGCGGTGTCCTCCACCGTGTGGTGTGCGTCGACGTCGAGGTCGCCGGTCGCCTTGACCCGCAGGTCGATCAGGCTGTGCTTGGCGAAGCTCTCCAGCATGTGGTCGTAGAACCGCACCCCCGTGGACACCTCGCTCGCACCGGTGCCGTCCAGGTCGACCGACAGCTCGATCTGGCTCTCCTTGGTCGCGCGCTCGATCTGTGCCACCCGGTGATCGGTCGTCATGCGTATTCTCCTTCGAGCACCGCGCGCAGAGCGCGCAGGGCTGTGTCGTTCTCCTCCGGCGTCCCCGCGGTGATGCGCAGGTGGTGCGGGATCCCCACGTCGCGCACCAGAACACCCCGGTCCAGCAGAGCCTGCCAGGTCGCTGCGGCGTCGTCGAATCCGCCGACCAGCACGAAGTTCGCATCGCTGGGCACCGGCTGCAGACCGAGCGCGGCGCAGCCCTCGAGCAGATCGTCACGCGTCGTCTTGATCTTGTCGACCATCGCGAGCATCGTGTCGGTGTGCTCCAGCGCCGCGCACGCAACGGCCTGGGTCACCGTCGACAGGTGGTAGGGCAATCGCACGAGGCGCAGGAGATCGCTGAATTCCGTTGCTGCCGCGAGATATCCGAGCCGTGCGCCGGCGAAAGCGAATGCCTTGGACATGGTGCGGCTGACGACCAGCCGATCCCGCCCCGGCAACAGTGAGACGGCGCTTGGCGTGCCCTCCCGGGAGAACTCGGTGTAGGCCTCGTCGACGACGACGATCGCGCGCTCGGTGGCGTCGTAGACCCGGCGCACGATGTCGAGGTCGAGCGCGGTGCCCGTCGGGTTGTTGGGCGAGCACAGGAAGATCAACTCCGGATCGTGCCTACGCGTCTGATCCACCGCGAGGTCGCCGTCCAGGTCGAACTTCGACGGGTCCGCGTCGCGCAGCCCGTCGACCCAGGTGGTGCCGTTGCGCTCACTGATCAGCGGGTGCATGGAGTATGACGGGGTGAAGCCGAGCGCGGTCCGGCCCGCACCGCCGAAGGCCTGCACGATGTGCTGCAGCACTTCGTTGGAGCCGTTGGCCGCCCACACCTGCTGGGCGGTGACCGGCTCCCCCGTGGTGCGCCGCAGGTAACCGGCCAACAGCTCACGCAGCCGGGTGAATTCGCGATCCGGGTAGCGGTTGAGCGAGACGGCCACCTCGGCGACGTCGCGGGCGATCTGGTCGACCACCACCTGCGGCACCGGGTAGGAGGACTCGTTGGTGTTGAGCGCGACCGGCACGTCCAGCTGCGGCGCGCCGTACGGGGTCTGGCCACGCAGCTCCGGTCGGACCAGCTCCTGCAGCGAGCTCACTGCTTCTCTTCGAATCGCGCGGTCACGGCGTCACCGTGCGCCGGCAGGTCCTCCGCCGTGGCCAGGGTGACCACCGTGTCGGCGATGTCGGCCAGTGCGTCGCGCGAGTAGTCGATGACGTGGATGCCGCGCAGGAACGACTGCACGGACAGCCCGCCGCTGTGGCAGGCACACCCGCCGGTCGGCAGCACGTGGTTGGAGCCCGCCGCGTAGTCGCCGAGGCTGACCGGTGCGTAGTCGCCGACGAAGATCGCGCCGGCGTTACGGATCCGGGCGGCGACCGCCGAGGCGTCCCGGGTCTGGATCTCCAGGTGCTCCGCGGCGTAGGCGTCGACGACCCGAACGCCTTCGTCGAGACCGTCGACCAGCACGATGCCGGACTGCGGTCCGGCGAGCGCGATGCGGACCCGTTCGACGTGCTTGGTGAGCGCGACCCGCTCCTCCAGGGCTTCCTCCACCGCAGCCGCGAGCTCTGCGCTGTCGGTGACGAGCACGGATGCCGCCAGCTCGTCGTGCTCGGCCTGGCTGATCAGGTCCGCGGCCACCAGCTGCGCGTTGGCGGTCTCGTCGGCGAGGATCGCGATCTCGGTCGGGCCGGCTTCCGCGTCGATGCCGATCACACCGAGCAGCAGCCGCTTCGCCGCCGCGACATAGACGTTGCCCGGGCCGGTCACGAGGTTGACCGGCTCACAGACGGTTTCGCCCGACGTGTCGAGGGCGCCGTAGGCGAACATGGCGACCGCCTGTGCCCCGCCGACCGCGTAGACCTCGTCGACCCCGAGCAGCCCGCAGGCCGCCAGGATCGTCGGATCGGGGTAACCCACGAACTCGCCCGCGTTGGAACGCTGCGGCGGGCTGGCAACGGCCAGCGACCCGACGCCGGCGATCTGCGCCGGCACGACATTCATCACCACGCTGCTGGGGTAGACCGCCTGGCCGCCCGGCACGTAGAGGCCCACCCGCTCGACCGGCACGTGTCGCTCGGTCACCGTGCCGCCGGGCACCACCTGGGTCACGATCTCGGTGCGGCTCTGTGCCTCGTGCACGATGCGTGCCCGGCGGATCGACTCCTCCAGCGCGTCGCGCAGGGCCGGGTCGAGCCCGGCCACCGCCGCCTCGATCACCGAGTCCGGCACCCGCAGGGACGGCGGCCGCACCCCGTCGAACCGCTCGTCCAGGTCGAGCACCGCCTGCGCGCCGCCGGCATGAACCTGCTCGCAGATGGGACGCACGATGTCGAGTGCGGCCTCCACGTCGAGCTCGGCTCGGGGCAGCGTGTTGCGCAGCGCGAGGGCGTCGAGGTCACGAAGCGCCGCGCCACGCAGGTCAAGGCGATTGATCACGGCCCGATTCTAGTTGGCGTCGACACCGGTCCCGGCGCCCCGTCCGATCCCCGGAATCGCGGCCTCGCCGTGCGCACGTCGCGCCGGCCGCCTCCGGGATACTCCTTCTCATGACCCTGGTGCAGCTGCACGGCCTGCAGGACGACGTCGTCGTGCTCGCCTTCGCGGTGGTCGCGACCCTGCTGGCGGCGGCGGTCGTGCGGTGGGGGCGGCTCGGCAGCGGCGTCGGACAGGTCACCGCGGGGCTGCGTGCCTGTGTCCAACTGGCGGCCGTCGGCCTGGTGGTTGGTGTGGTGCTGCGGTCCTGGCCGCTCTCGTTGCTGTTCTGCGCGCTGATGCTGTCGGTGGCGGCATACACCAGCGCCCACCGGATCCTGGGCCGGGCCACCTGGTGGACGCTCGTGCCGATCTGCGGGGGCGCGGTGCCCGCGGTTCTCGGGATCCTGGCCACCGGCCTGGTGCCGATCCGCCCGATCGCCGTCATCCCCGTGCTGGGCATCGTCGGGGGCAATTCGATGGTGGCCACGTCGTTGTCCGGCAAGCGGATCCACGATGCGTTGCACACCCGGTACGGCGAGTACGAGGCCGGGCTCTCGCTCGGTCTCACCCCTTCCCAGGCCGCCGACGTGGTCGCCCGCGACGACGCCGCGCTCGCGCTGATCCCCGGCATGGACCAGACCCGTACGGTGGGCCTGGTCACCCTCCCCGGCGCCTTCGTCGGTGCGCTGCTGGGCGGCGCCAGCCCGTGGGAGGCAGCCGCCGTGCAGCTACTGGTGCTGGTGGCACTCCTGCTGGCCCAGGCCGTTTCGGTGCTGCTGACGACGGAGCTGACGATCCATGGGCGGCTCGGCGCGATCGGTCAGCGCGTCGGGTCGACGTCCCGGTCGCCGTCCGGGTCGGTGCCGTAGAACTCGCGCTCGACGACCTCACGTGCGCGGCGCGACACCCGCAGGTACCGCTCGGACAGCTCGTGACCGGCTCCGACGGGCGAGCCGAGGATCCGTGCGATGCCGTCGGCGTCGGCGAGGGAACCCGGCAGTGAATCGACCGGCCGGCCCCGCCAGAGCACCGACGCGTTGCGCAGCCTGCTCGCGAGGGTCCAGGACTCACGCAGTTTCGCGGCGTCACGCACGTCGAGCAGCCCGTGCTGGGCCATCACCCGCAGCGGCGTGGTGGTACCGGGGTGGCGCAGCTCCGAGATCTCGTGAGCGTGCTGCAACTGGGCGAGCTGGACGGTCCACTCGACGTCGGACAGTCCCCCGCGGCCCAGCTTGAAGTGGGTGCGGATGTCGGCTCCGCGCGGCAGTCGCTCCGCCTCCATTCGCGCTTTCAGCATCCGGATCGAGCGCACCGCCGCCGCGTCGATGCCGCCCTCGGGCCAGCGCAACGGGTCGATCAGCTCGGTGAACCGGCGCGCCAGGTCCTGGTCCCCGGCGATCGGGGTGGCCCGCAGCAGCGCCTGCGCCTCCCAGCCCTCCGACCATCGCTCGTAGTACGCGGCGTAGGACGCGAGGGTGCGCACGATCGGCCCGGCCTTGCCCTCCGGGCGCAGGTCGGCATCGACCACGAGCGCCGGGTCCGGGCCGGCGGCGCTCAGCCCGGTGCTGAGGAACGTCACGACCTCCTCCGCCTGGCTCTGGGCGAGTTGCGGGTCCGCGTCGGACAACGGATCGTGCACGAACATCACGTCGGCGTCCGAGGAGTAGCCCATCTCCCGGCCGCCCAGACGGCCCATACCGATGATGCTGATCACCGTCGAAAGTGTTGTGTCGCTTGCTTTTTCGACGTGTCGTATGGCGAGCTCCAGCGCGCCCTGGAGTGTCGCGGCTGCCAGGTCGGTGAGCGCCCGCTCGACGGCGTCCAGGTCGAGCGCACCGGTCAGGTCGGCGACCGCGATGCGGATGAGCTCGTTGCGGCGGGCCGACCGGACCGCGAGCAGTGCCGCATCGTCGTCGTCCGGTTGCCGGTCGACCGCGGCACGCACCACCGTGAGCAGTTGCTCCCGGGTGAGCGGCACCAGCGCCTGGTGGGACCCGAAGACGCGCACCGCCGAGGGGGCGTTCTCCAGCAGCTGACCGACATACCGGCTGCCGGCGAGCGCGCGCGCAAGGGTCTCCGCCGCGCGGCCCTCGTCGCGCAGCATCTTGAGGAACCAGTGGGTCGACCCCAACGCGTCGCTGAGCTTGCGGAAGGCGAGCAGCCCCAGGTCCGGGTCGACCTCCTCGGAGAACCACTGCAGCATCACCGGGAGCAGGGTGCGCTGGATCGCGGCTCGCCGGCTCACCCCCGCGGTCAGCGCCTCCAGATGGCGCACCGCGCCCTTGGCGTCCCGGAAACCCAGTGCGGCGAAACGGTCTTCGGCGTTCTCCCGGGTCAGCCGCGCGTCGTCGCCGGACAGGTTGGCGACGGCGGTGAGGAGCGGCCGGTAGAAGATCCGCTCGTGCAGCCGGCGCACGTTGGCGGCGCGTTCACGCCACTGCTTGACCACCTCGGTCTCGGGGTCCACCCGAAGTCCCATGGAGCGGCCGAGCGCCCGCAGTTCCGCCGGGTTGTTGGGGATCAGGTGGGTGCGCCGCATCCGGGACAGCTGGATCCGGTGCTCCAGCACCCGCAACTGCCGGTACGCCTGGTCCAGCTCGTGTGCGTCGACCCGCCCGATGTAGCCGCCCCGGGACAGCGACTCCATGGCCGCCAGGGTGCCGCGGTTGCGCAGCCGCTCGTCGGTCCGGCCGTGCACCAGCTGCAGCAGCTGCATGCTGAACTCGATGTCCCGCAACCCACCGGGTCCGAGCTTGAGCTGCCGGCCGACCTCTGCCGCGGGGACGTGGTCCTCCACCCGCCGCCGCATCGCCTGGACGTCCTCGACGAAGTGGTCCCGGTCGGCCGCCCGCCATACCAGGGGCTGGATCGCCGACAGGTATGCCGCGCCCACCTCCTCGTCCCCCGCGATCGGCCGTGCCTTCAGCAGTGCTTGGAACTCCCAGGTCTTCGCCCAGCGGTCGTAGTACGCACGGTGGGAGTCGACGGTCCGGACGAGCGGGCCCTGCTTGCCCTCCGGCCGCAACGCCGGATCGACCTGCCACAGCGACCCTTCCCCCGTCGCGACCGAGCAGGCCCGCATGATCTCGGTGGCCAGCCTGGCACCGACCTCCATCGCGTCGGCTTCGGCGACCCCGTCGGCGGGCTCGGCGACGAAGATGACGTCGACGTCGCTGATGTAGTTCAGCTCGCGGCCACCGCACTTGCCCATGCCGATCACGCTGAGCCGGCAGGTGTCGGCGCCTTCGACGGTGTTGCGCGCGATCTGCAGCGCCGCCGCGACCGCGGCGCCGGCGAGTTCGGCGAGCGCCTCGGAGATCTCCGGGAACTGCTCGACGGCATCGCCTGTCAGGTCGACGGCCGCGATCTGCAGCAACTCCCGGTAGTAGGCGACGCGCAGCGCGTCATACCCGTCCGTGCCGGTGGCGGCGCCCACCGCCTCCGCCAGCCTGGTGTAGAGCGCGTCCCTGTCGCGCACCCGTGCGTCGACCACGTCATGCCAGTGCTGCGGGTGACGGACCAGGTGGTCGGTGAGCGCCGTGGACGCGCCCAGCAGGACCACGAGGCGATTCCACGCGTCCTTGTTCTCGGCGAAAAGCGTTGCCAGCTGGGTGTTCTCGCCCTCGGACAGGACCTCGCCCAGGCGGACCAGACCGAGCAGTGCGTGATCCGGCGACGCCGCCTGCGACAACGAACCGATGCCTGCCTCGAACGTGTCCGGCGGCAGCTTCAGCGCCGCGATCATGCCGAGCGCACGCTCCGGCTCGGTGAAACCGGCCCGCGCCAGCAGGCTGCGCGAAACGCTCACAACCGGCCCAGGTACTGATCCAACTCGTACTGCGTGACCTGGTCACGGTAGGCCGCCCACTCGGCGCGCTTGTTGCGCAGGAAGAAGTCGAAGACGTGCTCACCCAGCGTCTCTGCAACCAGTTCGCTGTGCTCCATCAGGTGGATGGCGTGATCCAGCGATGCGGGCAGCGGGTCGATCCCCATCGCCCGCAGCTCACGGTCGGTGAGCGTCCAGACGTTGTCCTCGGCCTCGGGCGGCAGGTCGTAGCCCTCGTCGACGCCCTTCATGCCCGCAGCGAGGACCACGGCATACGCGAGGTAGGGGTTGGCGGCGGCGTCCAGGGAGCGCACCTCGATCCGGGAGCTCTGCCCCTTGGACGGCTTGTACATGGGAACCCGCACCATCGCGCTGCGGTTGTTGTGTCCCCAGCACACGTAGGGCGGCGCCTCCGCACCGCTCCAGATGCGCTTGTAGGAGTTGACCCACTGGTTGGTCACCGCGCTGATCTCGCCGGCGTGCCGCAGGATGCCGGCGATGAACCGCCGTGCCGTCACCGAGAGCTGGTATGGCGCCCCGGCCTCGAAGAAGGCGTTGCGATCGCCTTCGAACAGCGAGACGTGGGTGTGCATCCCGGAGCCGGGCGCGTCGGCCAGCGGCTTGGGCATGAACGACGCGAACACGCCCTGCTCCAGCGCGACCTCCTTGATGACGGTGCGGAAGGTCATGATGTTGTCCGCGGTGGACAGCGCATCGGCGTAGCGCAGGTCGATCTCGTTCTGGCCGGGTCCGCCCTCGTGGTGGGAGAACTCGACGGAGATGCCCATCTGCTCCAGCAGGGTGATCGCCGAGCGCCGGAAGTCGTGGCCGGTGCCGTGCGGGACGTGGTCGAAGAACCCGGCCTGGTCCACCGGCACCGGCGGCTGCCCCGGCTTGATGTCCTTCTCGAACAGGTAGAACTCGATCTCCGGGTGCGTGTAGAAGGTCAGCCCCTTCTCCGCAGCCTTACCCAGCGCCCGCTGCAGCACGTAGCGGGGGTCGGCCATGCTCGCCGAGCCGTCGGGGAGCCGGATGTCGCAGAACATTCGTGCGGTGCCGGGGTTCTCCCCCCGCCACGGCAGCACCTGGAACGTGTCCGCGTCCGGGAGCACCAACATGTCCGACTCGTAGACCCGTGCCAGGCCCTCGATGGCGCTGCCGTCGAAGCCGATGCCCTCGGCGAAGGCGCCCTCCAACTCGGCCGGTGCCACGGCCACCGACTTCAAGGTGCCGAGCACGTCGGTGAACCACAGCCGGATGAACCGGATGTCGCGTTCCTCGATGGTGCGGAGCACGTATTCCTGTTGGCGATCCATACCCGAATCCTGCCCTACCCGACCGCGTCGCGGATCGACGGCCGACCCATTTGTCCGCCCGTTCGGTGCGCGGGTGCCGCACAACGGACGACGCCGGCCCGGGAACACTCGCTCCGGGCCGGCGCCGGCCACCCGGCCGGACGGCCGGGGTCGGTCCGAACTACTTCCTGAAGTGCACCTGCAGTGCGAGTCCGTCACCCTGCTTGTGCTTGACGATGATCTGCGTGCCGCTGCCCGCGACCTTCACCGACCCGGTCGGGTTCTGGGCCGACCAGTAGGCGTCCGTGCGCGAGTCGTCGAACATCCGGTTGCCCGGCTTGCTCCACATCCGCAGCGTGGTGCCCTTGCGGTGCAAGGTGAAGCGGTCGGTGCGCTGCTGGCCGAATGTCGAGTCGTAGGACTGGATCCGGTTGGATGCGACCTCGCCGGTCTTCCAGATCACCGGCACCGGGTGCGCGTCGACCGGGAGCACCAGGCCGTGGCCGGGGTGCTGCGTCGTGTTGTTGTCCTCGTACTCGTTGTCGACGTACCAGATCAGCAGGCCGTCCTGGTAGGGGTAGTGCTCCACCCAGTTCGCCTTGGTGTCGGTGAACCCGAAGTTGTACGGGCCGTTGCGCAGCGTCGTGTCGTAGCCGTGGTAGCGGCGGTACTCGGCCAGGTAGTACTGCGTCTTGGTGACCGTGTTGCTGCCCGTCATACGAGTGAATCCGTCTGCGGTCCAGGACGATTCGGTGGACTCGACATCGTCGGTGGTCGTGCTGCCGTCCACCGTGACCGCCAGGTCGTCGAGGAACGCACCGTCGTAGTGCACGCCGCCGTCCGTCTGGTAGGCGAAACGGAACACGACCTGCTGACCCGCGTACGGCGTCAGGTCGAAGCTGATCGTGCTCCACGCCTCGTTGGTGCCGGTCACCCCGTCACCGAGCGTCGTCCAGGTGGCACCGCCGTCCGTCGACACCTGCCCGTAGAGGTAGTCGTAGCCCTCTTCGATGTCGTACCAGGCGGCGGCCGAGACCGACGCCGAGGTGGCGCCGGTCAGGTCGAGCTCGCGCGACAGCGAGTTGTTCAGGTTGTCGGCGCTGCCGCTCCACCACTCGTAGGAGCCGGACTTCGGCGTGTTGTAGTCGGTGGTGATGTGCTTGTCCGGCAGGCTCACCGCGACCGCCTGCGGCTCCCGGCGGTTGTCCTCGTCCGCCGGGCCGAGGTTGATGTTCGCCCGGTGACCGAACTGCACGGTCTGTAGGTCGCTCCAACCGAGCTGCACCTTGGACCAGCCGTCCATGTAACCCGGCGTGGTGCCGATCGCGTCACCGCCGTGGTTCAACCACGACCCGCTGCTCATCAGGCTCCAGAAGCCGACCGTGTTGTCGCCGGCACCCGTCGTGTCATAGAGGTCGGGCAAACCGAGGTCGTGGCCGAATTCGTGGGCGAACACACCCAATCCGCCGTTCTCCGGCTCGGTGGTGTAGTCCTGCACCCAGATGCCGGTGTTGCCGATCTGCACACCACCGGACTTGTTGCCGTCCGGGCCGGTCGTGCCGATGCCGGACAACACCGCCCACCGGTGCGACCAGATGGCGTCGTCGCCCTGCGCGCCACCACCGGCCTCCTCGCCCTCACCGGCGTGGAGGGCCTCGTAGTGGTCGATGTAGCCGTCGGGCTCGTTGAAGTCGCCGTCACCGTCGTAGTCGTACCGGTCCCACGTGTCGAACTGCTGCAGGTCCTGCTTGATCTCGGCGTCGCTCTTGCCCGACTGGATCTGCTTGTTGTACCAGGCGGTGAGCGAGTCGTTCACGAACGACCAGTAACCCTCGGCCTCGCTGGTGCCGTCACCGTCGACCGGGTTGTGGCCGTAGCGCGCCTCGTTGTAGGGCACCTGCACCCAGTCGTCGACCTCGGTCGTGACGTCGAACCGGCCCAGCGACTGGTCCTTGTAGAAGTTGCGGAACGACTCACCCTTGCCGTTGAACAGCTCGTTGTAGTGCGCCTGGTTGAAGTCGTCCACCCAGTAGGTGGAGTTGTCCTGTGTCCGGTCGGGTTCGGCGATCGTGTTGTGCAACGGTCCCGCCGTGCCGCCCTGCGCCGGCTTGGTCTGGGTGCCGAACTCGGCGAGCGTCGTGAAGATCTTCGTCGACTGGTTGACGTCGTACTGGACGTACCGGCCCTTGCGCTTCTTGGTGCCCTTGCCCCGCTTGTTGTGGTGCTTGTTGCTCTCGGGTGCCTGCAGCTCGATGACCTTGCTGCCGTGGATGGTCTTCACCGTCGCCTGGCCCTTGACGAGCTTGTCGACCGCGGCCTGACGCTCCGCCGCCTGTTGCTCGGCGCGCGGGTTGGGCAGGTTGTCCGCGCGGTGCACGGTGCTGGGCGATGCCGGCTGGGTGGGCTGGGCATCGGCGGGTTGGGCGACGCCGGCGAGCGTGAACGCCGCGGTTGCGGCGCACGCCGTCACACCGGCGGCTGTCTTGTAGACGCGTCTTGTCACAGTTCCTCCATATACGGACGGCCGCCTCGAACGGGGTGTGAGGCGGCGCAGAAGTAGGATTCCGTTCTCTGGGTGAGATCGCGGCTGTTTCCCAGCATTCTTTAAGGTTTGTATGCCGCGGCTTTACGGCTCGCTTACTTATCGGCCGCCGATAGGCTCTGGCACATGACGGAGAAGACCCCAGAGACCACCGCTCCCTACGGCACCGGGGCGCAGGCCGCCCCGCAACGCCGGGTTCGCGTGCCGCACCTGCAGGCCAAGAAGACCAAGGGCGAGAAGTGGGCAATGCTCACGGCATACGACATGTATGCCGCGGAGATCTTCGACCAGGCCGGCATCCCGGTGCTGCTCGTCGGCGACTCGGCAGGCAACAACGTCTTCGGCTTCGAGACGACCGTGCCGGTGACCGTCGAGCACCTGCTGCCGTTGGTGCGTGCGGTGAGCACGGCGACCTCGCACGCCATGGTCGTGGCCGATCTGCCGTTCGGGTCGTACCAGGCCAGCCCCCAGCAGGCGCTCGAGACCGCCGCCCGCTTCATGAAGGAAGGTCTGGCGCACGCGGTCAAGCTCGAGGGCGGCAAGCCGATGGTGCCCGAGATCGAGTTGCTGGTCCGCGCCGGCATCCCGGTGATGGGGCACATCGGCTTCACACCGCAGAGCGAGCACGTGCTCGGCGGCTACCGGGTCCAGGGCCGCGGCGACGGTGCCGAGCGACTCCTGGAGGATGCGCTGGCGCTGCAGGAAGCGGGTTGCTTCTCCGTGGTGATGGAGATGGTGCCCGCGCCGGTTGCGCGCAAGGTGACCGAGGCGCTCGCCATACCGACGATCGGCATCGGTGCCGGGCCGGACTGTGACGCCCAGGTGCTCGTCTGGCAGGACATGGCCGGTCTGCGGGGTGGCAAGGCGCCCCGCTTCGTGCGCAAGTTTGCCGACCTCCGCGGCGAGCTCAGCAAGGCCGCCCAGGACTACGCACGAGAGGTCGCGTCCGGCGAATTTCCTTCGGCAGCGGAGAGTTTCGAGTCCTGACCGCGGCGCCGGCCACCTTTGGTCGGCACCGAGAACCACATGACCGCGGCGGCCAGCAGGCCGAAGGCTCCCGAGGTGACGATGCCAGCAGCGAGTGCGGTCGCCGCGGTCACGGCGGACAGGACGGCGGGGCCGACCGAGGAGCCCGCATCCGTCAGCTCGCGCCAGATGCCGAGGAACTGCGCGCGACCGACGTCCGGTGAGTAGTCGGCCCCCAGGGTCATCACCATTCCGGAGCCGATGCCGTTGCCGAAACCGAGCACGCACGCGACGACGCACAGCAGCACGGCTCCGTGCGTGAGCGGGATCGCCATCATCGACAGCCCCATGATGAGCATCGACGGCACCGTCACCCAGCGGCGGCCGAAGATGTCCATCACCTTGCCCGCGGGGTAGAACACGAGCATGTCGATACCGCCGGCGATGCCGACGATGACCGAGGTTGCCTGGGCGGACAGGCCGAGGTGTTCGGCCCACAGCGGCACCACCGCCTGCCGGGTTGCGCGGATCATCGCGACCAGCAGGATGCCGAACCCGACGGTCAGGAAGATCCGCTTGTAGTCGCGTGCGACGGAACGCACCGTCGCAGCGCTGGATTCGGCACCGTTCGTCGCAGTGTGGGTCGGCAGGTCCTGCAGAGTCCCGCCCGCGACGCCGGCGATCGCGAGGGCGACGACGCAGACGGCATAGGCACCGTGCAGGTGCCACACCCCCATCGCGCCCGCGCCGACGAACGGTCCGAGGAACATGCCGACGCGCATCACTCCCCCGAGCGTCGACAGTGCTCGCGCCCGGTATGCCGCGGGCACTGCCTCGGTCAGGTAGCTCTGCCGGGCGAGCATGAACACCGAGCCGCTGATGCCCATCACGAACGCGCCGGTGCCGAACACGGCCAGCGAGTTGGCGACCATGCACAGTGCCGCGGCGACGGCTCCGATGACGGATGCGCCGATGATCGCGTGTCGCTCGCCGTATTTCGCCGTGATCATCGAGCTCGGCACGTTGAAGAGCAACGAGCCGACGTTGAGCAGCGTCACCATCAGCGCCGCCGTCGCGACCGACCCACCGAGATGGCGCGCGGACAGCGGCACGACGGGGAGCATCGCGCCCTCGGCCAGGCCGAACAGCAGTGACGGAGCGTATGCCGGGATCGCGAGGCGTCTCAGGTCGAAGTCCGGCGTTCCACTCATTGTTAGTCAGTCTAACGATCTCGGCAGCACGTCGCGTCCGGTGTCCACCCAGCGTCCTGCTGCCCAGCCCACGCCGCTCCCACCTCGCGGACCACAGGGGCGCCGCTCAACCCCGCGGCGCGGCAGCGCTCAACCCGCGGAGCCGGCCGATCGAGCGACCAACTCGTCCAGGGCCGGCAACGCGTCGGCGAGGCCGAACATCCGCATCGCCTTCTCGGCCTCCATCGACCCCATGATCCGAAGAACCGCCGGGTCGCTGCGGATGAGCGCACCCTGATCCTCCGGGAGGTACCGACCGAGTGCCTCCACCAGGACCGGCCCGCCGATGAGCGGATGATTGAGCCACTCGTCGATCGATGACGTGCGCGACAACGCGCGCACCGGTGCGTTACCGGTGAGCGAAACCGTCTGCGCCGCAACGACGTCATGTGCGCTCGCGCCGATCTCGATCCGGTAGTCGCCGGCCGGCACCACCCACGCATGATCGGTGACGTCCCAATAGGAGAACGCGCGATCGTCGAGGTCGAACTCGACCTCTCGTGTCTCCTCCGGCTCCAGCCACACCGACCGGAAAGCTCGCAACTCACGGACGGGACGGTGGACGGGCCCGGCGTCGGAGCCGACATACAGCTGCACCACGTGGCGTCCTGCACATGGCCCGGTGTTCGCGACCGTCACCCGCACCGCTGCGGTCGCCGCACCGGTCGCGTCCACCCGCAGGCGCGACGTCTCGAAAGTCGTGTAACTCAGGCCGTGGCCGAACGGATACCGCACCGGTGCCCCGGTCGTCTCGTAACCGCGGTAGCCGACGAAAACCCCTTCGCCATAACGTACTTCGAGGTGGTCGCCCGGGAAGTTCAGGAACGACGTCGTATGACGCAGCTCCAACGGCACCGACTCGGCCAGGTGACCCGACGGATTCGCGACCCCGAAGAGCAGATCGGCGGTCGCGCTGCCTCCGGCCTGGCCGAGCAGGAAGCAGTCGAGGACGGCGTCGACCTGTTCGTGCCATTCCTCCATCGTGACGACGCCTCCGTGCGACAGCACCACCACGGTGCGCGGAGCAACCTCCGCGACAGCGTTGATGACGGCGATCTGGTCGTCCGGCAACGACAACTCGGCGCGGTCGAAGCCCTCGGACTCGGCAGCGTCGGGGAGCCCGGCGAACACGACCGCTACGTCACTGGCCCCCGCAACTCCCACCGCCTCGTCACGCAACTGCACAGCGTCACCGGTCCCGTCAAGTGCGAAACCCGCTGCGAATTCGACGTTCCCGGCGAGCGAGCGGATCGAGTCCAATGCTGCATCGATGCGTGTCGCATTGATGTGTGAGCTACCGGCACCCTGGTACCGCGGTGTCCGGGCGAACTGCCCGATCACAGCGATGCGGGCATCCGTGCTCAGCGGCAACACCGACTCGTCGTTCTTGAGCAGGACCGCGCACGACGCCGCCGCCTCCCGCGCCAGTCGGTGGTGCGCATCCACGTCGAACGGCTCGGCCCGCTCCGCAACCCAGGCGCGAAGTCCGAGCACGCTGGCCGCGGCCCTGTCGAGGTCCGCCTCGGACAGGTGCCCGTCCTCGACTGCAGCGGCGATGGCGTCCACCGCTTCCTCCGACCGGCCCGGCATCTGCAGGTCGAGCCCGGCCGCGACCGAAGCGACCGGATCACCCGTCGCACCCCAGTCGGAAACCGTCACGCCCTCGAAACCCCACTCCTCACGCAACAACGTCGTGAGCAGCCACGGATGCTCCGTCGCGTGCAGCCCGCCGAGGAGGTTGTATGACGCCATCACGGTCGCCGGGGCCGAACGTTTCACCACCGCCTCGAACGCCGGCAGGTAGATCTCCCGCAACGTCCGGTCGTCGACGATCACGTCGACGCGCATCCGCTCGGTCTCCTGGTTGTTGGCGGCGAAGTGCTTCACCGACGCCCCGACACCGGCGCCCTGCTGGCCGTCCACGTGTGCGACGCCGAGTTCCCCGGCGAGATGCGGGTCCTCGGAGTAGTACTCGAAGTTGCGACCGCACAACGGTGTCCGCTTGATGTTGATGCCAGGACCGAGAACGATGTCGATCCCGAGCGAACGCGCTTCTCGTGCAACGCTTTCCCCGATTCGCCGCGCCACTTCCGGATCCCAACTGCATCCCACCGCGACGGCAGGGGGAAAGCAGGTCGCGGGCGACGCGTCGTTGAGACCGAGCTCGTCACCGGTCGCGTGCCGAACCCCGTGCGGACCGTCCGACATCTGCACACTGCCGACGCCGTGATCCGGCGCGTCCATGGTCGACCAGAAGTCCTTCCCGACCAGCAGACCGGCCTTGACCCGGACCGGGAGGGTGCTGACATCGGGGACGGGCTGCTCCGGAGTCACGCGAGCCCCTCAGCGGCCGGTCAGGTGCTCGACGGCCAGCTGGTTCAGCTTCACGAAACCGTAGTCGCGCTCGGCCGCCTGCTGCACGTCGAAACCGTCGTCGCCCGCGAGGAAGTCCGCCAGCGTCTCGCCCTCGGCCAGGGTCGGCTCCTGCAACGAGGTGACGCCTGCGTACTCCATCGCCTCGGTCACCCGCGGATCGGCCCGGAACGCCCGCGCCTTCTCCGCCAGGTGCAGGTACGTCGACATGCACGCGCGCGCCGAATCCCACACTCCCGCCATGTTCTCCGTACGGGAGGGCTTGTAGTCGAAGTGCCGCGGACCGGTGTACCGCGGCGCGTCGGGCTGGCCGGGGAAGCCGTTCTCCAGCAGGTCGACGGTGAAGAACGCGGACAGCAGGTCACCGTGCCCGAAGACCAGGTCCTGGTCGTACTTCAGGCCCCGCTGACCGTTGAGGTCGAGGTGGAAGAGCTTGCCGCTCCACAGCGCCTGGCCCAGCTGGTGGCTGAAGTTCAGGTTCGCCATCTGTTCGTGCCCGGTCTCCGGATTCAAGCCGACGATGTCACCGTTGTCCAGCTCGGCGATGAACGCCAGCGCATGTCCGACAGTGGGCAGGAAGATGTCTCCTCGCGGCTCGTTCGGCTTGGGCTCCAACCCGATCCGCAGGTCGTAAGCCTTGTCCTTGATGTATGCCGCAACGGTGTCGACGCCCTCCTTGTACCGCTCGAGGGCGGCATACACGTTCTTGCTGCCGTCGTATTCCGCGCCCTCGCGGCCACCCCACATCACGAAAGTCGTCGCACCGCATTCGGCCGCGATGTCGACCGCACCGAGCACCTTGCGCAGTCCGAACCGCCGCACCCCGCGGTCGTTGCTGGTGAAGCCGCCGTCCTTGAACACCGGGTGGGTGAAGGTGTTGGTCGTGACCATCTCGATGGTGATCCCCGAGTCGTCACACACCTTCTTCAGTTTGTCGATGCGCGACCGCTTGGTCGCCTCGTCGGCGTCGAACGCGAAGACGTCGTTGTCGTGGAAGGTGATGCCCCATGCGCCGAGGTCGGCCAGTTCCCTCACGTAGTCCCACGGCTCGAGCGGCTCACGCGAAGCCGTGCCGAAAGGATCGACGCCGAGCCAGCCGACGGTCCAGAGGCCGAAGGAGAACTTGTCGTCCGGAGTCGGTGAGAGCGCCATGGTGGGAATGCCTGCTTCCTGGGTTGTGATCGAACAAGAGTTGCTGTGTCAAAGTTACTGCGCCGCAACGGATACCGGAGTGACGAGGACCCTTCCCTCGTCCACCATCCGGACCGCTCCCTCGATGCGGAACCGCGCGCTCAGCGACAAGTCTTCACTCGACGTCCCGACGGCGACGTCGAAGTCGCCCGGCTCCACGATGCGCCTGCCGTCCAGGCCGCTGAAGGATGTCCGGTCGGCGTGCACGTCGAAGCTCACCCGGGCCACTGCACCCGGCTCGAGGTCGAGCTTGGCGAAACCGCACAGCCACCGGGTCGGCCGGACCACCTGGGCCACCGGATCGGACAGGTACAGCTGCACCACCGTTGCTCCGGCCCGGTCGCCGGTGTTGCGCACGAGCACGCTCACCCGGACCGTGCCGTCCGGCGCGATCGAGTCGGCCGACAGCTGCAACCCGCTCACCTCGAACGTCGTGTAGCTGAGTCCGTGTCCGAAGGCGTATGCCGGCCGCGGGTCCAGGTTGGACACACCGTCGTCGCTCACGGCGAGCGGCGGCCCGAGGTAGGTGCCCGGCTGACCGCCGCGCAGCGCCGGCAGGCCGACCGGGAGTTTGCCGCTCGGGTTCACCCGCCCCGAGATGACGCCGGCGAGTGCCGGACCGGCCTCCTCCCCCGGCATGAACGCCTGCACGATCGCGGCCGTCCGGTCGACGAATTCGCCGACCGCGTACGGCCGTCCGGTGATCAGCACGAGCACGACCGGCACGTCGAGTTCACCGGCGACCGTGAGCACCTCGTCGACGAGGATCGCCTGCGCGCCGGGCAGCGCCAGGTCCACCACGTCGCATCCCTCGCCCGAGGTGCCGCGGCCGAAGAGGCCCGCGAGGTCACCGACGGTGAGTACCACGAGGTCGCTTCCCCGAACCACCTCCAGTGCCTCGGGGATGCCGCTCACATCGGGGTCGGTGAAGTCGACGCCGCGGGCATGGCGCAGCTCGGCGGAGGGCAACTCCGTGCCGAGCGCGTCGAGCAGCGGCTGCAGGTCGATGCCGGCGCCGTGCTCCTCGAAACGGGACAGCACGTGGTTCGGGAAGGTGTAACACCCGAGGTACGTCCGGGGCTGCGTCGCCGACGGTCCGATCACCCCGATCCGCTGCGGGCGATCGGCGATCGGCAGGACGTGGTTCTCGTTGCGCACCAGAACGATCGAGCGTTCGGCCATCCTCCGCGCATGCGCTCGATTGTCCGCACTGTCCAGCGTGGCCGGCACGTCACCGGTCGGTGCCGGCTCCGTGTCCGGGTCGAGCAGACCCAGCTGCACCTTCTGCCGCAGCACCCGGCGGGCCGCCCGGTCCAGCACGGCTTCGGCGACCCGCCCGGCCTCGACGGCATCGGCGAGCCCGAAGAACGCACTGGTCTCCGGCAACTCCACGTCCATCCCCGCGGCGAGCGACAGCTCGCCCGCCTGCTCCAGGGTGGCCGCGACCCGGTGCATGCCGTGCAGGAACGTCACCGCCCAGTAGTCGGAGACCACCGTGCCCTCGAATCCCCAGCGTTCGCGCAGGATCTCGGTCAGCAGCCGGTATGACGCAGCCGGCGGCTCCCCGTCCAGGTCGGCATACGAGTTCATCACCGACCCGACCTCGCCCAGCCGGACCGCCATCTCGAACGGCACCAGGACGACGTCCTCGAACTCCCGGCGACCGATCGACACGGGTGCATGGTTGCGACCGGCCCGCGAGCCGGCATACCCGGCGAAGTGCTTCAGGGTGGCGATGACGCCGCTGCTCTGCAGCCCGCGCACGTAGTCGACGCCGAGTGTGCCGGTGAGGTACGGGTCCTCGCCCATGGTCTCCTCGACCCGGCCCCAACGGTAGTCCCGGACCACGTCGAGCACCGGGGACAGACCCTGGTGAACCCCAACGGCCCTCATGTCGTTGCCGATCCGGCGAGCCATCTCGTGGACGAGTGCGGGTTCGAAGGACGCGCCCCAGGCGATCGCCGCCGGGTAGCACGTCGCGCCGAGGGTGGTGAATCCGGTCAGGCACTCCTCGTGTGCGATGGCGGGTATGCCGAGGCGCTGGCGATCGACGACGATCTGCTGCATCGTGCGCAACCGCTCGACACCGGTCGCAGGATCGACCGGCCCGGAGCCGAACACCCGCGTCAGGTGACCCAGCCCGTCGGCGGCGGTCGCCTCCAGGTCCCGGCGACCGTCCTCGAACGCGGACTGCATCGGCGCCACGTCGCCGTCCGACGAGTGCTCCTCGGTGCGAGGCCAGTACGACCCCAACTGGGCGGCCTTCTCGCCGATCGTCAGCGCACCGAGCAGGGCGTCCACCCGCTCGTCCACGCCGAGGGTGTTGTCGGTCCACGGTGCGGACGATGTCCGCACCTCTTCTTCTGCAGTCATCGCTACTTTCCGAAACCAGCGGTCAGGCCGGCGACCAGCTGCCGTCGCCCGACGATGTATGCCGCCAGGATCGGCAGGCAGGACAGGACGATCGCCGCCAGCACCGCGGGGATGTCCGAGTTGAACTCGCCCTGGTAGCTCCACAGCGACAGCGGCAGGGTGCGGACGTTCTCGCTCTGCGTCAGGATCAGCGGGAAGAGGAAGCCGTTCCAGCAGTTGAGCGCGTCGTAGATCGCAACCGTGGTGATCGCGGGCTTGGAGAGTGGCAGCACCAGGCTGAGGAAGATGCGCCAGTCACTGGCGCCGTCCGCATGCATCGAGTCGTACAGTTCGGCGGGTATGTCGCGCAGATAGTTGACCAGGATCAGCACCGTGATCGGGATGGCGAAGGCGATGCCCGGCAGCATCAACGCCGGCAACGTGTCGTAGAGGCCCAGCTGCACGATCAGGTAGTAGACCGGCACGATCGTCGCCTGGATCGGGATCGCGATGCCGAGCAGGAAGACCCGCTGCGACAGGCGTGCGATCGCCGACGACCGGCGGACGATGACATAGCTCGCCATCAGCGAGATGGCGACGACCACGACGACCGTGACGACCGCGACGAGCAGGCTGTTGAAGAAGTACCGCAGGAAGTCGTTCTGCAGCACGGTCCGGTAGGCACGCAGTGTCGGATTCGACGGAATCCCAAGGGGGTTGGAGCTGTAGTAGTCGGCCTGTGACTTCAGGCTGGTGACCACCACGTAGTAGATCGGCCCGATGGTGAGGATCAGCCAGACGAAGCCGAGGGCGCCGCCCAGCGCGTTCGGTCGTTGCCGGGCCGCGGCTGCGCGCGCCATCACATGCCCTCCATCTGGCTCTCCATGCGGTCCGAGCCGCTCAGCCGGTTGAGGACCAGCGAGAAACTGAGGCCGAGAACGATGAGGATCACCGCGATCACACTGGCGACACCCATGTCG
Organism: Flexivirga oryzae; assembly: GCF_014190805.1. Taxonomy (NCBI): domain Bacteria; kingdom Bacillati; phylum Actinomycetota; class Actinomycetes; order Micrococcales; family Dermacoccaceae; genus Flexivirga; species Flexivirga oryzae. The sequence continues at coordinate 1,282,757 of NZ_JACHVQ010000001.1, read as the reverse complement.
TTGCTCTTGAAACCCTGCAGGTACATGTCCACCGGCAGGATCCGCGTCGCGTCGCCCGGGCCACCGTTGGTCATGACGTAGATCAGGTCGAAGGCGGTCAGCGTGCCCACGATCATCAGCGTCGTACTCGTCACGATCGTGTACTTCAGCTGCGGCAGGGTGATGCTGAAGAAGCAGCGCACCCGGCCGGCGCCGTCCAGTTGCGCCGCCTCGTAGAGGGACTGCGGGATCTGCCGGGCACCGGCCTGGTAGAGCAGCGAGTGGAACGGTATGAAGCACCACGACACGACCGCGATCACGACCCAGAAGGCCAGCGTCGGAGACCCCAGCCAGTCCTGCTGGAGTATGTCGAGGTGCAACGCGCTGGACAGCCCGAAGTTCGGGTCCAGCAGGTTCTTGAACGCGATGCCGATCGCGGTGGCGGAGAACAGCAGCGGCAGGAAGTAGAGCACCGCGAGCACGGCGCGGTAGCGCTGCCGACCGGCCATGAACACACCCAGCAGCAGACTGAGCGGGAACTGCACCACGAAGGTCGCCAGGCACATCAGGATCGTCAGCCAGAGCGCGTGATACATCGAGCTCTGCTGCAGCACCGACGTCCAGTTGTCCAGCCCGGAGAAGGTCGGACTGCCCAGCCCGTTCCAGTCGCAGAACGACAGGATGAACGTCCCGACGAGCGGCACCAGCCCGAAGAACGCGAAGAACGCCATGGCCGGTGCCATCATCCACAGGCTCGGCCCCTTGCGACTGGCCTTGCCGCTGCCGGTCGGCCGCGGCCGGTCGTCGGACTTGGCGAGCAGTGCATCCACTGCCGACGTCGGACGGTCCGCCGCGTCTGCAGCAGTCCCGTCCGAAGTCACTTGATGGTGCCGTTCATCGCCGTGACGAAGTCCTTGGCCGTTGCCTGGCCGAGGAAGAAGGCCGACAGCTTGGTCAGCACCGTCTGCGCCTGGGCGTCCGAAAGCGCCTGGTCCCAGGACAGCTGGAAGCTCTTGGCGTTCTTGGTCTGGTTGTAGGTGAAGAGCAGGAAATCCTTGTCCTTGCTCGCCTTGAGCTTGCTCTCGATGTTCTGCACCGCGGGGATCAGGCCCATGTCGATGAGTTCCTGACAGGCCTTGTCGTTGAGGTTGTACTGGTCGAGGAACTTGGCGGCCTCGTCCTGGTTCTCCTTGGACGCCTTCGCGGACACCGAGAAGTAGTTGGCCGGGTTGCCGTAGACGTTGCTCGGGTCACCCTTGCCGCCCTCGACCGACGGGAACGCGAACCAGCCGAGGTTGCCCTCGTCGACCCACTTCTTGGCGTCGGTGGTGAACGTCGTGTAGACCCAGTTGCCCTGCAGCAACATGGCCGCCTTGTCCGTGTAGACCAGGGCCGCGTCGGCGTTGTTGTCGGCGACCACCGAACCGAACTTGTCGCCGAAGCCGCCCGCGTCGATGAGCTGCTTCAGTTTGGCGAACGCCTGCGTGAACGCCGGGTCGGACCAGGCGCCCTTCTCCTGCTTGAAGGCCTTGTTGAACGGCTCCGGGCCGCCGACCCGGTCGACCAGGAACTCGATCCACATCAACTCCGGCCACTGGCTCTGGCCGGCGAGGGCGATCGGCAGGATGCCCTTGGCCTTGAACGTCTTCACGGCCGCCAGCAGGTCGTCGAAGGTCTTCGGGACCGAGACACCGGCCTGCTTGAAGAGCTTCTTGTTGTAGTAGATCAGCTCCGGCTGCGAGTTGTTGATCGGGACGGCATACACCTTCCCGTCGACCTTGCCGACGTCGAGCACCGACGGGATGGCCCGCTTGGTGAGGTTCGGGATCTCGTCGGTGAGGTCGACGACCTCCTTGCTCGCGACGTAGTCCTTCAGTGTGCCGCCGGCCCACGAATAGATCAGGGTCGGCCCGTTGCCGGAGCCGACCGAGGTGCGGATCTTCTGCTTGTAGGAGTCGTTGGCGAAGTACTGCACGGTGAACTTGTGATCCGGGTTCGCCTTGTTCCACGCGGCGAAGCTGTCCCGGAAGACCTGCTCCGGGCCACCGGTCAGCGCCCACGCCGACAGACCCGACGATCCCCCGCCGCCCTTCTTGCCCCCACCGCTGCCGCAGGCGGTCAGGGCGAACAGTGGTGCGGAAGCCAACGCACCCACCAGCACTTGACGACGAGACACGGACATGGACCGCTCCTTCGCGAGTGTGCGAAACTTTCGGAAAGTTTTCGGTTCGGTTAATCTAGGTCCGGCTCGGCCACTCGGTCAAGCAATTCGACGAGATCGGGACACTCGTGTGACCCCGGCCGGGCGGGGAAGAACAGGAGGGGCGGGTCCCATGAGCGCAACGTTGCGAGAGGTCGCCGAGGACGCCGGCGTGTCGATGTCGACGGCCTCCAAGGTGCTGAACGGGCGCCCCGATGTGAGCCCCAGGACCCAGGAGCGGGTGCTCCGCTCGGCCGCCGATCTGGGCTACCACGCACGGCATCGGGCCCGTCGCCGGACCAACTCGGTGCTGATCCTGTTCGACGACCTGATCAGCCCCTATTCGCTCTCGGTGCTGAGTGGCGCCACCGAGGCCGCCATGCGCCTGCGGCAGTCGCTGATCGTGGAGCGGATGCTGTCCGACGAGCAGCCGCGTGGTCTCACCAAGCAGTGGTTCGACGCCGTCGCCGCGCGTGGCATCAACGCGCTGGTCGCGGTGACGACACCACTGTCCGACCGTGAGCTCGGCTGGTGCGCCGACGCCGGAATCGCGCTCGTCATCGTCGACCCGATCGGCACGACGACGCGGTCGACGGTCTCCATCTCGGCCACCAACTGGGCCGGGGGTCGCGCCGCCACCCAGCACCTGCTCGACCTCGGACACCGCAGGATCGGGTTCCTCAACGGGCCGCCGGAGTCCCAGCCCGCCCGCGAACGCCTGCACGGGTACACCAGCGCGCTCACCGACGCCGGCATCGAGTTCGATCCGGAGCTGGTCGCGGGTGACGTGTATGCCGTCGAGCCCAGCGTCGGCAGCGCCCACACGTTGCTCGCGCTACCCGACCCGCCGACGGCGGTGTTCGCCTCGAGCGATGCGAGCGCACTGGGCACCCTGCGCGCTGCGATGGAGCGTGGCCTCGTCGTACCCGACGACCTGTCGGTGGTCGGCTTCGACGACACGCTCATGGCGCGGTGGGCACCGATCCCGTTGACGACCGTGCACCAGCCGCTCGTCGAGATGGGCAAGGTCGCGGTCGAGCGGGCGCTCACGCTCGCCGACGACGCCGACGCGTTCTCCCATCCGTTCCAGCTCGAGACCCACCTGATCGTGCGCGAGACCACCGCCCCGCCGAGGACTCACTCCGACGAGGGCACGACAGCCGGCTGACTTCGGCGCAGCAGCCGAAAAGCCAGCGCTGCCAGCACGATCGCTCCCGCCCCGGACAGCACCGGGACGGCATACGCGGTGTGTGCGTCCCAGCGTTCCACGACCGATCCGCTCACCGCCGAACCCGCTGCGACACCGACGATCAGGCCGGTGAAGACCACACCCATCGACTCGTTGACCTGCCCGGGCCGCACGAGGACCTGGGCCAGCTTCATGGTCGTGATCAGGGTGGGCGCGGTCGCCGCCCCGGCGATCAGCAGCACCACGGCCAGCGCCGTCAGGTTGTCGACGAACAGCACCGGCACTTCGAGCACGCACATCGCGATCGTCCCGAGGAGCAGGGCGCGCGACATCCGGCCGCTGGTCTCGCGCGCACCGAAAACTACTGCGGCAGTGCCCGATCCGAGTGCGAACAGCGCCAGGATGATGCCCGCCAGATCGGCGTGGCCGTGCTCCGCGGCGAACGCCAGCGTCACCACGTCGTTCGCACCGAGCAGGCCGCCGGTCAGGACCATGATCAGCGCCACGACGATCACCGCGGCGTTCCCGACCACGCTGGAGGCCGCCTCACCACCCTTGGGCTGCACGGGTGGCTCACTGGACCGCGCACTGACGAAGAGCACCGTGCCCAGGGCGTTCAGCACGGAGGCGGCGATGAAGCCCGCCTCGGGCGTGACGGTCGTCGCCAGCATCACCGCCACCGCCGGCCCGACGACGAACGCGAACTCGTCGAGCACCTGCTCCAGGGACATGGCGGTGTGCAGCCGCTCGGGTTGCCCATCCAGCAGATGGATCCAGCGGGCCCGGCTCATCGCATCGGGCGCGGGCACGATGGCCGACATCGCATAGGCCAGGAACAGCGTCCAGGCGGGTGCGCCCGCGATGGACGAGATCACCAGTGCGGCGTTCCAGCACACGTCCCAGAGCACCAGCGGCAGGGTCACCCGGCGTTGCCCGAAACGGTCCACCAGCCGGCCGATCACGGCCGCCGTGGCCGCGAGCACGACCAGACCCGTCGCCGACACGGCGCCCGCCAGCGAGTAGGAGCCGCGGCGCTCGGCGACCATGGCGACGATGGCGACCCCGAACATCGCACCGCCCAGCCGGGCGACGAGCGAACCCGACAGGAAACGGGCGGCTTCCGGGGTTGCGAGGACGGAACGGTACGGGGCCAGCACGAGACCCGAGGCTATCCCGCACTCTCCTAGACTGCGCGACATGTCCGAGAGCAGCTCCCAGATCCGCCCGGGCCGCGTCGGCCCCCTCCGTAGCGTGCCGTCGACCATCGAACGGCCGGAGTACGTCGGGCGGCCGGCGCCGGCACAGTTCACCGGCTCCGAGGTGCGCGACCCGGAGCTGATCGACCGCATCCGTGTCGCGTCCCGCATCGCGGCGCAGGCGCTTCAGGTGACCGGCGCGGCGGTGCGCCCCGGCATCACCACCGACGAGCTCGACCGCATCGGCCACGAGTTCATGCTCGACCAGGGTGCGTACCCGTCGACGCTCGGTTATCGCGGGTTCCCGAAATCCCTGTGCACCAGCGTCAACGAGATCATCTGCCACGGCATACCCGACGATCGGCCGCTGGCCGACGGCGACATCGTCAAGATCGACATCACGGCGTACAAGGACGGAGCACACGGCGACAACTGCGCGACGTTCCTCGTCGGGGACGTCGACGAGGAGTCCCGGCTGCTGGTCGAACGCACCGAGGAGGCGATGCTGCGCGGCATCCGGGCCGCGAAACCGGGTCGCGAGGTCAACGTCATCGGGCGGGTCATCGAGATGTACGCCAAGCGCTTCGGGTATGGCGTGGTCCGCGACTACACCGGACACGGAGTGGGACCGGTCTTCCACTCCGGGCTGGTGATCCCCCACTACGACGCGGCTCCTGCACACAACGACGTCATCGAGCCGGGTATGACGTTCACCGTCGAGCCGATGCTCAACCTGGGCACACCGGACTGGACGCTCTGGGACGACGGATGGACCGTCGCGACGCGTGATCTGCGCCGGTCCGCACAGTTCGAACACACCATCCTGATCACCGGTGGCGAGCCGGAGATCCTCACGGTGGCTTAGAGTTCTGGGGCACGAAGTCGACCGCGAAGGAGCCAGTAACGTCATGAGCACCACCTATCCGCTCGGCATCGATGTGGGGGGCACGGGCATCAAGGGAGCGCCGGTCGACCTCGACAAGGGTGCTTTCGCCAAGGACCGGGTGCGCATCGACACCCCGAAGGAGTCCACTCCTGACGCGGTCGCCGAGGTCATCGAGCAGATCGCCGACAAGTTCGCCGAGGACACCGACGGACAGCCGATCGGCATCACGCTGCCCTGTGTCGTCACCCACGGCATCGTGAGAACCGCTGCGAACATTGACACCTCGTGGATCGGCACCAACGTCGAGGAACTACTCAGCAAGCGCCTCGGCCGTCCGGTGACCGTGGTGAACGACGCGGATGCGGCCGGCGTCGGCGAGCTGCACTTCGGCGCGGCACGCAACACCGACGGCACGGTCCTGGTCTCCACCCTCGGCACCGGGATCGGGTCCGCGCTGCTGATCGACGGGGAGTTGTTGCCCAACTCCGAGCTGGGTCACCTGGAGATCGACGGTCACGACGCCGAGAGCAAGGCCGCGGAGAGCGCGCACGTCGAGGAGGACCTGTCCTGGGAGGACTGGGCCAAGCGACTGCAGCGCTACTACAGCCACATCGAGGACCTGCTCTGGCCCGACCTCATCGTCGTCGGCGGCGGCGTCTCGAAGAAGGCGGACAAGTTCCTGCCGCTGCTGCACCTGAGGGCGCCGATCGTCGCCGCCCAGCTGCGCAACGCGGCGGGCATCGTCGGGGTCGCCTGGCTGGCCGACCGTGCCGCGAAGGCACCGGCCCGCTGACCGACAGGCCCAGCAACGCTCCACAGGCTCAGTAATCCGGCCCTGATCACGGCCGGATTACTGAGCCTGTCGGTCGTTGCTGAGCCGCTCGGTGATCAGGAGTTGGTGCCGACCCGCTTGGGGAGGCGGGCGCGCACGTCGGCCAGTGCCGCCTTGGGGTCGCGCAGCGTCGCCCTGGCGGCCGGCAGCCCGCGCTTGAGGGTGTGCCGCACCTTCGGCAACGCGGTCGCGAACACCGGGTAGAGCGGCGACAGCGGCTTGTCCCAGGTGCCGATGAGCAGGTCCTCGTGCTTGCTGAACTGCCGCTTGAAGTCCGAGATGCCGTCATTGAGCAACCCGTTGAAGTCGTAACGTGAAACACCTTGTGCCTTCACGTGTTTCATCGCGTGGAACTTCAAACCGTAGTTGAGGCGCAACTTCATCCCGCGCGGCGACACTCCGCCATACAGCTCGAAGGCGGTGGTGTCGGAGACCACGAGCCAGACGAAGGCGACGACCTCGTCGCCCTCCCAGGCCGCGATCAGCTGGGACCGCTCACCCATCAGGTCGCGGATGGCGCGGTGGTAGCCGTCGTCGTGCACGGCGAATCCGGCGCGCAGCCCGGTCTCCTTGTTGATCGCCAGCACCTGCTCCAGGTCTGCGTCGGTGGTGACCTCACCGAAGCGGACGTTCTCGGCACGGAACGACTTGCGCACGTTCTGCCGGGTCGAGGAGCTGAATGCCTTCAGGATGGCGTCCTCGTCCGGCGTCACGTCGACGATCAGGGTCCGCGGGATCAGGCCGGTGTTGGCGCTGCGCCGGAAACCGGCCGCTGCCACGTCGGCGAGCCAGCCGGTCGGCGCGGTCTGCTGCAGCTGCCGGACCTCCTCGTCCGTCACGCCCTTGGCGAGTGGCGAGTGCGGGTCGGCCCAGTCCGGCTCGATCGACAACGCGACCGACGTGCCGTGGCCGACGTGATCGGCCAGCGCAGCGAGCACGGCGGCCCGGTCGGACTCCTGCGCGACAGGGCCGCGGGGCACGTAGGCCAACGACCTGAACGGCGGGGGCAACCGGCGATGGAGCACCTGTGCGGCACCGACGGTGCGGCCGTCGCCCTGGACCAGCAGGCGTTCGGCGGTCCAGGCGTAACGGGATTTCAGCTCGCCCCAGCCCCACAGTTGCAGCGGATGGCCGCCGGCACCGAGCACGGTGCGATCCCATTCCGCACGGTCTGAACAGGTGGTCACTCGCAGCTTCACGGCCACCACGCTACCGGCGGGCCGGATCAGCGAACGCGGGCGGCCTTGCGCACCTTGCCGGGCACTTTGCCCGCCACGTCGTACTCGCGGCGGCTGAGCCGTTCGGCGTAGCCGGCCTTGCGCAGGCGCTCGAGGGTCACCGGACACTTCTTGCAGCGAGGCTTGTCCTCGCAGCACTTCTTCTTCGCGGTGATCATCGGCACACGGGAACTATAGGTGAGGCTTACCTATATTGCCAAGACTAAGGTTTGCCTCAGCTCACATGCTGGTCGCTCCAGCGCCGCGCAGGTCCCGCACCGGTACGCCGCCATCGCGACCGAAATCCCCGATATGGCGCAGATAGATCCCCCTGCCGGCCTCGGTGACCAGGGCGTCGTGGATCGGCACCACCACGGACGGCGCGAGCCGGCGCACGAACTCCACCGACTCCTTGACCGCACACCACGGCGCGTTGACCTGGGTCGCCAGGATGTCGACGTCGCCGGGCACGTGCGCGTCGAGGGCATCACCAGGGTGGAACAGGGACGCCTCACCCGGTGCGGTGAGGTAGAGCCCGACATTGGCGATGCCCGGGACGTAGTCGGTGATGACCGCGTGCCGGGCGCCCGCAGGGGTGATCTCGAGGTCGCCCAGCGCGAACGTCTGACCCGCGACCGTTGCCGTCGCCGGGATCTCCTTGTGCCGCAGGATCTCCACGCTCTCGGGATCGGCATGGATCGCGGCGCCGGGGTTGCGCTGCAGCAGGGCCGGCAACCGCTCGAGGTCGAGGTGGTCGAAGTGCTGGTGCGTCACCAGGATCGCGTCCAGGTCGGTGACGTCGTCGAAGGTGGAGAAGGTGCCCGGGTCGATCAGCACGCGCTGCCCGGCGATCTCGACGAGCAGGCAGGAATGTCCGAGGTGAGTCAGCTGCATGGACCCACGGTATGACGCATGCCGACCGCCGGAGGCGGAAGTGGCACATTCCCCGTACCATAGCCGAACGTGAAGTTCCTCGGCGACCGCCCGGCATACGACCTGACCTACAGCGACGTCTTCATGGCGCCCTCCCGTTCCTCGGTGAGCAGCCGCCTCGACGTCGATCTGACGACACCGGACGGGGTGGGCACGACAGTCCCGCTGGTGGTCGCCAACATGACCGCCATCTCCGGGCGGCGGATGGCCGAGACGGTGGCCCGGCGAGGCGCGATCGCCATACTCCCCCAGGACATTCCGGAGCACGCGATGCGCGAGACGGTTGCCGCGGTGAAGGCGAGTCACGCCGTCTACGAGACACCGGTGACCGTCCGCGCGCAGGAGCCGGTCAGCAATGTCCTCGCCCTCATCGGCAAGCGGGCGCATCGCACGGCGGTCGTCGTCGACGACGCCGACGCACCGATCGGCCTGGTCACCGAGCGCCAGTCGCGGCAGGTGGACCGCTTCGCCACCATCGGCGAGGTGATGACGCGCGACCTGTTCACGGTCAAGGACGGCGACGATCTGAGCTCGGTCTTCGATGCTTTGACCGAACACCACTTCGAGCTGGCGCCGGTCGTCGGCTCCGGCGGCGAACTGGCCGGTGTCCTGACCCGCCAGGGCATCCTGCGCTCGGCGATCTACCAGCCGGCGCTGGACGCGGCCGGGCGGCTGCGGATCGGGGTGGCCATCGGCATCAACGGTGACGTGCGGGCCAAGGCTGTCGCGGCACTGGCCGCGGGCGCCGACGTGCTCGTCGTGGACACCGCACACGGGCACCAGGACAAGATGATCGACGCACTGGGTGTCGTGCAGGCGGTGCGTGACGAGGCCGCCACCGGGTCCGGCGTGCGCATCCCGATCGCGGCCGGCAACGTCGTCACCGCCGCCGGTGCTCGTGACCTCGCCGGTGCAGGCGCGGACATCATCAAGGTCGGTGTCGGCCCGGGTGCGATGTGCACGACCCGGATGATGACCGGCGTCGGTCGCCCGCAGTTCTCCGCCGTCCTCGAATGCGCAGCTGCCGCAACCGAATCCGGTGCTGTCGTGTGGGCGGACGGCGGCGTGAAGTATCCGCGGGACGTCGCGCTCGCACTGGCTGCCGGTGCCGCGTCGGTGATGATCGGCTCCTGGTTCGCTGGCACCTGGGAGAGTCCGGGCGACCTGAACCAGGCACCCGACGGCCGGCTCTACAAGGAGTCGTTCGGTATGGCGAGCGCGCGTGCGGTGAGTGGCCGCACGCAGGCCCGCAGCGCGTTCGAGCGCGCCCGGTCCGCGCTGTTCGAGGAGGGCATCTCGTCGTCCCGGATGTTCCTGGACGAGAACCGCCCGGGCGTTGAGGACCTGATCGACTCGATCGTCGCCGGGGTGCGTTCCAGCTTCACCTATGCCGGTGCGCGCAACATCGCCGAGTTCCGCGAGCGCGCCCTGGTCGGTGTGCAGAGCGCCAGCGGGTATGACGAGGGGCGCCCCCGCGACACCTCCTGGTGACACGCGGGTCGTGTCCGCCGCCGCGATCCGGCGCGCCGTCGGCCCTCAGTGCCCGAAGGCCTCGGCCAGCCACCAGGACGGATGATCGGAGACGACCTTCGCGTCGATGAGCAGCGGCCGGGACCGGTCGCGCAGCCAGTCCGCGACCGGCCGCAGATCCTCACGGGACCGGACCGTCAGCGCGTCGAAGCCGTAGCCCCTGCCGATCGCGGCGAAGTCGGTGTCCGGGAAGGTGACCGTGTCGAGTGGGGCGCCGGACTCGCCGAAGTGGTGAACCTCCGCGCCATACGCCTGATCGTTGAAGATGACCACCATCATCGGGATGCCTAGTCGCACAACGGTTTCCAGCTCCGCGGCGGACATCAGCGCACCGCCGTCGCCGAGCGCGGCGATCGGCAGCCGGTCGGGCCTGGCCAGTGCCGCTCCGATCGCGGTGGCGAGGCCGAGACCCACGCACTGGTAGGCCTGGGTGAAGCAGAAACCGAATTCGTCGGGCACGCGCAGGAACATGCTCGGGTAGCCCATGAAGTTGCCCGAGTCGACGCCGACGATGCGCTCGGTGGGCAGCATTTCGTCCAGCGTCAGGCACAGCGTGCGGGGATCGATGCGCCCGTTGCCGCCGGCGTCCTCGTACCGCACGTCGCGCCAGGCGACCCGGCCCGCGATCTCGTCCCGCACCTGCGGCGTCCGATAGCCGGTGCGGGTCTCCCCCAGCCGCGCCAGGGTGGCCTCGGCGACCCGGGCCGCGTCGCCGAGCACACCGAACGAGACGTCGCGGTGGACTCCGACCGCGTCGTGGTCGAGGTCCACCTGGACGACAGTGGCGTCGTCGGCGATGAGGCGTCCGTGCCGCATGGTCCACATGTTCAGCGCGCAACCCCACCCGACGATCAGGTCCGCGCCGTGGATCAGCTCTGCGGCAACAGGGGATGAGAATCCGCCGGAAACGTCCAGGTTCCAAGGGTTTCCGTGGAAGAGTCCTTTCGCCACCGCGGAGGTGGCGAGCAGCGCGCCGGACCGCTCGGCCAGTGCCTCCAGTGCCGATCGCGCGGCGCGCCCGCCGCGTCCGGCGACGAAGACCGGGCGCTGCGCACGATCCAGTGCGTCCACCAGCCGGGAGATGTCGTGTGGCTCGATCGCCGCAGTCTCGGCGTGGCCGCCCCACTCCGAGTGCCCGCCCGTGGCCTCGGGCTGCGGTGCATCCGCACCCTGGACCTCCAGCGGCAGGTTGAGCAGCACGACCCGGCGCTCGGCCCGGGCCAGGTGCGCGGCCTGTTGTGCCGTCGACCGCGCCGTCGCCGGATCGTCGACCCGCAACGGGACGGCGCCGATCGCGCGCGCCAACGCGGGCTGGTCGACGTAGAAGTTGGACACCGGGTTGGTGGCCTCGGCGGCGAGCACCACCAACGGGGTACGGCTCTTGGCCGCCTCGGTCACCCCGGTGAGTGCGTTGGTCAGCCCGCAGCCCTGGTGCACGGTGACAGCCGGGACGCGACCGCTCATCCGCGAGTACGCGTCGGCCATCGTGGCGGCCCCCGCCTCGTGGCGCGCGGCGACATACTGCGCGCCGGCGGCGATCATCGCGTTCGTGACCTCGAAGTTGCCCGATCCGACCACCCCGAAGACGTGGTCGATGCCCTCGGCGACGAGTTCGTGGCCGACCGCTTCGGCGACATTCATTGTCGGGCGGTCAGTTTCGCTCGACCAGGGCGAGGACGCGTGCCGGGCTGCCGGTGCCGCCGAGGATCGGCAACGGCGCGACGACGATCACCGCGCCGGTGGTCGGCAGCTGGGCGAGGTTCTGCAGCGAGGTGAGCCCGTACTTGTCGTGCCCGAGCAGGTGGTAGTGCGCGGCGAACGGGGGATCCAGCTCGGCGCCGCGACCGGCATCGATGCCGACGGTCTCCACGCCGTACCCGGAGATGGGTCGCTGGGTCGCCAGCCACTCGGCCGCCTGCGCCGTGATGCCGGGGGTGTGCGAGCCGGTGTCGTCGGCGTTGAGGAACGCCTCCTTGTCGTCGGCGAACCGGTCCCATCCGGTGCGCAGCAGCAACCAGCCGTTCTCCGGGAGCGTGCCGTGCTCGCTCTCCCAGCGCTCGATGTCGGGTATGTCGACCAGGAAGTCCGGATCCTGCTCGACCTGCGCCGTCACGTCGAGCACGACCGCCGGCCCGATCAGCCGCGCCGGCGAGATGGTCGACACGTCGTGGCCGTCCTTGCCGCTGACCCAGTGCACCGGTGCGTCCAGGTGCGTGCCGATGTGCTCGCCGGTGTGGATGTTGTGGTGCTTCCAGAAGGGACCCGGCTCGTCATACGCACTGACCTGCTCGAGACTGAAGTCGATCAGGTTCGCGAACGGGTCCGGCAGCCGCAGTGTCGGGGTGTCGGCGGACAGGGTGTTGGTGAGGTCGACGACCTCGATCGACCGGTCGGCGAGGGCGGATGCGAGCTGCTCCAGGAGTGGCATGGTGGACCTTTCGGGCGCGATGTCCGACCATCACACCACCACCGCACGGTCACGGCCACCCGGGGCCGGACCAGGACCGGTGCGCCTACACGGGCTCCCAGCGCCAGCCGTTGTTGTCCCTGCAGACCATCCGCTCCCCGTCGGCGGAGACGCCTGCGGTGCCGCGGTACCGCTTGGCACAGAACTCCCGCAGCTTGTAGCAGTGCCCGCCGTTCGAGAGCGGGGTGCAGCCGGCGGAGAGCGGAGCGGTCTGCGCCGGTGCCGCAGGCAGGGGCGCGCGCGTCGTACTCGCAGCCGGTGACGGCGTCATGGCCCGGGTTGTCGCGGGCGTGATCGACGGAGTCGTCGCAGCCGCCGCGGTACCACCGCAGGTGCGCAGGACGCGGGCGATCGCGTCGTGCTCGGCCGGGGTGACCCACAGGTGGTACTTCGTTTTCACTTCCACCTGCCGAGTGACGTACGTGCACCGGTAGGCCTTGTTCGGCGGCAGCCAGGTCGCGGCGTCGCCGGCGCCCTTCGACTCGTTCGTCGGACCGTCGACCGCCTGCAGGTTGAGGGGGTCGTTGGCGAAGTTCTGCCGCTGGGCGGCCGACAGTTGCTGGGCGCCGGTCTGCCACGCGTCGGAGAGTGCGACGACGTGATCGATCTGCACGGCATCGCTGCTGCCGATGCCGCGGTGGAACACGATGGTCTTCCCGGTGTACGGATCGTGCAACGTGCCCGTCAGCACGGCGCAGTCGCGCGTGCCCGGTTTGAACGTGATCGCCGTCAGGTCGCGCGCAAGGATGTCGTTGCGGGTGTCGCAGCCGTTGTGCCCGCCGGCCACGGTCACGTCGTCGGTCCAGGCCGGCCCGAACTGCCCACGGGTGTACGCGGTTTTCGGCGCCCGGCCCTTCACCCGCAGCGCCGCGAGCTCGGCGAGCGCAGCCGACGGCTTCCTGGTGTGCGTCGACTTCGCGATCTGCGACTTCGCGGCGGCGGGATCGACGGTCGGGGTGGTGTTCGACGAGCGGGCGGAGGCACCGGCCGGCACCGCGGTGGATGTCCTGCTGGGGCCTGAGGACGGTGCCGCACCGGCTGCGGTGACACCAACGGTCCCCGACCGCCCGTTGCCGGCGTCACCCCGCAGCGCATCGCTCACCGCGCTCGCGACACCGAGAACCACGAACACCGCGACGAAGGCACCGACCACGCGCGGCCACAGTCGCTTCTTGGGGGTAGGCGGCACAGGAGGCCAGCTCTGGTAGCGGTTCGCCATATCGTCCTTGCTGTCGAGTGCCGGTGGTCGGAGCGCTCACGGGCTCACCGCCGGCTAGCACGCTCCCGCATGCTGCGCACCGTAGGTGGCCTGCCCGAGCGTGAACTTGTCGGCGTACGCCGAGTCGAGCTGGTCGATCAGGCCCTGGCACGAGAACCCCTGGAAGCTCAGGTGGCTCTGCACCGACGACACCGCGTACTTCACTATGATCGGCCCCTTCCCCGAGCTGATGACAGCAGGGTGCGCCCAGCGGTCACGTCACGTCCGCTGATCGGCGAAACTCGGGCGGATCATGCGGTCCGGTCGAGATCTTGCAAGATGCCGGACCCGACATGCCCGTACCGGAGTCCCCCCAGTGGCGACCTACGCGCGGACCCTGGCCCCCCGACGTACCGGACTCCCCCCAGTGGCGAGCTATGCACGCAAATCCGGCCCCCCGACGTACCGGAGTCCCCCCAGTGGCGACCTACGCCCGGAATCCGGCCCCGGGCGTCTCCCGAAAGCCGCTCAGTCCTCGTCCTCGTCCTCGTCGTCGTCCTCGACGACCTCGAAGTCGACGTACTGGGCGGCCTGGTCGAAGGCCCACTTCTGCAGCAGCGAGGGATCGAACTCCTCGTCCTCGTGGATCGCAACCGACGAATACGCGTCCGCGAGAGCGCTCAGCTCGGCCGCATTCGCGTCCGGCGCGAGTTCGGGGATCCGGCGCAGAATCGCTTCCGCGGCATCCGTCTGGAGTTGCCTGCTCGATGACTCGGTCATGACGTGTTCCTCCTGGCTAAAGGGATGAGCCGGCCTGTAAGCCGGATTTTGTATGGCGCCGCCGCAAGCGGCGGACACGTGGCGACCATCCATCTAGGACCACCGTTACCGGCGGCCTCCAGCGATCTACCCGTGTGCTCGGACGGGCAGCCCTCGAACGCACACTGTCTGATCTTGCTCCAGGTGGGGTTTACCGAGCCACACCAGTCGCCTGGCGTGCTGGTGGTCTCTTACACCGCCGTTTCACCCTTACCGCCGGCCGGAGCCGACGGCGGTCTGTTTTCTGTGGCACTGTCCCGCGGGTCACCCCGGGTGGCCGTTAGCCACCACCTTGCCCTTCGGAGTCCGGACTTTCCTCGACCCGATTGCTCGTGCCGCGGCCGCCCGGCCGACTCATCCGCGGGACAGCCTAACGGTCGCGCCGGGTGTGGGCGTCGCGAGAGTGCACATGTGGTCGTTCCGACCGCGTCATACCGACCGGAACTGCACTCTCGAGCCACCCCTCACACCGGCCGTGACCGGTTCCACGGCCACGTCATCAGCGCCCAGACGCCGATCACGAGCACGACCTCGACCAACACGTACCACGGCCAGGGACCGAGCAGGTCGAGGGCCGAGTGCACGGACGGCTTGCCGTTCAGGTAGCCGTAGTTGCTGCCGATGACGAAATTGAGACCCATCACGCCGACCGCCCAGACCGTCGTCACCAGCACGGTGAACCGGAAGCCATGCCACGTCGGCCCGATCCGTGCGCCGACCAGGAGGACCGCCGCCCACACGGGGGCGATGTGCCGCACCCAGAAGCCGAAGAACTGCAGCTGGGGGAAGACGTCGTCCAGGTCAGGCGTGATGACCCCCTGGATGCACAGCGTCAAACCCCAGAAATACAGCAGCGCGCACAGCCGCCGGCTGCCGGTCAGCAGCGCGACACAGGCGACCAGCCAGCCGAGATCGCACAGCTGCAGCGGCAGCCCGGTCAGCGGGTGTCGCACCCCCACGATGACGTCGTCCAGCTCGAACGGACCGCAGAGCACGAGGACCACCACGCCGGCCACCCGCATGACCCGCGCCTGCCGTTCGGGTCGCGCACGCAGCCGCGCGCCCAGCACCAGCAGCACCGCGCAGCCGGCCAGGAAGACCGTCAGCACGAGCAGATGCTGCGGGCCGAACACGACGAACCGCCGAGCCGCGGTGTGCATGCCTCAAGTATGGGCTCCCGGCCCTGGAGGACTGAGTGCCGTGGCCGCTCAGGCCAGTTCGAACTTCACCGTGTGCGTGGCGATGTCGGCCTCGGTGAGCTTGACCTGCACCTGGTCGCCTTCGGTGGCCTGCCCGGCGGCCTTGGCCGTCACCGCCAGATCGACCAGTTGCACGGTGACGCCCTTCTCGTCCGTGTCGACCACGTATGCCGGGAAGGTCTCGCCCACCCGGTGCGCCAGGATCGCCGCTTCGACGGCGTCGGTGCACGCGTGGTCGACCTGGCTGGCCTTCTGATCGGTGCTGCGCATGATGTCGGGCAGCGTCGGCAGCGCCTCACGCACCCAGCCGGGGACGTCCTGCCCCTGGCTGGTCGCCTCGCACACCACCAGGCCGAACCGGTCCACCAGCCGCCGCAGCGGCGCGGTCACGTGCGCGTATGGCGCCGCCACCGCCGACTGGATCGTGTCGTCCGGGACGGCACCGTCGAACGGGGTGTAGCCGGCGCCCCGGAACAGGCTGGTCGCGTCGTGGATCAGCGCCAGGTGCTTCGGGTTCGACCGGTCCAGCCCGCGGATGAAGTCGCCGTAGTGCTGGTCCGCCGGCCACTCCACCCCCAGCGCCTTCGCCTGCCGGCGGAACCGGTCGATCGAACGCTGCTCGGGGACCGGCATCGTGCGCAGGATGCCGACCTTCGCATGCAACATCAGCTCGGCCGCCGCCATCCCGGTGAGCAGCGAGATCTGCGCGTTCCACTCCTCCGCCGGCAACTGCGGCCGGAACGTGAGGTGGTAGTTGCCGTCGTCGCCCTTGGTGACCTCCTGCTCCGGCATCGGGAGGTTCGCGCCGCCGCGTTTGGCCTCCAGGCCGATCCGCAGCTCACCGATCTCCTTGAGCAACTGCAGCCCCTCGCCGGCGGACCCGTCGTCGATCTGCTGCTGCACGGTCTCGTAGTCCAACCGTGCGACGCTCTTCACCTGCGCCCGGTAGACCTCGCTCGAGACCGCCTCGCCGGCAGCGGAAGGGGCGATGTCCCAGACGAACGCCGGCCGGACTTCGCCGGCCAGCAGGCTCGCGGCGGCCTCGCTGAGGATCTTGGGGTGCAGCGGCACCCGGATGTCCGGCAGGTAGATGGTCTGACCTCTCTTGCGGGTCTCGGCGTCGAGCGGACCACCCGGGGCGACATACGCCGGGACGTCCGCGATGGCGTAGCGCACCCGGTAACCGCCGTCCGCCCGCTCCAGGAACATCGCCTGGTCCAGGTCCATGGAGCCGACCGGGTCGATGGTGAAGAACGGCACCGCTGTCTCGTCGCGGTCCGGCAACTGCACGTCCGCCACCGCCGGCTTCGCCTCGGCCAGCGCATCTTCCGGGTAGTCGTGCTCCAGGCCCATCTGCTCCCGGAGCGCGGCGAAGGCGCGTTCCAGCGGTCCTGCGTCCGCGCCGTCGGCGGGGTGAACGTGAGGGATGATGTGCCGTAGGTCCATGGGCCCACCATAGGGAAACGACGCCCGCCACGCGGTCGCCGCAACACGCCGGACGGCACACGTCGTAGTCTTCCGCCGTGCTGATCCTCCTGCCGCCGTCCGAGACCAAGACCCCCCGGCGCCGCGGAAGACCGCTGGATCTGGACGCCCTGTCCTTCCCCGAGCTGACCGCGGCACGCGACAAGCTGCTCGACGTGCTCGCGGCCGTCAGCGCGCGCCCGGACGCGCTCGACGTGCTCGGCGTCGGGCAGAGCCTCGCGGGTGACGTCGCCCGCAACCTGGCCCTGCGCACCGCACCGGCCGGTCCGGTCGAGACGCTCTACACCGGTGTCCTGTATGACGCCCTCGACCTGCCCACTCTCGACAGCGCGGCGCTGCGCCGTGCCCGGCGCTGGATCGTCGTGCAGTCGGCACTGTTCGGTGCGCTGCGGCTGGCGGACAAGGTCCCGGCCTACCGCCTGTCGATGGGCACCAATCTGCCTGGCGTGGGCCCGCTCGCGGCGCACTGGCGCAGCGAGGTCGGTGGTCCGCTCACCGAGTTCGCCGGCAGCGGCGTCGTCGTCGACTGCCGGTCGAGCACGTATGCCGCAGCCTGGTCACCCACCGGGTCCGTGGCCGGCCGGTGGGTGCGGATCCAGGTGCCGGGGGCGACCCACAACGCCAAGCACACCCGCGGTCTGGTCACCCGCCACCTGGCCGTCGCGGGGGCCAGCCCGAGAACCCCGCAGGCACTGCGCGACGTGGTCGGTGACGCGTTCACGGTCGAGTTGCACGAGCCGAAGCGCACCGGCACGCCGTGGGATCTGTCCGTGACAGCGCCGTGACCCTGCTGGTCGACCGGGTCGGTCCGGTCCTGGCGTTTCTCGTCTGCATCACGGTGGTCGCCGAAGTCGCCGATCATGCAAGGGTTTTCGAGGTTGCTGGACACTGGGCCGCACGTCTGGCGCGCGGCCGGACGATGGTACTGTGGGCGGTGGTCGTCGGCCTTTCCTGCCTGTGCACGACGGTCCTCAGCCTGGACACCACGGCTGTCCTGCTGACCCCGGTCGTCATCACCACGGCGCGTCAGGCGGGGGTACCGCCCCTACCGTTCGCGTTCACGACCGTGTGGCTGGCCAACACGGCTTCCCTGCTGCTGCCGGTGTCCAACCTGAGCAACCTGCTGGCGTTGCACGAGTTCCAGCGGTGGGGTGGCCTGTCGGCATACCTGCACGTCGCCTGGGCACCCGCGATCGTGGCGATGGCGGCCACCGCGATCGTGGTCCTGCTGCTGCACGGGAGACAGTTGACGGGACGGTATGACGTCCCCACCGTTCCCGCCCCGCCCGACCCCGTCCTGTTCCGCATCGCAGCGAGCGTCTGTGTGTTGCTCGGACCGGCGTTCGTCAGCGGAGTGATCCCCGCGATCCCAGCTGCCGTGGGCGCGGGAGTCCTGGTGGTGGCGCTGGCGATCCGCAACCGGAGTGCGGTGCGGACGATCGCCGTCCCCTGGCTGATGGTCGTCGTGGTGACCGTCCTCTTCGCGATCGTGGACTTCCTGCGTTCCCACGGCCTGGACACCCTGATGGCGCACATCGCCGGGACCGGCGACTCGTTCGCCGACCTGCTCCGGGTCGCCGCGACCGGAGGCATCGGCGCCAACCTGGTCAACAACCTGCCCGCCTACCTGGCGGCGGAGGGTGCCGCGAACGGCTCCGCACACCGGCTGATGGCGCTGCTGGTCGGTGTCAACGCCGGCCCGATCGTCACCGTGTGGGGTTCCCTGGCGACCATGCTGTGGTTCGGCCGCTGCAAGCGCGCCCACCTGACGATCCCCTTGCGGCGCTTCACGATCGAGAGCTTCCTCGTCGCGGTCGTCACCGTCGTGGCGGCCACCGCCGCCCTGGCTCAGGTGTGAGGGTCGTCCCACATCCGCCAGAAATGATGAACCGGGCCGTGCCCACTGCCGATCGACAGGTCGTCCGCCGCGCGCAGTGCACCGGTGAGGTACTCCTTCGCCTCGCGTACCGCCACGACCCACGAATCCCGTTGCGGCCGTAGCGCCGCGATCGCCGACGACAGTGTGCACCCGGTGCCGTGCGTGTTGCGCGTGACGACCCGCGGAGCGTCGAACTCGGTTACCCGGCCGTCGACGACCAGCAGGTCGGTGCTGTCCGCACCACTCAAATGGCCGCCCTTGAGCAGGACCCCGGACGCCAGATCGGCCAATGCATTCGCCTGACGTGCCATGTCGCAGACACTGGTCGCCTCGCCGACGCCCAGCAGGTCCGCGGCCTCGGGCAGATTGGGGGTGATCAGGTCGACCAGCGGGATGAGCTGCTCCCGCATCGCAGCCACGGCATCCGGGGCGAGCAACCGGTGGCCGCTCTTGGCCACCATCACCGGGTCGAGCACCACAGGAGCGGGCGCGCGCTCCCGCAGCACGGCGGCCACCGACTCGATCACCTCGACGGTGCCGAGCATGCCGATCTTCACGGCGTCGACATGGACGTCGTCAAGCAGGTTGTTCAGTTGTCCCGCAACGGTTTCGCCGTCCAGTTGGTGGATCCCGGCGACGCCCCGGGTGTTCTGGGTGACCACCGCCGTGATCACCGCGGTCCCGAAGGCGCCGAGCGCGGAGAAGGTCTTCAGGTCGGCGCTGATCCCCGCGCCGCCGCTCGGGTCGGTGCCTGCGATGGTCAGCACGGTGGGGATGTATGCCGTCACGACGGCACCTCCGCGGCGAGCAGCTCCCGGGCCGCCGCGGCGGGATCCGGTGCGGCACAGACCGCCGACACGACCGCCACTCCTGCGGCACCCGCAGCGCGCAACGGCGCCACGTGGCTCCCCTTGATCCCACCGATCGCGACCGCGGGCAGCTCACAACCGACCAGCACCTCGCGCACCCCGTCGATCCCTAGCGGGGCCGCGGCGTTCGGCTTGGTCGGTGTCGCGAAGACCGGCCCGACCCCGAGGTGGTCGACCGTGCCTTCCGGCCACTCCCCAACGGCCTCGATCTCCTCGATGCAGGACACCGAGTGACCGATGACCAGGCCGGGCCCGGCCACCCGCCGCGCGTCGACCGGGTGGAGGTCGGACTGGCCGAGATGCACGCCGTCGGCACCCACCGCCAGTGCGATGTCGAGTCGGTCGTCAACGATGAACGGGACGCCCGCGTCACGGGTGAGCGCACGCAATTGCCTTGCCGTCTCATGCAGTTCACGGGTGGTCGCGTCGTGGTCGCGCAGCTGCACGGTGGTCACGCCGCCGGCCAGTGCTCGGCGCACGGTGTCGACGACCCCGCGCTCGCCACACAGCGTGCGGTCGGTGACCAGGTAGAGGCGCAGGGATGCCGGATCGAATCTGCTCACCTCCGTAGCCTTTCGAGATCTGCCGGCTCGAGCGCGTACAACGCGTCGAGCAGCTGCACGGCGAAGCTGCCGGGCCCGGACGCCCGCTCCATCGCGATCTCGGCCGCGATCGTCCAGACGGCGGTGGCCGCGAATGCGGCGTCCGGCGCGGGCGCGCACGCCGCGAAGGCGGCCGTGATGGCGCCCAGCGCGCAGCCGACTCCGGTCACCTTCGTCATCATCGGGTCACCGTTGGACACCGTCGACGTCGCGTCCGCCGACACGATGTGGTCGGTCGGTCCACTGACCGCGACGACGCCGCCGGTCCGCTCACAGAGCGACCGGGCCGCGTCCAGCGCCTGGTCCGTGCCGGCGGTGCTGTCGACCCCGCGACCGCCACCGTCCGCGCCCGACAGGCTGATGACCTCCGAGGCGTTGCCGCGGATCACGGTGGGGCGCAACGGCACCAGCTCGGCAGCAACCCGGTCGCGCAGCGGCAGGCCGCCGACCGCCACCGGGTCCAGCACCCACGGGGTCCCCGCGCTACCCGCCGCACGGGCCGTGGCGACCATCGTCTCGCCCAGTGCCGGCGTCAGCGTCCCCACATTGATCAGCACCCCGTCTGCGACACCGGCGAAAACCGTTGCCTCTTCGAGGTTGTCGACCATCGCTGGTGCCGCACCCAGGGCGAGGAGGGCGTTCGCGGTGAAGCCGGTGACCACCGAGTTGGTGATGCACTGCACCAACGGCGCGCGACCGCGAAGTTCGGCGAGCAGCGCGGCGACGTCCGCCCCGGTCACCACGGCCACTGCTCCCCGCGCACCGCCGCGTCCCAGAACATCCATTCGTAACGCGTCGTGGTCTCGATGTGCCGGGCCATGTCCTCCAGCTCCGGCCCCGACAGCCGGGTCGCGACAGCGTCCACCACGCCGAGTGTTTCGGCGACGCTCTGGGCGAAGCCGGGCGCGGCATACGCCTCGATCCAGGCGGCGTACACCGGGTCGCTCGAACCCTCCGCCTGCAGCGCGCGACCGACCTGCTCGTAGATCCAGTAGCACGGCAGCACCGCTGCCAGGCCCTCGTGGAACGGTCGCTGATGACACACGGCCAGCAGGTAGCTCGTATAGGCAGTGGTGGCAGGCGATTTCGGGGTGCTGTGCAACAGTCCCGGGTCGAGCCCGGCCGCTCGGAGCAGCGACGGGTGCAGCTCGAGCTCGGTGGCGACCGCGGCGCCGGCGTGCGCCGCCAGGGTCGCCGCGGATCCCACCGGTGCCTTCGCCGCCAGCAGCGAGAGCGCTCGGGCGTAGTCGCTGAGGTACAGCGTGTCCTGAATGATGAAGTAGCCGAAGGCCTCTCGCGGCAACGTGCCGCTGGGCAGGCCCTGCAAGAAGTCGTGTGCGAGCACCCGCTTCAGGCCGTCCTCCATCGGTGCTCCCAGCACCGGCCACCAGGTGTATGACGACGTCGCTGACATCGCAGATCCCTTCCTCCGCCGGCACTGGCACCCCACGAAGTTTCTCCTCCGCTGCGCTCCCCCGAATACTTCGCGGGGACCCCGCCTCCGGCTCAGGTCGTAGCGGTCGGCGACAGATCGGTCGCCCTCTCAGCCCGGTTTCTCCGAGCTCCCGCGGGTTGTCCGCACCACCGTAACGCGTCTGCGCCGGCGTCCTCCGGAGGGGCCCGGATCAGCCGAGCGCGCGCGTCAGATCACGCAGCAGGTCGTCGGGGTCCTCCAGCCCGATCGAGATGCGCAGCACCCCGTCGGTGATGCCGACGGCCAGGCGGGCCTCCTCGCCCATCCGGCGGTGCGTCGTCGTCGCCGGGTGCGTGATCAACGACTTCGAGTCGCCCAGGTTGTTCGAGATATCAACGATTTCAAGGGCGTTCATCAGAGCGAACGCTTCGTCCTTACCGCCGTCGAGTTCGAACGTGATGACGGTGCCCCCACCCGTCATCTGCCGCTGGGCGAGCTCGAACTGCGGGTGCGACTCCAGGAACGGATACCAGACCTGGCGGATGGCGGAGTGGCCCTCCAACGCGCCGGCGATCCGCAGGGCGGCCTCGGCCTGGGCCTCGACCCGCAGCCGGAGGGTTTCCAGGCCCTTGACGAGCAGCCACGCGTTGAACGGGGACATCGACGGGCCGGTGTGCCGCAGCAGGTTCTTCACCGGGCCCTGGATGTAGTCCTCCGGGCCGAGGATGGCACCGCCGAGCACCCGGCCCTGTCCGTCGATGTGCTTCGTCGCCGAATAGACCACGATGTCCGCGCCGTACTGCAGCGGAGCGGAGAAGACGGGGGTGCCGAAGACGTTGTCGACCACGACCTGCGCACCCGCGGCGTGCGCCTTCTCGGTGACGAACTCGATGTCGACCAGCTCCTGCATCGGGTTGCTGGGCGTCTCGAAGAACACCGCGGTGGTCGGCTCCGACAGCGCCGCCTCCCACTGCGCGTTGTCCGGCCCGTCGACGAACACCGTGGTGACACCCCACCGGGGCAGGATCTCGTCGAGGATCACGAAGCACGAGCCGAACAGCCCGCGAGACGCGACGACCCGGTCCCCCGCCCCGAGCAACGCCGCGAGGGCCGTGAAGACCGCTCCCATACCGGACCCGGTGGCGTAGCAGGCCTCGGCGCCCTCCAGTTGCCGCAGGCGCTCCTCGAACACCGCAACCGTCGGGTTGCCGTAGCGGCTGTAGACGAAACGATCGACGTCGCCGGTGAACGCCGCCTCGGCGTCCTCCGCGGTCTGGTAGACGAAGCCGGACGTCAGGTAGAGGGCCTCGGAGGTCTCCTCGAACGCACTGCGTGCCAGGCCGCCACGCACCGCGACCGTGTCCGGTGCCCACTTATCGGAAGGTGTCGTCATGGGTCGCAGCTTTCCACACGATCCCGCGCCCTGCGGCGGGGGTCCGGCTGACGAACGGCGCGCCGGATGTCAGCGCAGGTGATGCGTGTCGTTGGTGAATGCGATACAGGCGAAACCGTCGGCATACACGTCGATCTCGGTGATCGATGCCGGGTCGGCGGCGAGCAGCCACGCGTGCGCGAAGCTCATCCCGAGCAGCGTCTGCAGCACGACCAGGATCGGCAGCCGGTGGGTGGCGACGACAACGGTCCCGCCGCGGGCGACGGCCCGCTCCCGTGCCGCGTTGACCCGCTCGATCAGCTCCAGGTGGGTCTCCCCGCCCTCGATCCGGAAGTCGTCCTCGCTGCGCATCCTGGCGGGATCGCCCGGGTAGCGTTCCCCGATCTCGGCGTAGCTCAGACCGTCCCAGACCCCGAAGGCCTGCTCGTCCCAGTCCTGGTCGACGACGGGTTCAACGCCCAGCGCCCGTGCGGCGGCGGCCCCGGTCTGCCGGGCGCGGGTCAGCGACGAGGTCACCACGGTCGCGGGACCACTGATCAGCTCGGCGAGGGCCTTGGCCGCGCGGTCGGCCTGGTCCAGGCCCGCCTCGTTGAGACTCGGGTCGGCGCCGCCGCGGCCGTCGAGCCGCCCGCCCTGCGTGAAGTCGGTGACACCGTGCCGCAGCAGGATCAGCCGCGCCGCAACGGTGCGTGTCGGCGGCGCCGGTCGCGACTCGTCGGTCGTCGCCGGTGCAGGGTCGGCCGCGTCCCGCCACAGGTCACGCTCGACGCGCTTGCCGTCCATGCCGTCGTTGGACAACTTGTCGGCGGCCTTGTTCTGGGCGCGCGGGATCCAGGTCCACTCGACGACCCCGCCGCCGGCGGCACGCAACTCCCGGACGATCTCCTGCGCCTCACCGGCGAGACGGCGCATGTCCTCGTGCTTGATCTTCCAGCGACCCGCCATCTGCTCGATGACCAACCGGGAGTCCATCCGGACGGAGATCTCGGCGCCGGCGTCGATCTGTTGCGCCGCACGCAGGCCGGCGATCAGGCCTTGGTACTCGGCGACGTTGTTGCTCGCCTTGCCCAACGGTGCTGCCCGCTCGGCCAGCAGCGAGCGGTCCTGCGCGTCACGCACCAGCGCGCCGTAGCCCGCGACACCCGGATTGCCCCGGGAGCCGCCGTCCGCCTCGATGATCAGGGAACGGGCCATCGAGCTACAGCCCCGACTCGGCGGTGCGGATGAGGATGCGGCGGCACTCCTCGCAGCGCAGCACCTCATCCTCCGGTGCCGACCGGATGCGGGACAGCTCGGCCTGCCCGAGCTCCAATCCGCAGCCGCTGCAACGCTTCTGCTGCAGGGCTGCTGCCGCGACGCCACCCATCTGCTCGCGCAGCTTCTCGTACAGCGGGAGCAGGTCGGGACCGACGCCCGCGGCCACGTCGGCTCGCTCCCGTTGCACACCCTCCCGCTCGGACCCGATCTCGGCGAGCGCGGTGTCACGCTCCTCCGTCAGCCGTTCGACCGCCTGTGCCGCGTCCTGCTGGGCCTTCTCCTTGGCGGTGAGATCGGTTTGCAGGCTCTCGGCCCGCTCCATGACCTCCAGCTCGATGTCCTCGAGCTCGGCTTGGCGCCGTGCGAGGGTCTCCAGCTCGTGCTGGAGGTTCTGCAGGTCCTTCGCGGTCCCGGTGCCGGCGTCCAGCCGTTTGCGGTCCCGCTCGGCCCGGTCCCGTACGAGTTGCACGTCGGCATCCGCCTTGCTGACCGCACGTTCGTTGTCCTGCAGGGCGGTGCGGGCCAGCACCACGTCCTCCTGCAGGGTGTTCGCGCTCGCGGCCGCGTCGGCGAGCTGGCCCTGCACGGGCAGGGTCCGCTCACGGTGCGCGAGCTGGTCGAGGCGGGTGTCGAGCTTCTGCAGGTCCAGCAGTCGCCACTGCTTGGTCAGGTCAGCCTTCACGTCAGCTCACTGTTCCTTCGGTTCGGTCGGTCCGGGGCGCCCGGTGGGCACCACGAGATCCCACGGGTCCGTGCGCACCTGCGAGACGGTGGTCTGCACGTCATACCCCTGTTCGCGTAGCGCCTCCCGGAACCGGTCGGCGCAGCCGGCCAGCCACAGCCACTCGGTCGCCCAGTGCCCCGCGTCGATCAGGTATGGCGGGCCGCCGCGTGCTTCTTCGCGTGCTTCCAGCGCCGGGTGGTGTCGCAGGTCCGCCGTGACGTAGACGTCCGCGCCGCTGCGGCGCACCGCGTCGAAGCGGGTGTCGCCGGCCCCGCCCTGCACGGCGACGCGACGGACGGTGGCGTCCGGGTCCCCGCTCACCCGCAGCCCGGCCGGTGCGGCGGGCAACACCTCGGCCAGCGCCGCCGCGTAGTCGCCGAGCAGCACCGGTGCGGGCAGGTCGCCGACCTTGCCCAGCGGTGCGCCGTCCTCGTCACCGAGCGAGTCGGCATCCGCGGGCAGCCCGCACGCTGCGGCGAGCGCGTCGTTGACGCCGGGCGTCGCGACATCGGCGTTGGTGTGCGCGCAGTAGAGCGCGATGTCCGCGACGACCAGGGTGGTCACGGCGGCGCCCTTGGCGGTGGTGGTGGCGACCGAGTGCACGCCGCGCAGCAGCAGCGGGTGATGGGTCACCAGCAGGTCGGCGCCGGCGTCCCGTGCCTCCTCGATCACCGAGAGCGTCGGGTCGACGGCGAAATGCACCAGCTGGACGGACTGTTCGAGGTCACCGGTCACCAGGCCGACCCGGTCCCATTCGGCGGCCGTGTGGCTCGGGTAGAAGCCCTCGAGCACGCGGACGGCATCCGCCAGAGTGGGACTGCTCACGTGGTGCCTCTCTCGTTGTTCAGGTGTGCGGTGGGCCCGGCCGGGATCGAACCGACGACAGCCGCGGTGTAAACGCGGTGCTCTACCAACTGAGCTACAGGCCCGCGGGCGGCTGGGCCACCGCGGCGCCCGTCATTCTGCCAGTCGGCACCCGCCGGGCAAACTCGGGAGATACGTGCTGCTCACAGAGCGGCGAGCGCTTCGCGGTAACCGGCGAAATCACGCGCCTCACCGGGCCCGTTCACCTGCGTCCACCGCACGGCACCGGACCGGTCGACCAGGAACGTGCCGCGGATCGCCATACCGGCGGCGTCGTTGAAGACGCCGTAGTCGCGCGCCACCGTACCGTGCGGCCAGAAGTCGGACAGCAGCTCGAAGTCGTAGTGCTGTGCGTCGGCCCACGCGCGCAGCGTGAACATCGGGTCGCACGAGATGGCGAGCACGTCGGCCGCGCCGTCACCGGTGAAGCCGACGAGGTCGTCGCGGATGCCGCACAGCTCGCCGGTGCACACACCGGACCAGGCGAACGGGTAGAAGACCAGCAGCGCCGGCTTGTCGGCGGTGCGCTCGGCGAGCGAGACGTCCTGTCCGTGCTGGTTCTTGAGGGTGAAGTCGGGCGCCGATGCGCCGACGGTGATGGGTGAGTCGCTCATCGCTGTTTCGCCACGCCGCCCTGCACGAGCTTGGTCGCGATCCAGTCGGCGCCGGCCCTGGTGGACGTGCCGGCCTTGAGGCCGGCGGTCTGGGCCGCCTCGGCGATGTCACTGGCGTCGACGTGGTCCGGGTGCCCGGCCCCGGGCACCAGCAGCACGACGAACCCCTTGTCCGCGAGGTTGGTCAGCGCGTCGACGCAGTCGTCGATCAGGTCGCCGTCGCCTTCACGCCACCAGAGCACGACGGCATCCACGACACCGTCGTAGTCCTCGTCCTCCAGGCTGGATCCGGTGACGTCCTCGATCTGCTCGCGGACGGCGTCGTCGACGTCTTCGTCCCAACCGAGCTCTTGCACCACCTGATCTTTTTCGAAGCCGAGCTTTTCGGCCAGTGCGGTTTTCTGGGCCCCAATTGCCATGGGCGTAGTTCACTAGGAAGTGCGGCCGTTTGCAACCGGAGTGCGTGATTTCGGGACAACCACCCAGCGGTTCCGGTGCACGAACGCCGGCCCGGCACACCCTGATCGCGTGCGATTCGGGGTATGCCGGGCCGGCGCCGACGGGTCCGCGACCTACCAGGCCTGGCCGGGGTCGTAGGCCGAGGTCTTGTCGACGTCCTCGGTGCGCTTGACGGTCGCCTCGATCAGGCCGTAGGGCCGGTCGGCGGCGTAGTGCACCTCGCAGTTGTTCTCGACCCCGAACGGGCTCAGGTCGACCACGAAGTGGTGCTTGTTCGGGCAGCTGAAGCGCACCTCGGCGACGCTGGGTGCGGCGTCGAGCACGGCGCTGCCCATGTCGAACAGGGTGTGCTGCAGCGCGTAGCTGTAGGCCGCCGCGAAGCTGCCGGTGATGGCGTCCAGCACCTGGTCGAACGACTTGCCCCACTCGACGTCGGTGCCCTCGTGCGCCCACTGCGCCGTGACCGCGGTCGCCATGATGCGGTCGTCGGTCGGCTGCAGCGTCGTGTACTTGTCCTGGTAGAAGCCGTGGAACTCCGAGTCGGTCGTCTTCAGGACGGTGAGCTCCTTCAGGCCGCTGACGACGCTGGTGCCGGCGTCGCTCCCGGTGACGGTGACGGTGCGTACGTAGTCGCCGTTCTTGACGAACGCGTGCGGGTTGTCGTGCGAGCGGGCCCAGGGGAACGCCTCGATGTTGATGCGCACCCCGGAGACCTGCGGCACCTCCAGGAAGTGCTCGGCGAGCGCGAGGCCGAACGACTCCGGCTCGCGGACCGCCTCACCGGCCTCCTTGGCGTAGGAGTTCACGGTGTTCTTGCAGGCGTCGGTGGTCAGCACGTTGGCCTGGTCACCGGTCTTGTGGGCATCGGTGAAGTCACCGCTGAGCGACACCGAGACGTTGTAGTCGACCAGGTCGTGCGGTGCATCCGGGTTGTCCCGGAAGACGCGAACGACGTGGACCTCGGCCTTGCCGTATTGGTTGTGCCCGAGCACATAGGACATCAGGATCAGCTCCCTCTATAGGTGGAGAACGCGAACGGACTCAGTAGCAATGGCACGTGGTAGTGCCGGTCTTCGTCGACGACGAAGGTGATCGCCACCTCGGGATAGAAGGCCCGGACCCCGGCACGCTCGAAGAAGCTGCCGGTGGCGAAGACGATGCGGTAGGTCCCGGGCTGGAGCCCGTCGGGCACCAGTCCGGGGACGCGGCCGTCATCGTCGGTGGTCCCGGCGCCGATGGGCTGGCCATCGGTTCCGGCACCGGTCTGGGAGAACACCGTGACGGCGACACCGGTGGCCGGTGTTCCGTTGACGGCGTCCAAAACATGGGTGGACAGGGACGAACTCATGCGGAAAAGGTCGCTTCCAGTCGCAGGCGGGTGATCTGGCGCAGCTGCTCGCGCACCTCGGCCACCTCGGTGGCCGGGTCGTTGCCGAGCCGGCGCTGCAGTTCGGCGAGGATCTCCTCGGGGGCGCGCCCCGCGGCGCGGATCAGGAAGACCCGGTCGAAGCGCTGCTCGTAGGCGGCGTTGCCGGCCAGGATCTGGTCGGCGACCTGCTGGTCGGCCGACTGCATCGCCGACTGCTCGGAGCGCGAGAGCCGGGCTGCCTCGTCGTCGCCGCCGACCCGGTCCCCGATCCTCGGGTGTCCGGCCAGCGCCGCGTCCAGGTCCGCGACCTCCAGCTCACCGAACACCCGGTCCGACGCCTCGAGGAGCGCGCCCAGGTCTGCATACGGCCGACCGGCTGCGACGGCTCGCGCCCAGCGATCGGCGCTGCACAGCGGCAGCAGCGTGCGGAACGCGTCGTCGTCCGACGCTGTGTTGAAGCCCTCCAGCGTATTCCGCTGTGTGGAAGTTGTATTCCGCATGTAGAAATAATGCTCCCGTCTCGGCGGACTGTCAAGGGGTTGGCGACAAACCATCGCGATCAGACGGCCAGCTGTGTCGCGAGCTCACCGGCGACCTCCCGCAGCACCGGCACCGCACGTTCCTGCAGCGCCTCGGTCATCCGCGAGGCGGGCCCCGAGATCGACAACGCGAGGTTCGCCGTGCCGCCCACGACCGGAAGCGCCAGGCAGACGACGCCTTCCTCCATCTCGCCGTACTCGTGCGCGACGCCCTCCCGCCGCACCCGGTCCAGTTGCGCGATGAACTCGTCCGGGTCGGTGATGGTCGCAGCTGTCATCGGCGGCATGCCGATCCGGTCCAGGATGCTGCGCACCTCGTCGTCCCCCAGCTGGGCGAGCAACGCCTTGCCCGCCGCCCGGCAGTGCGGGTGCACGTGCTGACCCAACTCGGTGAACATGCGCATCGCCCGGGGCGACGGGGCCTGCCCGACATACACCAGCATGTCGCCGTCGAGGGCCGACAGGTTGGCGCTCTCCCCCAGCCGGCGCACGACGTCGGCGAGCGCCGAACTGCTGCGCGAACCGAACGCGTCGAGCGCGGAGTTGCCCAGCGGGATCAGCCGCGACCCCAGCGCGTAGCGGCGGTCCGGCAACTGCCGCAGATAGTTGCGGTCCACCAGGGTGCGCACCAGCCGGTGGATGGTCGGCATCGGCAGTCCGGAGGCCGCGCTGACCTCCACGAGCGCCATCTCACCGCCCGCCTGGTCGATCAGCTCGAGTATGTCGAGCGCGCGGCCCACGGACTGCACACCCCCGGGGCGGCTCTGTTGTGCCATCGCGACTCCTCTAGGTCCAGATATATTCGCCAACACGGAATTTATACTCCATAATACGGAATACCGGGCCGAGAGGAGCCACAGTGTCCGATTTCCGTACCACGCTCACCGAGCGTCTCGACGCCTCGCTCGCCGCTGCCGACGCGGCGCTCGTGCGTCATTATCCGGGGCCGCCGGCAGGCCGCCACCCGATCCACACCGTCTACCTGCCGGCCGACCGCTGCGGCGCGGACGACGTCCGCACGTTCGCGGCGGCCGCCCGCGAGTTGCTGGCGACGTACGCCCCCGGTCCGGACGAACTCGCGCAGGCCACCGGCGAGCCCGTCGAGGACGTCGCCGCGGTCTACGAGCGCGTCGTCGCGAAGCTGCAGGACGAGCCGATCGAGGACCTGCGCGCAGACTTCGAGGACGGTTACGGCGTGCGATCGGACGATGCGGAGGACACCCACCTGACGGCGGTGCTCGCCGCTTTCGCCGACCTGGCCAAAACCGACGAACTTCCCGCCTGGCACGGCATCCGCTTCAAGTCGTTCGAGGCGCCGACCCGGGCGCGCGGTGTGCGGACCCTGGTGGACTACCAGCGGGGTATGACGGACGCGGGCCTGCTGCCCGGCAACGTCCTCACCCTGCCGAAGGTCACCAGCGTCGACCAGGCGGCAGCGATGGACACGGCGTGCGCGGCCCTCGAGCAGGAGCTCGGATTGCCTTCGGGGAGCGTGACTTTCGAGATCCAGGTCGAGACACCGCAGGCGATCCTCGCCGCCGACGGGACAACGGCGGTCGCGCGGATGGTGCACGCGGCGCTCGGCCGGGTCAGCTCACTGGTCTACGGCACCTTCGACTACAGCGCGGGCCTCGGCATCGCCGCGGCATACCAGGCGCTGGATCACCCGGCCGCCGACCACGCCAAGGCCGTCATGCAGGTCGCCGCCGCCCAGACCGGCACCCGCATCTGCGACGGGTCCACCAACGTCGTCGCCTTCGGCGACCGCGAGTCGGCGCACGCGACGTGGCGGCTGCACACCGGCCTGGTCACCCGCTCCCTGGTCCGCGGCATCTACCAGGGCTGGGACATGCACCCCGGCCACCTCGTGTCGCGCTACCTGGCGAACTTCCTGTTCTTCCGGCGCGCGCTGCCCAGCGCGGCCGCCCGCCTCGCGGCATACGTGCACCAGACCTCCGGCGGCGACGTGATGGACGAGCCGGCGACGGCTCGCATGCTCGCGCAGGCCCTGTTACGCGGTGTCCACTGTGGCGCGATCGGCGCCGACGAGGTCGAATCCGCCTGTCAACTCACCGTTCCCGAGCTCACCGAGCTCACTCACCGAAGGTCAGGAGCCCCCACATGACGAACACCTACTACACGCCGCGCGGCGGTCTCCCGGCGCAGACCGAGCTCACCACCGATCGCTCGATCTTCACCGAGGCGTACGCCGTGCTCCCCCGCCGCACGATGAGCGACATCACCACCAGCCGGCTCCCGTTCTGGGACGACACGCGGCTGTGGGTGCTCGCCCGGCCGCTCACCGGTTTCAGCGAGACGTTCTCGCAGTACATCGTCGAGGTCGGCCCCGGCGGCGGCAGTGACCGCCCCGACACCAACCCCGACGCCGAGAGCGTGCTGTTCGTCGTCGACGGCGAGCTGCGTCTCGAGCTGGCCGGGACCGAACACCGGCTGCCGGCCGGCGGCTACGCCTTCCTCAAGCCGGGCGAGTCCTGGACGCTGCACAACGACACCGGGTCCACCGCCACGTTCCACTGGATCCGTAAGCGCTACACCGTCGTTGACGGCATCGACCTGCCCGAGTCGTTCGTCACCCACGAGTCCGACGTCGCGATGGGCGCGATGCCCGACACCGACGGCCGGTGGTGCACCCAGCGGTTCGCCGACCCCGACGACGTGCGCCACGACATGCACGTCAACATCGTCACCTTCGAGCCCGGCGGCGCCATCCCGTTCCCGGAGACGCACGTCATGGAGCACGGCCTCTACGTGCTCGAGGGCAAGGCGGTCTACCTGCTCAACAAGGACTGGGTCGAAGTGCAGGAGGGCGACTTCATGTGGTTGCGCGCCTTCTGCCCGCAGGCCTGCTACGCCGGCGGCCCCGGACGCTTCCGCTACCTGCTCTACAAGGACGTCCACCGGCACGCTCCGCTCAACCTGCCGTAGAGCCCCCGCAGCACAGCACGAACCGCATCACCCCAGCCGTCGAGACTACTGACCAGTAGCCGAGACCACCGTCGAACACCCACCGACGCGGGTAGAAGATGGATTCACCCGGAAACCCCGAGAAACACGACATCGCGGTCGCGAAACGCGACACGTGCATGAGAGGAGCCACTCATGGCGCGCGAGGACGCAGGACCGATCCTCAACGGCATACCCAGCCAGCTGCCGGACATCGACCCGGAAGAGACCCAGGAGTGGATCGACTCCCTCGACGGACTCATCGACGAGGTCGGCCAGACGCGGGCCAGGTACGTCATGCTCAAGCTGCTCGAGCGATCGCGCGAGCGCCGGATCGGCGTTCCGTCCCTGACAGCGACCGACTACATCAACACGATCAGCCCGGAGGCCGAGCCGTGGTTCCCCGGTGACGAGGAGGTCGAGCGCCACTACCGGGCATGGATGCGGTGGAACGCCGCGATGATGGTGCACCGCGCCCAGCGGCCCGGCGTCGGCGTCGGTGGCCACATCTCGACCTACGCGTCCGCGGCAACCCTCTACGAGGTCGGCTTCAACCACTTCTTCCGTGGCAAGAGCCACCCGGGCGGCGGCGACCAGGTCTTCTTCCAGGGCCACGCCTCACCGGGCATGTACGCCCGGGCGTTCCTCGAGGGCCGCCTGTCCGAGGACCAGCTGGACGGCTTCCGCCAGGAGCACTCGCACATCGTGCAGGGCAAGCGTCTGGGCCTGCCGTCATACCCCCACCCGCGCAACATGCCGGACTTCTGGGAGTTCCCGACGGTGTCCATGGGCATCGGCCCGATGAACGCGATCTACCAGGCACAGTTCAACAAGTACCTGCACGGACGCGGCCTGAAGGACACCAGCCAGCAGCACGTCTGGGCGTTCCTCGGCGACGGCGAGATGGACGAGCCGGAGTCGCGCGGGCTGCTGCAGCTGGCGGCCAACGAGGAGCTGGACAACCTCACCTTCGTGATCAACTGCAACCTGCAGCGGCTGGACGGCCCGGTGCGCGGCAACGGCAAGATCATCCAGGAGCTGGAGAGCTTCTTCCGCGGCGCCGGCTGGAACGTCATCAAGTGCATCTGGGGCCGTGGCTGGGACCCGCTGCTGGCGGCCGACCGCGACGGTGCGCTGGTCAACGTCATGAACACCACCCGCGACGGCGACTACCAGACCTTCCGGGCCAACGACGGCGCCTACGTCCGCGAGCACTTCTTCGGCCGCGACCCGCGGACCCGGGACATGGTCAAGGACTGGACCGACGACGACATCTGGTGGAAGCTCAAGCGCGGCGGACACGACTACCGCAAGGTCTACGCCGCCTACCAGGCCGCCACGGAGCACACCGGGCAGCCGACCGTCGTCCTGGTCAAGACGATCAAGGGTTACAGCCTCGGCACCCACTTCGCCGGCCGCAACGCGACCCACCAGATGAAGAAGATGACGCTGGAGGACCTCAAGGGCTTCCGCGACTCACTGCGCATCCCGATCAGCGACGCGGTGCTGGAGGAGAACCCCTACCTGCCGCCGTACTACCACCCCGGCGAGGACGACCCGGCCATCCAGTACATGCGCGAGCGCCGCGCCAAGCTGGGCGGCGGCCTGCCCGACCGGCGGCACACCGCGAGCGCGCTCAAACTGCCGGACGAAAAGGCTTACGCCGCAGCGAAGAAGGGCTCCGGCAAGCAGGAGATCGCCACCACGATGGCCTTCGTGCGCATCCTGAAGGACATGATGCGCGACAAGGAGTTCGGCAAGCACGTCGTGCCGGTCATCCCGGACGAGGCGCGCACCTTCGGGATGGACTCGTTCTTCCCGACCGCGAAGATCTACAACCCGCACGGCCAGCAGTACACCTCGGTCGACGCGGAGCTGATGCTCGCCTACAAGGAGGCCACGAACGGCCAGATCCTGCACCTGGGCATCAACGAGTCCGGATCGGTCGCCGCGTTCACCGCGGCCGGCACGTCGTACGCCACGCACGGTGTGCCGATGGTGCCGATCTACATCTTCTACTCGATGTTCGGTTTCCAGCGCACCGCCGACTTCATCTGGGCCGCCTCGGACCAGATGACCCGCGGTTTCCTGATCGGCGCGACCGCCGGACGGACCACACTCACCGGTGAGGGTCTGCAGCACGCCGATGGTCACTCGTTGCTGCTCGCGGCAACCAATCCTGCTGTCGTTGCGTACGATCCGGCCTACGGCTACGAGATCGCACACATCGTGCAGGACGGCCTGCGGCGAATGTTCGGCGACAACGCGGAGAACGTCATCTACTACCTGACGGTCTACAACGAGCCGATGCAGCAGCCCGCCGAGCCGGAGAACGCCGACGTCGAGGGCATCCTGCGCGGCATCCACCTGCTCGCCGAGGGCGACACCGGCGACCGGCCCGACGCACCGCGCGCCCAGCTGCTCGCCTCCGGTGTCGGTGTGCCGTGGGCGCTGGAGGCGCAGCAGCTGCTGCGCGACGACTGGGGTGTGGTGGCCGACGTCTGGTCGGTGACGTCCTGGAACGAGTTGCGCCGCGACGGCGAGGCGTCGGACGAGCTGCGCTTCCTGCACCCGGACGCCGAGCAGCAGGTGCCGTTCATCACCCAGAAGCTGCAGGGTCGTCCCGGCCCGGTCGTGGCGGTGTCCGACTGGCAGCGCTCGGTGCAGGAGCAGATCCGCCCGTGGGTGCCCGGTGACTACGTCACGCTCGGCGCCGACGGCTTCGGCTTCAGCGACACCCGGGCGGCGGCCCGGCGCGTCTTCCACATCGACGGCCCGTCGATGGTGGTGCGCACCCTGCAGGAGCTGGCCTCCCGCGGCGAGGTCGACCCCGGCCTGGCCCGGCAGGCTGCCGACAAGTACGACCTGCTCAACCCGCAGGCCGGCACCAGCGGCAACGCGGGCGGCGACGCCTGATCCGACCGATCCACACAGAAGGGCTCCGCTCCGGCGGGGCCCTTCTGCCGTGTCTACGCTTGGCACATGTCCACAACCACCGGGCAGCGACTGCAGCGCAGCGCCGACCTGCTGTCCACCGCTGCGATCGCCCGCCTGGACGAGAGCTACGAGTGGTACCGCCGGTTGCCGGCCGACGAGCGGTCGTGGGTCGGTCTCGTCGCGCAGGCCGGCATCGCGGCCTTCATCAGCTGGTACCGCGAACCGCGCACGTCTCCCCCGATGCCGATCGACGTGTTCGCGACGGCTCCGCGCGAGCTGACCCGGACCATCGCGCTGCAACAGACGCTGCAGATGGTGCGCACCGCCATCGACGTGGTCGAGGAGCACGTCCCGCAGCTCGCGGCCCCCGGCGAGGAGCATCAGCTGCGGGAGGCGGTCCTGTCCTACTCCCGGGAGATCGCGTTCGCCGCCGCCCATGTCTACGCGCAGGCGGCGGAGTCCCGCGGCGCCTGGGACGCGCGCCTGGAGGCGCTCGTGGTCGATGCCGTCCTGCGGGCGGAGGCCGACGACGAGCTCAGTTCGCGAGTCGCAGCGCTCGGCTGGAACGACGTGCGGGGCGTCATCGTGATCGCCGGAGCGGCGCCCCACGGACCGGGCACCGAGGCGTTGGATGCATTGCGACGCAACGCATCCCACGAGGGTCTTGTCGCGCTCGCGTCGGTGCAGCGCAACCTGCTGATCGCCATCCTGGGCGGCGTCGACGACGGCCTGACCGTCGCCGGCCGGTTCCAGCAGCTGTGGGGTGAGGGTGCCGTCGTGGTCGGCCCCCGTGTCCCCCACCTGTATGCCGCCGGGCGCAGCGCCCGCGCGGCGCTGTCCGGCTTCTCCGCCGCAGCCGCCTGGCCGGATGCGCCACGCCCCTGCCCGGCGAGCGAACTGCTGCCCGAGCGCGCACTGGCCGGGGACACCCGGGCCCGCCGGGCGCTGGTGGACAAGGTCACCCGGCCGCTGCGTGACCGGCCGGCACTGCGCGAGACCGTCCCGGCATACCTGCACAACGGCGGCCTGGAGGCGACGTCGCGGGCGTTGTTCGTGCACCCGAACACGGTGCGCTACCGGCTCGGCCGGATCGCGGAACTGACCGGCTACGACCTGACCGACACCCGCGACGCGTTCACCGTCCGGCTCGCGCTCGCGCTGTCACGACTCTGACACCGAGCGGTCCGCACGATCCGCCCTTTGGAGGATTCCTCCAAAGAAGCCTCCGAAGGTTCGTCGGATTCGCCGACGGCATCGCGGCCCCGCGTCCGCCACAGTGGAGGGGTGTTAGCGATCGTCTGCCCTGGACAGGGCTCGCAAACCCCCGGTTTTCTCTCCCCCTGGATGGAGGTGCCCGGTTTCGCCGACCACCTGCAACGGCTGTCGCAGGTCGCCGACACCGACCTGGTCGCCCACGGCACCACCTCGGATGCCGAGACCATCAAGGACACCGCGGTCGCCCAGCCGCTCATCGTCGGCGCCGGGCTCGGCACGCTGGCCGCCCTGCTCGACGGCGCGGCGGTGCCTGCCGGCGCGGCCCTGGCCGGTCACTCGGTCGGGGAGATCACCGCGGCCGCAGCGGCCGGGGTGCTCAGCGAGGACGACGCCATGGGCTTCGTCACCGAACGCGGACGAGGTATGGCGCGCGCCGCCGCCGTCACACCCACCGGGATGGCCGCGATCCTCGGCGGCGCCGAGGACGAGGTCCTCGCGACCCTGGAGTCGCACGGGCTGACCCCGGCCAACCGCAACGGCGCCGGCCAGATCGTGGCGGCCGGCACGCTGGAGGAACTGGCGGCGCTGCAGGAGGCGCCACCGGCCAAGGCCCGCGTCATACCGCTGCAGGTCGCCGGTGCCTTCCACACCGAGCACATGGCACCGGCGGTCGAGGCGCTGCGGACCCACGCCGCGGCGCTCACCACCCACGACCCGCAGGTGACGCTGCTGTCCAACAAGGACGGCGCGGCCGTCGCGCGCGGCGGCGAGTTCCTCGACCGACTGGTCGCGCAGGTCGCCGGCCCGGTCCGCTGGGATGCGGCGATGCAGACCATGCTCGACCTCGGCGTGACCGGCCTGATCGAACTGTGCCCGGCGGGCACGCTCGTCGGGCTGGCCAAGCGCGGCATGCGCGGCGTTGCGAGCGTCGCCGTCAAGACGCCGGACGACCTCGACAAGGCACGCGACCTCATCCGCGAGCACGCAGGCGACACCACCGGCACGTCCCAAGGGAGCTGATCCATGACCGTCCAGCCGAAGCACACCGGCACCCTGTCCGCGCCGTCCGGCGCGCGCTACGCCCGCATCATCGGCGTCGGTGGTTACCGTCCCGAGCGGGTCATCACCAACGAGGAGGTCTGCACCTGGATCGACTCCTCCGACCAGTGGATCCAGGAGCGCTCGGGCATCGTGTCCCGCCGCTGGGCGCGACCCGACGAGACGGTCGTCGACATGTCCGAAGCGGCCGCGCGGGAGGCGCTGCAAGCCGCCGGCATGGGCGCCGACCGGATCAGTGCGGTCGTCGTCGCCACCGTCACGCACCCCTACCAGACCCCCGCGGCGGCGCCGGCGCTGGCGACCCGGCTGGGCGCCAACGGCGTGCCCGCGTTCGACATCTCGGCCGCCTGCGCCGGCTACTGCCACGGCATCTCGATCGCCGCGGACATGGTCCGCGGCGGCAGCGCCGAGAACGTCCTCGTGGTCGGTGTGGAGAAGTTGTCGGCGTTCACCGACATCCACGACCGCGGCACGGCGTTCATCTTCGGCGACGGTGCCGGCGCCGCCATCGTCGGTCCGTCCGACCACCCCGCGATCGGCCCGACCGTGTGGGGTTCGGACGGCGAGAAGTGGGAGACGATCCAGCAACGCGAGCCGTGGACCGACCTGCGCGAGCAGTGGTTCGACGAGGCCGAGGCCGGCAAGTCCGCCTCGCTCGACCCGGGCGAGACCTACGCGGGCACCTCGCTGTCGATGGCCGGGCAGTCGGTGTTCCGCTGGGCGGTGTGGTCGATGGCACCGGTGGCGCAGCAGGCCATCGACGCCGCCGGCATCACCGCCGACGACCTGGACGTCTTCATCCCGCACCAGGCGAACATGCGCATCATCGACGCGATGATCAAGCAGTTGAAGCTGCCCGCGGACATCCCGGTCGCCCGCGACATCGCCGAGACCGGCAACACCTCCGCGGCGTCCATCCCGCTCGCGACCGAGCGCATGCTGCGCGAGGGCGAGGCCCCGCACGGGGGCCTGGCGCTGCAGATCGGCTTCGGCGCGGGGCTGGCCTACGCGGCGCAGGTCATCGAGTTGCCGTAGTTCGATACTTCGCGGGGACCCCGGCTAGAGTCGTCCCCGAACCTCCCGCGACCCGGCGGGTAATCCGGGTCAACCGAAGGTGAGCATCCACCACGACCAGCGACGCAATAAGGAGCACTGACATGGCGCAGAGCGAGCAGGAGATCCTGCAGGGCCTTGCCGACATCGTGAACGAAGAGACCGGCGTCGACGCTGCCGACGTGCAGCTCGACAAGTCGTTCACCGAGGACCTCGACATCGACTCGCTGTCCATGATGACGATCGTCGTCAACGC
This sequence comes from Flexivirga oryzae, assembly GCF_014190805.1. NCBI lineage: Bacteria > Bacillati > Actinomycetota > Actinomycetes > Micrococcales > Dermacoccaceae > Flexivirga > Flexivirga oryzae. The sequence continues at coordinate 1,244,160 of NZ_JACHVQ010000001.1, read as the reverse complement.
CGAGGAGAAGTTCGGCGTGCGCATCCCCGACGACGACGTCAAGAACCTCACCACCGTCGGCGACGCCGTCAAGTACATCCAGAACGCCCAGGGCTGACCCAGGTCCGTGGCCCGGGCCACGGGCGTCGTTCCTCGGAGCGACCCCGGCGTGAACTCCGCGCGAGGTGGCGTCGCCCTGCGGCGCCACCTCGCGCGATGGTTTCCGTCATACCTCTCCCACCCCGTCTGAGGAGCCTGAAGTTTCATGAGTGAGCGCAAGCGCGTCGTCATCACCGGCCTCGGCGCCACCACGCCGATCGGTGGCACGGCCCCGGAGACCTGGGAAGCACTGCTTGCCGGCGAGTCCGGTGCCAAGCCGCTGCCCCCGGAGTGGCTCGAGCGTTACGAGTTGCCCGTCACCTTCGCCGCGAGCCTCAAGCAGGATCCCAGCGAGGTGCTGCCCAAGGTCGAGATCCGCCGCGCGGATCCGTTCGCGCAGTACGCCATGATCGCCGCGCGCGAGGCATGGGCGGACGCAGGGTCGCCCGAGGTGGAACCGGAGCGGCTGCTCGCGGCCGTCGGCACCGGCATCGGCGGCGTCCACACGCTGCTCGCGCAGTACGACGTGCTGAAGGAGAAGGGCCCGCGGCGGGTCTACCCGCTGACCGTGCCGATGCTGATGCCCAACGCAGCCTCCGGCAACATCTCCCTGGAGTTCAAGGCCCGGGCGGGTGCGCACACCGCCGTCTCGGCGTGCGCCTCCGGCGCCGAGTCGATGGGTATGGCGGCCAACATGATCCGCGAGGGTCGCGCCGACGTCGCGATCGCCGGCGGCACCGAGGCCGCCATCCACCCGCTGCCGATCGCCGGCTTCGCGGCCTCGCAGGCGCTGTCCAAGCGCAACGACGACCCGCAGGGTGCCTCCCGGCCGTGGGCCGTGGACCGCGACGGTTTCCTCCTCGGCGAGGGCGCGGGCGTTGTCGTGCTGGAGTCCTACGAGCACGCGATCGCCCGCGGCGCGAAGATCTACGCCGAGTTCGGCGGCCTGGGTATGTCGGCCGACGCCTACCACATCACCGCCGGTGACCCCGAGGGCGTCGGTCAGGCGCGCGCCATGAACGAGGCGATCGACAACACCGGGCTGCAGCCGTCGGACCTCGTCCACGTCAACGCACACGCCACGTCCACCCCGGTCGGCGACGCAGCCGAGATCACCTCGATCAAGCGGGCCTTCGGCAGCGCCGTCGACGGCGTCTGCCTCACCGGCACCAAGTCGATGACCGGTCACCTGCTGGGTGCCGCGGGAGCGATCGAGGCGGTCATCCTCGCCCAGACGCTGCACAACCGGGTCGTGCCGCAGACGATCAACACCACCGAGGTGGACCCGGAGATCGACCTCGACCTGGTCATCGACGGTCACCGGAAGCTGCCGGACGGCGACCTGGCCGCGATGAGCAACGCCTTCGGCTTCGGCGGGCACAACATCGCGATCGTGCTGAAGTCCGTCTGACTCGACCCACGCAACCTTTTGCCGCCTCCGTGCGTGGAAGGGGTATGACGACAGGGGTGGGCCACTGATGCGGCGGCGGGATGACACCGCCTTCGTGCGATTCGTCGACGACAGGTCGACGCAGCTGCTGCGGATGGCCTACCTGCTGAGCGGGGACCAGCACCTGGCCGAGGAACTCGTCCAGGAGACGCTGGAGCGGGTCTACGTCCGCTGGGGCCGACTGCGCCAGGGCCAGGAGATGGCCTATGCGCGCCGGGTGCTGACCAACCTGCGCACCGACCGGTGGCGCCGGGTCCGGCGCGAGGTCGTCACCGACGAACTCCCGGAGAGCGCCGCAGCCAGTCGCGACAGCACCGCCGACCGCGACCTGCTGCTGCGCGCGCTCGGGACACTCGCCGACCGCGAGCGCGAAATCGTCGTACTGCGCTACTACTGCGACCAGTCGGAGAACTCGGTCGCCGAGTGCCTGGGCATCAGCACCGGCACGGTCAAGAGCACCGCGTCCCGCGCGCTCGCCAAGTTGCGCACCCAGCTCGATCGTCCGGAGGTGACGCGATGAGCAACGGATCCAACACCCACGACGTGCGAGCGCTGTTGGCGAACACCCAGTTCCCCGCGATGCAGGTCGACAGTGCCGGCGTGCTGGACGGCGGCCGCCGCCGGGTGCGCCGCCGCCGGGCACAGGTGATCGGCGTGGCCGTCGCCGCACTGCTCGTGCTGGCGCCGAGCGGCTGGCTGGCGACGCGCGCCGTCGACCGGTCCGGGCCGATTCCGGCTGGGCACACCAGCACGACGAAGCCGCTCACGACCGGGCTCTTCGCGCGGGACGGCGCCGTCGGCAACCTGGGCGACGGACGGGTGAGCCTCTACCCGCCGACGGCCCACGGCACCGGTGACAGCGGCAACCCGGCGACCTATCAGGTGAGCAGCTCCGCATCCGGGTTACGGGTGGCGCGGGTCGATCAGGGCACCACCGTCGACCTGCACCGGACGGGAGGCGGGGCTTCGGGCCTGTTCCAGTCCTCAGACAAGACCCGCGGGATCGTGGCGGTGCGGATTCCGTCGAACACCGTGGTGGTCACCCTGGTGACCGACGACGACGGTTACGGGTCCGCCGACTCGGTGGCCTCAACACTCGCGGACGGCACGTCCGTCGCGTTGGTGGAGACCTCGCGACGCCTCACGAGCCCGGTGCAGGCGGTGATCTGGCGGGAGGTGAACGGCACCATCGGGGCGAGCACCGGTGAACGACCGGCCGTGCTCCGACAGGACGGAGCCACGTTCTACTACTTCAGCGGACTCGGTGCGCTGGGGATCGTCGGCCGGCACAGTGAGGGCATGGTGCGCGCCCGCGGCTACTCGGTCGGCGAGGGCGTCGCCGGTAACGACAAGGTTGCCGACTTCATCGTCGCCGGTCTCTATCCGCGTGGCGTGGCGGACGCACGGTTGTCACCGGCCGTGCCGGGTGCGGTCGTGCGAGTGGCGCACCTTCCCGGCACCCGATGGGACCTGGTGACCGCTCGGTACCGGGCGGCGACCAAGGCGGCCACGCCCACGATCGTCTCCAACTACGGCACGTGGGACCCGGGCAAGAGCGATCCGCCGAGCACCGCGCCGACGCGCTGAACGCTCTCAGGAGACGCGGTGCAGCCAGCGCACCGGCGCGCCCTCCCCGGCATACCGGAACGGCTCGAGCTCCTGGTCCCAGGCGGTGCCGAGCAGCTCGGCCATCTCGGCGCGGAACAACTCCGGGTCACCCTTGCTCGCCGCGAGCGCGGAACGCAGCCGGTCCTCACCCACGACCACGTCCCCCGACGCGGCGGTCCATGCGTGATGTATGCCGAGTGCCGGCGTGTGCGACCAGCGTGAGCCGTCACAGCCGGGGCTGGGCTCCTCGGTGACCTCGTAGCGGACGTCGACCCAGCCGCGCAGTGTGCTGGCCAGCTTGGCCCCGGTGCCGGGCTCGCCCATCCAGGACAGTTCGGTGCGCACCGTGCCCGGCGCCACCGGCTGCTTGATCCACTCGATGGGTGCGGCCGCGCCGAGCACGCTCTCCAGCGCCCACCCGATATGGGGGCAGAGCGCGGCCGGGGTGGAGTGTACGAACACCACCCCGCGGGTCACGGCACGCGCATTAGCGGCAGACATCCGGGCCTCCTGACAACGTTGCGAGGGACGTCTTCCCCAACGACCTCGCGGCTGGCGGTCCGGCATCAATGCGGTGCGACACGTGCTTGTGCGGTTGTGCGGCCTATTCTGCCCCATCCGTCACAACAGCACCAGTCCGGCCGGGCGCCGGGCCGGTCACGGCGCCGAGTCAGGGGTCGCGGCGGCGAGCTGGTACGCCTGGGTCGGTGTCATCGCCAGACCGTTGACCGTGACCGTTCGCTCCGTGCTCACCTGGGCGCAGCCGGTCGCCGACGACACCGTTGTCGCGTCGTCGTCGCCGGCAACCGTCCCGACGCCGGTCCGCGTGCCGGCACGAGTGCTCGCCCGCGGCGTGGGCGCCGCGGCACTCGAGGCGTGCGTGCTCCGTTCCGATGCACCGACGGTCGCCCGGGTGAGGCTGGTGTCGGAGGCGATCCTGGCGAACAGCGCCGGCGCATTCGAGGCGGGTATGACGACATTCGGGTTCGACGGGTCCGGGGTCGTCGGCGCCGTGACGAAGGTCGTGCGGGAGCCCGGCACCTGGCTGAGCTGGTAGGCCAGCGAGGTCAGCGCCTTCACGCTGCCGAGCCCCGGGTCGACCGTCACCGCGGACGTTGCGGCGTTGGCGAGCTTGAGCACTTTGACCGGGTTGGCGAGTGTCGACGCACTTTCCATGTCGCGCAACATCGAGGACAGGAAGATGTGTTGCGCCACCGTGCGGCCGATGTCGCTGCCGTCACCGAAGCCGTGCCGGGTCCGCAGGAACTCCAGGGCCGCCCTCCCCTTCAGGGTGTGCGTCCCCTTGGCCAGCTTCAGATGCGAATAGGGGTCGTAGACATCGCGATTCACGCACACCGACACCCCGCCGACGGCATCCGACATCTTCACCACGCCCTCGAAGTCGATGACCATGAAGTGATCGATCGCGATGCCGGTCAGCCGGTGCACCGCGGAAGCCGCGCAGTCGGCACCGTATTGGAACGTGCTGTTGATCCGCGCGGTGTGCGCGGTCTCCTGCGCCCCGGTGGCGCTGTCGGTACACGCCGGCACGGCCATCACGGTGTCCCGCGGGATGCTCAGCACCGTCGCGTTCGTGCGATCCGCGGAGATGTGCACGACCATCAGCACGTCGGCGTTCGCCGCGAGCGACGTCGCCTTCGACGAGGTCGCCCCCGTGACCGAGCAGTCCCCGCCGATCTCGCAGTCCGCGCTGCTGGCACGCGTGTCCGATCCGATGACCAGCAGGTTGATCGGTGTGTCGCCCGCAGCGTCCGCGGTCTCGTGTCCGTGCGACGCGAAGGCGGCGGTGCGCAGGTTTCCGTTGAGGTGCAGATAGAGCCCGACGCCGCCGCCGACGATCACCACCAGCAGGGCGACCACCCCGACGCCGATCCGACGACGCCACAGGGAACTCATGCGCCGACGGTAGGTCGGCAACCCGCACATTCGTCGTGCGTCGCCTGTGCGTACGCCGAATGCGGAAGTAACGGCCCGGTCACGATGTCGGTTCCGGCGGCAAGATCCTGCCGAAAGTGGTGCGAATCACCCGAAAAGCGGATATGTTGCCGTTCGCAACATATTCAGCGAACAGCGGCTCGAGCCCGTGGACCGGCCCCTCGAGTTGATCGGAAAGGTGGAACCATGCGCAAAGGTGCGCTCAGCACGGCGTGTGCAGTGGCGGGCATCATCGCTCTGGCCGGCTGTGGAAGCAGCAGCAGTGGCGGCGGCTCCGGCAGCAGCGGCGGCTCCAGCGGTGGCGGGTCGAGTGCCGCAGCCGGCGGGTCGACAGGCGGGTCGACGGCGACCGGTGGCGGGTCGACCGCCGCGTCCGGTGGCTCGATCGACGGGAAGGGCGCCAAGGTCGGCTTCATCCTGCCGGACCGGCAGTCCTCCAACCGGTGGATCTCGTCCGACCCGCAGGCCCTGAAGGCACGCTGCAAGGCCGACAACCTGAACTGCGACATCCAGAACGCCAACAACTCGGCGCAGCAGATGACCACCATCGCGACGACGATGATGAACAACGGCGTCAAAGTGCTCGGGCTGGTCAACCTCGACTCGGCCTCGGCAGCCCAGATCGAGAAGACCGCCAAGTCCAAGGGCATCTACACCATCGACTACGACCGCCTGACCCTCGGCGGCTCCGCCAGTCTGTACGTGTCCTTCGACAACACCAAGGTCGGCGAGTTGCAGGGCAAGACGCTGACGCAGTGCTCGCAGGTCAAGGGCAAGTCCGCGGTCAAGTACGTCGACCTCAACGGTGCGCCGACCGACAACAACGCGACCCTCTTCAAGCAGGGTTATGACTCGGTGCTGAAGAAGCAGAAGGGCTGGACGAAGCTCGCCGACCAGTCGGTCCCCGACTGGGACAACCAGAAGGCCGGCATCATCTTCACCTCGATGCTGCAGAAGAACCCGGACATGAACGCCGTGATGGTCGCCAACGACGGTATGGCGGGCTCGGTCGTCACCGCCCTGAAGAAGCAGGGACTGGCCGGCAAGGTGGCGGTCTCCGGACAGGACGCCACCGTCGAGGGTCTGCAGCGGATCATGGACGGCACCCAGTGCTTCACGATCTACAAGCCGTCGAAGCTGGAGGCCTTCCCGGCGGTCGACGCTGCCGCCCAGCTGGCCACCGGCCAGGTGCCGAAGACCACCCAGAAGATCAAGGACACCCAGACCGGCCGTATGGTCCCCTCGATCCTGGCGACCCCGATCGCCATCACGAAGGCCAACGTCGCGCGGCCGATCAACGACGGCTACACGCCGAAGTCGACGACCTGCACGGGTGCCTACGCCGCGAAGTGCACCGCGGCGGGTGTCAAGTAACACCGACTGCTGAAGCTGAAGGAAGGGGCCGGGCGGACCGACCGGCCGGCCCCTTCCGCTGCGTCTAGGGAGATTCATGTCTGATCAACCGATCCTGGAACTGCACGGGATCAACAAGAGTTTCGGTGCGGTGCACGTACTGCGGGACGTCGACTTCGCGGCGTACCCCGGCAAGGTCACAGCCCTCGTCGGCGACAACGGCGCCGGCAAGTCCACCCTCGTCAAGTGCATCGGTGGCACCTACACCATCGACTCCGGTACCTACGAGTTCGAGGGACAGCCGCGGCACGTCAGCGACCCACGCGACGCGTCGGCGCTCGGTGTCGAGATCGTCTACCAGGACCTCGCGCTCTGCGAGAACCTCGACGTCGTCCAGAACATGTTCCTCGGTCGCGAGCGGATGCGCGGCATCGTGCTCGACGAGGAGTCGATGGAGATCGCGGCGTCCGACACGCTGAAGTCGCTGTCGGTGCGGACCCTGAACTCGGTCCGGCAGCGGGTGTCGAGCCTGTCCGGTGGGCAGCGGCAGACCGTCGCGATCGCCAAGGCCGCGCTGTGGAAGTCCAAGGTCGTCATCCTCGACGAGCCGACCGCCGCCCTCGGTGTCGCGCAGACCGCACAGGTGCTCGACCTGGTGCGTCGCCTCGCCGACCAGGGCACCGCCGTCATCCTCATCTCGCACAACATGCTCGACGTCCTCCAGGTGGCCGACAAGATCTCGGTCCTCTACCTCGGCCAGCTCGCCGCCACCGTCGACCGCGCCGACGTCAACCAGACCCAGGTCGTCGAGCTGATCACCACGGGCCGCAGCGGTGACCTCGGCCTCCAGCCCGCCATGACCTCCGGAGCCCCCGCATGACGCCACACCTGAGCAAGACCGCCACTGCCGCCGACGTCGATGCGGCCGTGGACGAGACCGCCGCAGCCGCGACGACCTTCCCCGCCGGCAACGACGTCGGCGCCTACCTGCACAACTACTGGCAGCGCATCCGCGGTGGCGACATGGGCTCGCTGCCCGCGGTCGCAGCCCTGATCGTGCTCTTCCTGATCTTCTCCGTCGTCGAGGACGGCTTCTTCTCCAAGAGCAACTTCGCCAGCCTGATCACCCAGGCGGCACCGGGCATCCTGCTGGCAATGGGTCTGGTCTTCGTCCTGCTGCTGGCCGAGATCGACCTGTCGGCCGGCACCGCCTCCGGCGTGAGTGGGGCGGTCGCCGCAGTCCTGCTGATGAAGGACTGGCCGTGGCCGTTCGCCGTTCTCGTCGCCCTGATCGTGAGCGCGGTGATCGGGCTCCTCATCGGGTGGATGCGCACCTTCTTGCGGGTGCCGTCGTTCGTGTCGACCCTGGCACTCTTCCTCGGCCTGCAGGGTGTCGTCCAGATCGTGGTGAACAGCGCCAACACGCAGGGCAACCTGTCGTTGCAGAGCGACGCACTCGTCGCGCTGGAGAACGGCAACATGCCGCAATGGGCCGGCTGGGTGATGGCGATCCTGATGATCGCCGGCTTCGCGGTCCAGAAGCTGCTCGCCGTCAGTGCGCGGCGCCGCAAGAACCTGCCGACCGAGCCCGCCGTCCTCACGGCGGTCAAGATCGGTGGCATCGCCCTGCTCGCGGTCGTCTTCACCGTGGTTCTCAACCTCAACCGGTCGCCCAATGCGGCGGGCGGAACCAAGATCGTGGAGAAGAACGGTCAGCTGGTCGCCGAGAAGGTCGCCGGTGCCTACCTCGGTGGCGTGCCGTGGGTCGTACCGGTGATCCTCGTGCTCGTGGTCGTCCTCGGCTTCATGCTCAACCGGACCCGTTACGGACGGCACATCTACGCGGTCGGCGGCAGTGACGAGGCGGCGCGTCGGGCCGGCATCCGGGTCGACTCCGTACGCATCTCGGTCTTCGTCATCTGCTCGGTGCTCGCCGGAGTGTCGGGCATCGTGCTCGCGTCGCAGACCGCGGTCAACGCGTCGCAGGGCGGCGGCAACACGCTGTTGCTCGCGGTCGGCGCGGCGGTCGTCGGTGGAACCAGCCTCTTCGGCGGCAAGGGCAAGATCACCGACGCCGTCGTCGGTGGTTGCGTCGTCGCCGTCATCATCAACGGTATGGCGGACCTGCTGCGTGGCGCGAACAACTCCGCCTGGCAGTGGATCGTCACCGGTCTGGTGCTCCTGCTCGCCGCGACCGTCGACGCCGTCTCCCGGCGCCGTGCCGGCGCGTCCGGGCTCGGCTGATGCCCCCGGGCGCCCGGTCCGCGGCGCGCCCCGAGCAGATCCGCCGGCACAACCTCTCGGTCGTCCTGCGCCACCTGCATCTGCACGGTGCGCTGTCACGGCCGGAGCTGGCTCGGCTGACCGGGCTCAACCGCAGCACCATCGGCGCCATCGTCGGCGACCTCGTCGAGCTCGGCATCGTCACCCAACGCACGCCGTCGCACAGCCGGGACAAGGCCGGGCGGCCGCCATACCTGGTGGCTCTGCGGCCGGGTGCGGTCCACGTGGTCGCGGTCGACGTCGATGTCACCCAGGTGCAGGTCGCGACCGTCGGCCTGTCCGGGACGGTGCTCGACCGGGTCGTCTGGAAGCACCGGGTCGGCGCGGACCGGTCGGCGGACAGGACCGCCGACCGGGTCGCGGCGGCGGCGCGTGACCTCACCGCCGCCGCCGGCGACAGCATCCGGGTCGGTGTGGGGGTCAGCGTGCCGGCGATGATCGACAACCCCCAGGGCATCGCCGTCTACGCGCCCAACCTGCAGTGGAGCAACGCCCCGTTCGGGGCGCTGCTGCGCGCTCGGCTGGCCGACCACGTGGTGGTGGGCAACGACGCCGATCTCGCCCTCCTCGCCGAGCACCGTCGGGGTGTGGCCGCGGGTTTCTCCAACGTGGTCCTGGTGCTCGGCCGGGTCGGTGTCGGCGGTGGCGTGATCATCGGCGGCGACCTGCTGCGCGGCAGCCGGGGGTATGCCGGGGAGATCGGCCACATCACCGTGCAGGCCGACGGGCCGGTCTGCCACTGCGGCAACCGCGGCTGTCTGGAGGAGTATGTCGGCGAGGACGCCATACTGCGGGCGGCGGAGGCCGCCGGGATCGACTCCCCCGAGCTCGAGTCGCTGTTCCGGCGAGCCGCCGACGGCGACGAGACCTGCCTCGACGTCGTCTGTTCCGTCGGGCAGTGGCTCGGACGGGGGCTGTCCAACGTCGCCCATGTCCTCAACCCGGAGGCGATCGTCGCGGACGGCCACCTGGCGGAGGTGTTGCGCCTCGCGGAGCCGTCGGTCCGCATCGGGCTGCAGCGCGGCATGGTCACCATCGGGCGAGCGCCGATCACGTTGCTACAAGGGACTGTTCGCGATGCGTCGCTGATCGGCGCGGCCGAGCTCGCCTACGAGCAACTGCTCACCGCACCGGACCTGCTGGGCACCCTCGTCCACAAGGGGTCGGTGGATCCGGCCGCCGGAAGTTAACCTGGAACCACGAACCGGTTCTCGCGGGAGGGGACGACGCGTGGATTTCATCCTGCAGCTCTTCGCGGTGGGCGCGATCATCACGATGCTCACCGGGGCGTTCAAGCGCGGGACCGACGCCATCCTGCGCACGATCGGCAGCGCACTGGTGATGGCCGGTCTGGCGTTCACCGACGCGGGCTGGGTCGTCCACGCCGGCATGGCAATCCTGATGTTCTCCAGCGTGGAGTTCCTCTACCGCCCCTACTACAAGGTCCGCCACGAGGTGCAGTCCTCGTTCAGCTGTCTGGCCGCGGTCACCGTCGCGGGGCTGGCCGCCGGCGCCTTCCCCTGGGTCGTCTTCCCGGTGGGCGCCATGATCGGCCTCTGGTACATCTCCGGCGGTCCGGCACGCAACCGCCGCAAGCACGCGCGGTCGGTCCAGCGCACGGCGATGAAGGAAGCGGCCGCCCAGGCGTCGGTGGCACAGGCCTCCGCCGTCGACCTCAACCGGCTCTTCAACGACCGGCGCATCCCGGACCCGTGCCGGCAGAACCTGCACAACCTGCTGCGCCGGGCCGATGCGCTGCACGCCGAGTTGCGCTCCCACCAGGCCAGCGACCGGCTGGTGTTCGAGGTGGAGCAGGTCCACGAGGACTACGCGCCGACCGCGGTGCGCGCCTACCTGGCGCTGCCGCCGTCCGTGGCGAACACGGAGCCGATCCAGGACGGCAAGACCGGGGCCGTGCTGCTCGACGAACAGCTCACGATCCTGCACGGCGCACTCGACGACATCGCGTCCGAGGCACGCACGCACGGCGCGGAGGGCATGCTGGCCAGCTACCGCTTCCTGCAGGACAAGTTCGGCACGAAGGACGACGGCCTCACCATCTGAGGTGGGTCAGGTCAGGGTCGGCCCGCCACCGGGCATGTTGTCGAGCAGTTCACGCGCCTGCATCGCGAACTTGTGCTCCACCAGCACTTCGTACTTCGTGGCCACGACCTGGGTGACCGACTGGAAGTCACGCTGTCCCCCGGTGAGGCTGTAACCGATGGCTGCCCACACGGCCCCGAAGACGGCACCGAAGACGACGGTGGACAACACCACGCTGAGCACGTTGACCGAGTCGAACATCGACAGGATCAGACCGATGAACGCTCCGAACCAGGCGCCGGAGAGCGCACCGCCGGCCAGCACCCGGCCCCACGTCAAGCGCCCGACGACCCGCTCGATCTGCTTCAACTCGGTCCCGACGATCATGCAGTTCTCGACCGGGAACTCCTTGTCCGAGAGATAGTCGACCGCCCGCTGCGCGTCACGGTAATCGGTATAGACGCCCAGCGACATCGGGTAGTCAAGGGTCAGCCCCTGCTGCAACCTGGCGTTCGGCTGGCGACCGAAGCCGCCACTCATCGGACTCGACATACTCCTCAGCCTAACGACGCCGGGGGTTCGGACCCAGCCGGCAGGTGGTGGTCCACTACCTTGACCGGATGGAGCGACTGCGCAGGACACTTCGTGCGGCATTCGACTCGGTCACCTCGACGACGTGGGGACGGGTCGCGATCACCGGTTTCGGGGTCGTCGGCGCGACGCATCTGGTGTGTCAGTTCGTGGACCCGGACGGCGTGCTCAGTTCGGCGACCCAGATCCTGCTGATGCCCACCCTCGCCGGCGCGCTGGCCGCTGCGTGTCCGGATCGGACCCGGTTGGTGCGCCTGGGTCTGCTCGCTCTCGGCGCGTCCTGGCTCGGCGACACCGTGCCGCGCTTCGTGTCCGGGGACCCCGGTTTCCTGTCGATGGTCGGGTGCTTCCTGGTCGCGCAGGTGACGTACATCGCGGGCTTCCTCCCCTACCGCTCGGAGTCGTCACCAGTGCGCACATGGGCGGCACGAATTCCTTATCTGGCAGCGTTTCTCGGTCTCGTCGCGTGGTGCCTGCCGGGCGCCGGTCCCCTCGCGCCCCCGGTCATCATGTATGGCGCCGCCCTGACCGCGATGGCGCTCCTCGCGCCCGGGGTCTCCCCCGTCACCGGCGTCGGTGGCGCGATCTTCATGGCCTCCGACGGGCTGATCGCGCTGCACGCCTTCGCCGGTGTCACCCTGCCCGTCCACGACTTCTGGGTGATGCTCACCTACCTGGTCGGTCAGGCGCTCATCGTGGCCGGTGTCATCGACCGCACTGCGGCATCGACCGGCCGAACCGGACTCGCGGTGCCGACGGCGAGCGGCATGCGACCCGCGGGTCCGGCCGGCGACAGCTGAGCGCGGAGCGCACAGCAGGCATGATGGTGGTCACCATGACCTCGAATCAGCCTGTCGTCAGTGTCGACGCGGTCGCGTTGCGTCATACCGACGACCGGGTCGGTGTCGTTCTCGTCGAGCGGCAGTACGCGCCGTTCCGGCACCGGCGCGCGCTGCCGGGCGTGATGATGCTGTCCGGCGAGAGCGCCCGGGATGCCGCGCTGCGCGGGTTGCGCGAGAAGTGTGGTCTCACTGCGGAGTCGGTGCGCTGGCAGACCGCCGGGCGCTACAACGACGAGCGCAATCGCGACCCTCGTGGCGCCACCATCTCGCTGACCCAGATCGTGGTGCTGCATCCGGCCGCGAACGGCCGGGACAGCACCTGGACGATCCCGCTCGACGAGTTGCCGAAGCTGCCGTTCGCGCACAACCAGATCATCGCGGACGCGGTCGCCGACGTGCGTGCCCGCTTCTGGGAGGACACCCGGATCATCCCGGCCTTCCTCGGCGACACGTTCAGTACGCTCGACGTAGCCGGTCTGGCGGAACAGCTGGAACTGGAGGCCAATCCGGCCAACCTGGCCCGCCGGCTGGGGTCCATGTATGCCGACACCGGCCGCACCCAACCCGCCGGCCGCGGCCGCCCCGCCCGCGTGTGGGCCGGGACTCCTGCGATCCCTGAGTATCCCGGTGCTGGCGACGAGTGAAGACCCCTGCGATCCCTGAGTAGCCCGGAGCTTGCGACGGGCGAAGACCCCTGCGATCCCTGAGTAGCCCGGAGCTTGCGACGGGCGTATCGAAGGGTCGCACCCGCGCGCGGGTCGAGTAGGCGGAGCGCTAGCGGAGTCGTATCGAGACCCCGCGAGGACAGGCGGTAGAGGTCGGAACCGGCTGTGCTTGCGACGGGTGAAGACCCCTGCGATCCCTGAGTAGCCCGGAGCTTGCGACGGGCGAAGACCCTGCGATCCCTGAGTAGCCCGGAGCTTGCGACGGGCGAAGACCCCTGCGATCCCTGAGTAGCCCGGAGCCTGCGACGGGCGTATCGAAGGGTCGCACCCGCGCGCGGGTCGAGTAAGCGGAGCGCCAGCGCAGCCGTATCGAGACCCCGCGAGGACACGCGGTAGAGGTCGGAACCGGCTGTGCTTGCGACGGGCGAAGACCCCTGCGATCCCTGAGTAGCCCGGAGCTTGCGACGGGCGTATCGAAGGGTCGCACCCGCGCGCGGGTCGAGTAAGCGGAGCGCCAGCGCAGCCGTATCGAGACCCCGCGAGGACACGCGGTAGAGGTCGGAACCGGCTGTGCTTGCGACGGGCGAAGACCCCTGCTATCCCTGAGTAGCCCGGAGCCTGCGACGGGCGAGACCCCTGCGATCCCTGAGTAGCCCGGAGCCTGCGACAGGCGTATCGAAGGGTCGCATCCGCGCGCGGGTCGAGTAGGCGGAGCGCCAGCGGAGCCGTATCGAGACCCCGCGAGGACACGCGGTAGAGGTCGGAACCGGCTGTGCTTGCGACGGGCGAAGACCCCTGCGATCCCTGAGTAGCCCGGAGCCTGCGACGGGCGTATGCCCTGCGATCCCTGAGTAGCCCGGAGCCTGCGACGGGCGAAGACCCCTGCGATCCCTGAGTAGCCCGGAGCTTGCGACGGGCGAAGACCCCTGCGATCCCTGAGTAGCCCGGAGCTTGCGACGGGCGTATCGAAGGGTCGCACCCGCGCGGGTCGAGTAGGCGGAGCGCCAGCGCAGCCGTATCGAGACCCCGCGAGGACACGCGGTAGAGGTCGGAACCGGCTGTGCTTGTGATGGTTTCGCCGCGAAGAGGTTGTCGGTGCTCACCCCTAGACTCGGTCCCAGAACAGCAGCTCAGACAAGGCGGGAAGGGGTAACCGGCCATGACGAGCGACCCGCGGTGGGTGGACGTGTCCGGGCTACCCGGACCTCTCGCGGACGCGGTCACCGCCCTGACCGAGCACACCGATCGCGCCCAGCCAGCCCGCGTCACCACACCACCGACACCCACACCGATACCGGTGAGGTGTCTCGGGAGCACCTGGGTGACCTGATCCAGGCCGCCGAACGCGTCAAGGCGTTCGCCGACGCCGCCCTGGTGGACGCGACCGCGGCCCTAGTCGCCGACATCACCGCCCACCGCAAAGCCGCCTGCCAAGCAGTCGTCCACGAGGTGCAGTTGTTGACCGGGTCCACGATCACCGCCGCCCGAGACCGGGTCCGGTTCGCCACCGCCCTGGACGCCCGCGTCCACGGGGCACAGGAACTGTTACGCACCGGCGGGTGCACCTGGGACCGGGCCCGCATCGCCTACACGGAGACCAAGCACTTGGACCCGGTACTGGCCGGGCACGTCATCGACCGGCTCCTGGCACCCCCGCAACGCACCACCAGCCCGCGGGCTACTCAGGGAACCCCGGCGGGCGCCATCGCAGGTGAACTTCTCGGTCGTCGGCACCGACGGGATCGAAGCCCAAGCGGTCGTACAGTCGTCGCGCGCCAGGGTTGTCGTGTTCGACACCCAGGTCGAGCACACCATCCGTCACGCTGACCTCATGTTGCAGCGTCTTCACGATGGCAGTGCCGA